>DASQBG010000193.1:0-27464 GCA_035635335.1 Myxococcales bacterium | reverse complement strand
GCGCATCGGACCCTCACCGAGCGCGAGCGGCTGATGCAGGATCCGAACCTGAACCAGGCCGGCAACGACAAGGGCTCGGGAGACCAGGTGCAGGGCTCCCAGACCGGGAGCGACATCGATCCGATTCCGGAGTAGCCGCGCGCAAGGCCGCCGCGAGGTAGGCTTGCGCCGTGAGCGAGGAGCTGCCGTTTCCGGAGAGCCTCTGTCACCGCTGCGCGGCGCCGCCGCGGTATGTGCGCACCGGCAACAGCACGTTCATCCTCTGCCCGCTGCTCCCGGAGAAGTACCCCAGGCAGCCGGTGCGGAGTTGCCCGCTCTTCCGCCCACGGTCCGGCGAGCCCGATCCGAAGCGCGGTTAGTTCATCCGGCGATACACGCCGACCACCACGCCGATGATCTGCGTTTCGCGGAACTCGTCGCGCGCCACGTAGATCGGCTTGAGCCTCGGGTTGGACGGTTGGAACCGCACCCGATCGCCCTCCGGGTAGTACCGCTTCACCGTCGCCTCGTCCTCGATCAGCGCGACCACGATCTCGCCGGCCGAGGCCTGCAGCTGCTTGCGGACGAAGATGTAGTCGCCGTCGAGGATCCCGTCGCCGATCATGCTGTCGCCGGTCACCTTGAGCGCGAACACCTTCTTGCTGGCGTCGCCGAGCAGGAAGCTGTCGATGCGCACGTGATCGGTGATGTTCTCCTGCGCCAGGATGGGCGCGCCCGCGGCGACCTTCCCCACCACCGGCACCTCGACCACCCGTGCCAGGTCGATCTCGGGAGCGGGGTCCACTTCGCGCCGCACGAACCGCGCGGGCTTGCCGCCCTCGATCACGCTCAGCGCGCGGCTCTTCAGCTCGCCGCGGAGGAGGTACCCCTTGCGCTCGAGCGCCTTGAGGTGGTCGTTCACGCCGTTGGTGGAGCGGATGCCGAAGTGCTCGCCGATCTCGCGGATGGTGGGCGGGTACCCCTGGTCCTGGATGCTCTTCTTGATGAAGGCGAGGATCTTCTCCTGGCGTTCGGTCAGCGTCTCGGTCATCGGTCCCCTCCGGACCGCGAGAACCTACTGAACGTACGCGCACTGGTCAAGTTTTCAGCGATCCGGCGTCCAGCAGGCGCCGCACGTGGCCGAGCAAGGTCGTGGTGGAGAACGGCTTGTGCAGCAGCGCCGCCGCGCCGGCGGAGTCGTGCTCCGTGTACCCGGTCATGAACAGGACGCGCGTGGTGGGGCGCTGCGCGGCGACCCGCTGGGCCAGCTCGGGCCCGGTCATCTCCGGCATCACCATGTCGGTGAGCAGGAGGTGGATCTCGCCCCCGTGCTCCTGCGAGCGGCGAAGCCCGTCGAGGCCGTCGCGGGCCTCGAGCACGCGATAGCCGTGGTCGACCAGGATGCGGCGCAAGAGCGTGCGCACGGGATCTTCGTCCTCGACCACCAGGATGGTCTCGCCGCGCCCGTTCTCCGCCGGGCGCGCGATGCGGCCCTTGCTCGGCGCCGGCTCGTCGTTCGCCGGCAGGTAGATGCGGAAGGTGCTGCCCGCGCCGCGGCGCGACTCGACGTCGATGGCGCCACCGCAGGCGCGCACGATCCCGTACACGGTGGCAAGCCCGAGCCCGGTGCCTTTTCCGAATTCCTTGGTGGTGAAGAAGGGCTCGAACAAGCGCGCGAGAACGTCCTCGCTCATGCCCTCGCCGGAGTCGGTGACCGACAGGGTCGCGTAACGCCCCCGGGAAAGCTCGGCGCCCCGCAGCGTACGCGGCTCCCGCACCAGCTCGTTCGCGGTGGCGATCTTCACCGTTCCGCCGCGCGGCATCGCGTCGCGCGCGTTGACGGCGAGGTTGATCAGCACCTGTCCGATCTGGTCGGGGTCGGCGCGCACCCCCCACAAGTCTCCCGCACGCTCCGACTGCAGGCGCACGCCTTCGCCGAGCACGCGGGCGAGCAGCCGCATCACCTCCGTGACGGCGCCGTTCAGGTCGATGTGCTCGTGCGCGACCGGCTTGTGCCTGCTGAAGAGGAGCAGCTGCTTGGTGAGGGCGGCTCCGCGCTCCGCCGCCCGCGCGATCCCCTGCACCTCGGGATTGTCCGGGCCCAGCTGCTGGGAGAGGAACTCCGCGTGCGCGGACATGATGGTGAGCAGGTTGTTGAAGTCGTGCGCCACCCCGCCGGCGAGGCGGCCCACCGCCTCCATCTTCTGCGAGACGCGCAGCCGCTCCTCCAGCGCGCGCCGTTCCCGCTCCGCCTGCACGGCCGCGGTCGCATCGCGCACCGACTGCACCCGCAGCTGCTTTCCTTTGAGCGTGAACTCCGTCGCGCTCACGTCGGCGGTGAACGCCGTCCCATCCTTGCGCCGGTGCTCGTGCCTGCCGGGCTCGGTGGGGCCCAGCTGGGTCGCGCGCAGGCAGCTCAGCTCCTCGAGCGTATATTCGTAGAGTTGCACGGCCGCGCCGTTGGCGTCCTGGACGAGGCCGGACTCCACCTCGTAGACGACCACCGCGTCCGGGGCGGAGGCGACCAGGTGCCGGTAGCGGGCCTCCGACTCGCTCAGGCGCTCGAGCAGGTCCCGCTGGCCGCGGCGCAGGAGGGACTTCTCCATCGCGTTGTGCACCTTGAGCGCGAGCGCGGCGTAGTCGTCGATGGGCTTGGTCAGGTAGTCGAATGCGCCGATCTGGACCGCCTCGATCGCGGTGTCGATCGAGGCGTAGCCGGTGATGAGGATCACCTCCACCTCGGGCTGGAGCGCCTTCAGCTTCCGCGACAGGTCGAGGCCCGAGGCGCCCTGCAGGTTCTTGTCGATCAGCGCCACCTCCAAGGGCCCCAGCTGGGCGATGCGCAGCGCCTCGGCGGGCGAGCTCGCCAGGGAGATTTCGCGCCCTTCCTCCTCGAGCAGGCGCTTGAGCACGTCCAGGACCACCGGCTCGTCGTCGACGATGAGGATGCTCGGCATCGGGGGCCTCACTGCACCAGCCGGAAGACCCGGAAGCCGGAGCTCCCGTTGCCCGCCGTCAGGTAGAGGTAGTCCTTGCCATAGGTGAGCACGCGCCCGTCGAAGATCCGCGTCGCGCCGGCTCCCAGGCCGCGGCCGCCCAGGCCGTCGCAGGAAGAAGGCGCCTGCGAAGCGTCGCAGCCGGCGGTCCCCTCGAAGTCGGCGCGCGACGAGGGAGCGGTGAGGCCGGCGCGCGACCGGTACAGCACCACCCCGGCCGGGTTGTTGTAGCCGACATACAGCCGGCTCGAGGTCGCCGCGAGCAGCGTGACGCGGGTATTCTGCGGGTCGTCGAACTGGCTGAGCGTGGTGTCGCCCACGCCGTTGGGCGCCAGCAACGTCCAGTCCTGCGGATCGCAGAGGAGATCGGGCCCCGGCACGCAAGTCCAGAGCTGCGGGCCGGAGGTCGTGTTGCGCGCTGCGTACAGCCTGCCGGCCAGGGCCGCCATCTGCGGGAACGCCTTGTCGGCAGGCGCGATGTCCAGCGTCTTGCGGGTGGTGATCGAGGACTTCCCGACATAGAGCGCGTTGCTCGGGGTGGAGACGGTCCAGGGCGGGAGAAGGCCGGCCAGCGGCGGCTGGGGATCGTTGGTGTCCGAATGGACGATGCCGCCGTTGTTGGCAAGGTAGATCCGGTCGTTGAAGGCCGTCTGGGAATCGATCATCTGCATCTGCGTGGTGTTGCGGTTCACCAGCCCCGCCGATCCGACGTCGCTGACCTGGTTGATGCGAAGGTTCGCGACGTCGACGCCGACGACGGGCGTGGAGCCGGGTGACGAGGGCATCTTGCGCAGCACGATGTACGTCGGCCGGCTCGCGCCCGTGTCGGCGAACCCGAAGTAGACGCGGTCGCGGAACACGAGCATGGACGAGGTGCCGCGGGTCTGGCTGGTGAGGGCGTTCGCGACGTAGTCGTAGCTGAAGACCGGCGCCGTGCCCGCGTCGGTTGTCGCATAGACGTGCGAGAGGACGCTGTTGGTGCGCGCACCGCCCGCGATGAGCCACGGCGTCCCGCCGACGATTCCGGAACCGAAGAGCCCACGGCCGTTCTCGTTGTCCGGCCCGCACTGGATCGTGTCCATCGCGCAGTTGGTGGATCCCAGCGAGGGGAATGGGCGGGTGCTGGACGCATTGTTGTCGCCGTTCACCGGGTCGCCCTGGAACGCGAGCGTGAAGGGCTGCGGGCTCGACCCGTCGGGGAGCATGCGCACGCCGCCGGTCCCGTCCCGGCTGGGGCCCAGGTAGACGCGGCCGTTGAAGTCGAAGACGTACGCGAACGTAGTGCTCGCGCCCAGCGGAGCGGCGGCGACCTGGACAGCGTCGGAGATGGCGACCGTGGCTCCCGCGGTCGCCGACCGCGAGCTGCCGTCGATGGCGTCGGTTCCGGCGACCGTCGCCGAGAGGGCGATGGCCCCGTTCGAGGTGGCCGCGCAGGTCCAGGTGAACGACGCAGTCGCGCCGCCCGCCACGTTCTGGGAGGCGGGGACGGGTCCGGAGACCACCTGCGCCCCTCCCGTGCCTGAGGCGATGCTGAGCGACGGGGCGAGGCCGTTCACGCCGACTCCACCGGAATCGGTGACGGCGAGGGTCGCCGTGAACGTGTCCCCGCGCAGCGCGCCGGCGGGTGCCGACAGGGAGGCGACCAGCACCGACGAGTTCTGGAGCGCGATGGTGGGCGAGGAGACGGACCCGGCCGCAATTGCCGCGCCCGAGTTCGCGTCCGCGCCGGACGCCCCGGCCGAGAGGACCAGGGAGGCGGGAGGCGACCCGCTCGCGCTGAAGGTCCAGGAGAAGACCGCCGTGCTGCCGCCGGGGACGTCGACCGGCGCTTGCGCTGGGGACGCGGTCAGGCTGCCCGATCCCGCGGTCACGGCGACCGAGGGCGGGTTGGGGACCGGAGCGACGTCCCTGGCGAGGGCCTCGCCGGTGTTGGTCACGCCCAAGGTAGCGGTGAAGCCCTGGCCAGGCGCGATCATCGGCGGCACGGTGAGCCACCGCGCCGAGAGCTGCGCCGCCGCCTGGACGAAGACGATGTCCCAGGTAGCCTGCACCGAGATCGCCCCGCCGGTGATCGCGTCGGAACCGGCCACCCCGCAGGCGAAGAAGACCGCGCCGGAGGAGGTCGCGTGGGCCGCGACGTGGAAGGTCCGCGACGCTCCGGCCGGGATGTCCTGCGGCGGCGGAAGCGAGTCGACCACCGCGCCGCCCGGTCCGGAGACGGACAAGGGCGTCAGCGCGACTCCGAGCGCGTCGACGTCGCCCTGGTTGGTGACAGTGGCGACGAGGTCGAGCGACTGGCCCACGCTGACCAGGTCGGGCACCGGCACCGTGGCCGTCGAGAGCTCCGCCGGCGAGACGACCTGGACGGTCGCGGAGGCGATGGCCTCGATCTGCTCGCCGTCGAATGCGTCCCGGCCGGTGACGTCGAGCGTGAGCGGCACCGATCCTCGCGCCTCCGCCGCGACGAGCGCGACAAGATGGACCGTCTGGCCGGGCTTGATTCTGGCGCCCGCGCCGGGCACCGCGACCACCGCCAGCCCTTCGCCGGCGAGCAGCGAGACGCTCGGGCTCGCCGCCGCGGCGTCTCCTCCGTTGGTCAGGAGCAAGTCCACCTCGGCTTGCGTGCCGAGCTCCACGCGCGCCGGCGCGGAGAGGGTCGCGCTCAGCGCTGCGGGACGGCGGGTGGAACCGGAGAACGCCGCGGGGAAGGTCCCTTCCCCGGTGGGGCCGATCACCGTCAGATCGTAGGGACCTCCGGACAGGCCGGCGGGGACCAGGGCGGTGAGCCGATCGGGCGCCTGCCACTGGACGTCCTTCAGCTCGACGTCTCCGAGGAAGGCGCGGAAGGTGGAATCGACGTCGACGGCTCCGCCCCGCCCGACGCGCTGGCTCGCGACCGGCTCGAAGTGCTCTCCCAGGATATGGACGGGCACGTCGACGGACGTGTATGCGGCGGCCGGCTGCATCGCCGTGGGCCGCGGCGCGGATCGGCTGGGCCCGCGCGTGCAGGCCGCGAGCAGCGCACAGAGCGCGATGGGCCTAGAGCAGCTCAAAGCGGTTGCCCAGGGTGAACGCGAACGCGCGGAGCGCGCCGCGGAGGTTGGGAAGCGCCGGGTCGGCGGACACCGACGCGCGCAGCTCGGCGAAGGGGAGGAAGGACCCGAAGCGCTTCTCGGCGCCGACTGCGAAGTACGCGCCCGGCACCACGGCGGCGCCCGTCTCGGCCGGCAGCCCCCCGAACTGCGTGCGGGTGAGGATCGTGGTGAGCTGCGGTCCGCCGCCGACCCAGGCGCTCGTCGAGGGCGCGAGCGCGAGGCGGTAGGCCACTCCCAGCGAGGCCACGATCCAGTCCGTGTGCGCCCGCGCGACGACGCCCTGCGCGGACGATCCGCCCGCGTTCTGCAGCGCGTACGAGAGGTCGGCGGAAAAGGCCAGCTCCGGCCCCCAGCGGTTGGTCCGCAGCGAGGTCTCGAAGGCTGCCACCGGCGAGGTCAGGCCGGAGAAGTTGGTCAAGAGGCCCAGGCGCGGGCTGAGGGCGAGCGGGCGGATCCGAGCCAGCAGATCGAGCCGCGCGCGCGCCTGCGCGGCCCCGGCGCGCACCGCGATGGTCGAGAAGGTCCGCTCCCGGGAGAGCGGAGCGAGGTACGTCGCGACGTACGCGCCGCCTTCCGGGCGGGCGGGAAGGCTGACGCTGCCCTCGTCGGCCAGCACCTCCGGCCGCGCGTCCTCGACCGGGTTCCCGAACCGGTCGGCGATCCGCACCAGCACCGGGTACCGGGTGACGCCGTCCGCGTGCAGCGCTCGCCGGGGGAGCTCGATCTCCGCCACCTCCGGTTCGCCGGGCGAGAGCGGAAGCGCGATCTCCGCGGCGGGCTCGGGCCGTCCGGAAGGATGCACGGCGAGCCGCAGCTCGGTGCGCCCGCCGAACGACGAGGGCACCTCCACCCGCACTTCGGAGCCGCCGCCGCGCACCTCGCCGAGCGTGGTTTCGAAATGGAGCGGCTCCGCGCTCGGATTGCCCGCGGCGTCCAGCGCGACCGCGTGCGCGGTGAACCCGCCCTCGCCCGCCACCAGCCGCTCGCGATCGGCGCGAAGGCGCAGCGAGGTGGCCGGCCCGGCCTCCAGCTCGACGGCGAACTCGCCGGGTTGATCGGTCGCCCCGGCCAGCTCGGCGGAGAGCCGGGCACGGCCAGAAGGCCCGGGCGCGAACGTCCAGGCTGCCTCGTACACCCCGGCCGCCCGGGCGCGCGGGGCCGAGATCTGGCCCCGGGTCGCGCGCAGCGAGAACCGCGCGTCGCGCCGCGGTGCGCCGTCGGGACCGACCGCGAAGAGCAGGACCCGCACGCTCTCCGCGCGGTCCGCGCGGACCTTCTCGCGGTCGAGCGTGACGTGCACCAGCCGGAGCGGCGGCACGTGCAAGTCGATCGACTGCAGCCCGTGCTTGGCGGCCGTCACGCCCGGCGGCACGTTCACCGGGACGACCGCGGTGCCGGTCTGGTCGGCGATGGCGGGAAAGCGCTCCTCGCCGATGCGCACCTCGATCCGCGCGCGCGGCCGCGTCTTGACCACGGCGTCCCCCTGTCCCCAGAGGGGCAGGGTGAACAGGGCCACCTCGCCGCCGGCCGTGGCGGAGATGAGCGCGAGCTGCGGAACGGAGTCGTCGGGCGGCAGGTAGTCGGCCTCCCAGCGGCCATCGCCCGCGGCGCGCAAGTTCTCGATCCGCCCGACGCTCGCCGACAGCCGCGGCTCCGACGGCGCCTGGACGCGCAGGCGCGCCTTCGCCGTCTCGCCGAGCTGCACGCGCGGCGGGTCCGAGGCGATCGTCACGCCGGCGAGGAGCAGCGCGATCACGGCGGCCCCTTCCGCCAGTGGATCGCGAAATCGCGGATGCGCGCGAGCGGGTCCACGCAGCGGACCTTCCGCGTCTCCTCGCGGCCCGACACGTCGCGGAGCGCGACGAGCACCTCGCGCCGCTCGCTGGTGCGCGCGACCGGCACGCGGAACCGCCCGTCCGGCAACACCGCCGCGGCCGCGCCGTCCACGGTGACCTCGGCGCCCGGAGGCGCGACTCCTTCCACCGTCGCGCACAGCCCGTCCGTGGCTGCAGCGGCGTTGGCCACCTTGAGCAGCAAGCTCGCGGGAATGGGCTCGCTCGCGGACGGGGGGCCGCCCTGCACCGCGACCGCCTGCCGACCCTCGTGCACCTCGACGCTGCCGTCCTGCGCGCGCAGGGTGACCGCGCCGGCCTCGGTCGCGATCGCCACCGCGGTCCCGGTGCTCAGCACGCTGAAGCGCGCTCCGCGCGACTCGACCACTCCGCTGGAGCTCTCGATGCGCAGCAACCGCTGCGCGTCGGGCTCGTAGTCGGCCTTCACCCGGCCGCGAGCCAGCTGGAACTCGTGCACCTTGTCGGTGATCTCGCGGATGGTCAGCTGCGAGGACTCGGTGACGGTCAGGCGGGCGCGATCGCCGATGCGCAGGTCGGTGCGCGCGCCCTTCCCGGTGCGCAGCGAGTCGTCCGCGCGCAGGTGCTCGCCGGCGACCAGCGCCGCCCAGTCGCCTTGCGAGGTGTTGCGCTGTACCGGTCCGCTCACCGCCTCGACGATGGCCACATCGACCGCCGCGGAGGCCGACTTGGGGATCGCGGCGCGCAGCTCGGGCGGGGCCCGGTAGACGGCGCGGCTGAAGACCCACCAGGCTCCCGCGAGGATCGCGCAGAGCGCGGCCGCGGACTCCAGGGCGAGCCGGCTGGTGCTCCGCCGCGCCACGCTACGGGACCCTCGCGATCCGCACCGCGAACTCGGTGCGCGCCCAGCACAGGCGGTGCGGGTCGCCGGGTGCGACGAGCAGCACGCCGCCTCCGCTGCGCTCCATCACGGTGCGGGCGACGTGCAGGCCCAGCCCCGACCCGCGGCCGTCCGGCTTGGTGGTGAAGCGGGGCGAGAAGATCCGGGGCAGGTCGTCCTCGGCGATCCCGGCTCCGTCGTCGGAGACGCGCACCTCCGGGCCGCGGTCGCCGCCCACGATGCGGACCTCGACGCGGCCGGCCTCCTCGACCGCGTCGGCCGCGTTGACCAGCAGATTGGTCACGGCGTGCAGCACGGCGTGTGCCGTGCCGTGGCCGTAGGTCGGCCCAGCGGAATGGAAGACGAATCGGGTGCCCAGCTTGCGCAGGCGGTACGCGAGCAGGTCCACGGATCGCTGCACGACCGGCTCGACCGCGAACAGGGTCGGCGGCAGGCGCTGCGGCGTGAACAGGTCTTGCCAGGTCCGGAACAGCTCCTCCAGGCGCGCCACCTGCTGCGCCACCAGGCGGAACTCGTCCGAGTGGCCGACCCCGGTCTTGCGCGCGAGCAGCTCGAGCCCCGCCTTGATGCCCATCAACGGGTGGCGCATCTCGTGGATGAGCCCGGGCCCGAGGAGCTCCGCTTCCTTGTTCAGCTCGTCCGCAGCCATGGTGGCTACACCAGGTGGGCCGCCGGCGCCGCGGCGGGAAGGAGGATGGTGAAGGTCGCGCCGCCTCCGGGCGCGCTGTCGACCAGCAGCTGGCCATGGTGCGCCTCGACGATGCTGTGGGAGATGGAGAGTCCCAGCCCGACGCCGGCCGCGCCGTCCTTGGTGGTGAAGAACGGGTCGAAGATGCGCTCGCGCATGTCGGCGGGGATTCCCTTGCCGGAGTCGCTCACCGTCAGCTTGAGCGCGTCCCCCGCGACGTCGGTGAGCCCGATGCGCAGCTCGCCGCCTTCGGGCATGGCGGCGATCGCGTTCTGCAGCAGGTGCGCGACGACCTGCTGGATCTGCACCGGATCGCCCTGCGCCTCGCGCACGCCGTCCTTCAGCTCCTGGCGGACCTCGATGCGCTTTTCGCGCAGCTCCCCCGCGTAGAGGTCGAGCGCGCCCTGCACCGGCTGCGAGAGCGGGAAGCGCCGGCCGCCGTAGGTGCGCTCCTGCTCGGCAAACTGGCGCAGGTCACCGACGATCTTGCTCACCCGCCGGGCCTGCTCGAGCGCCTGCTTCAACGTGTCCGCCTGCGGGGAGGACTCGCCCAACTGCTTGCGGGCGAGCGAGATGAGCCCCGAGACGGCGGTCAGCGGGTTGTTCAGCTCGTGGGCAATGCCGGCGCCGAGAGAACCGATCGCCGCCAGGCGGCGCGTGCGGAGGATCTGGTCTTGCGCCATCTTCAGCTCGGCGGTGCGGTGGTCGACGCGCTGCTGCAGCTCGGCGTTCCAAGCGCGGATCTCCTCGTCGCGGCGCCGGATCTCGCGGGACATCCGGTTGAAGCCGTCGGCGAGCTGGCCCAGCTCGTCGCCCGAGTCGACCTGGACGGTCTGGTCGTAGCGGCCTTCCGCCAGCGCGGTCACGCCCTGGGAAAGCTCGCGCACCGGCTGCGAGAGGCCGCGCGAAAGCAGCGCTCCGAGCACCGCCGTGAGCAGCAGCGCGACCGCCGCCCAGAAGACGGTGTAGTCGCGCACGCGCACCGCGCCGCTGAACGCGGTTGCGGCGGGCTGCGCCACGCCGACTGCCCAACCCATGGCGCCCACCGGCGCCGCGGCCGCGAGCCATTCCGATCCATCCGGGTGCCGGACCAGCCGCGCTACCGGCGCGCGCGAGGCGACCACCGCCGCCGCGAGCTGCGTCTCGTCCGGCGACAGCTCGGCCGGCCCCGCCAGCGCGGTGCCCCCCGGGCCGGCGAGGAAGGCGGTCCCGGGCAGCTGCGAAAGACGCGCCGCGATCTCCTTGAGCGACAGCTCCGCGGCGAGCAGGCGCACCCGGTCGAGCCGCAGGGCGACCGGCAGCCGGGTCGTGCCGGTCGACCCGCGATACGGCGCTCCCAGCGCGGTGCCGGTCTGACCGGCGAGCGTGACGGGGGCGTGCCGCAGCAGGGCCTGCAGGTCGACTTCGGAGAACGCGTCCGGCTTCTCGGCGTCCCGTTCGTACACCGGGGTCGCGAGCAGCTTGCCGTCGTTGCCCAGGAGCGCCACCGCGCCGAGCGCCGGGAGCTGCCGGTAGGGGATGCGCAGGACGGCCGCCAGCTCGGCATTCGAGAGCTGCTCGAGCGGAAGCGCGCCCACCGACAAGCGCAAGCCGTCGACCGCGGCGGCGATCGTCCGCTCCACGTTGCGCGCCGCTTCCGCGGCGACCGAGAGCTGTGCGCGGCCCACGGTGCGCTCGACCTCGGCGCGGTGCAGCGAGAACGACAGCCACCCGAGCAGCGCCACCGGCAGGACGCCGGTCAGGGCGAGGAAGGCGAACAGGCGGGCGCGGAACGACATCGCGGGCGATCTCCGAGAAGCGGCGCCGACGGTGCACCCGTCGCCTCTCGACTGTAGGGCGGCGTTCCTCGAGGCAGCAATTTCGCGAATCGAAGGGAAACGTGCGCCGGTGTATGCGGCTCTGCTACCGGCTCTGTGCATGCCGCGCGAGGGCCAGGTGCTCCTCCAGCAGTCGCTCGATGCGGCCCATGTCCTCGCTCGGGCTCGCCTGCCGCGCGCGCCTCACCTCGTCGAGGATGCGCTCGCCGGAGAGCAGCACCTCGCGCCCGGCGCCCTTGCTCGCCACCAGGCGCGAAAGGAGCTGCAGGCAGCGCGCGCGCAGGTCCTCGGTGGCCTGCCGCACGCGCGCTTCCAGCATCTGGATGGGCGCGCCCGGATCGGACTGGTCGTCAGGTGCGGGCGGCTCGCCCTCCTGGAAGACCCCCAGCCGCGCCAGGGCCGCGGAGCGGTCGATATCGTTGTGCACCTGCTGGATCGCGTCCTCGATCCGCTGCGCGACCAGGCCCAGGTCCTCGAAGGGCTTCTGCAGGTAGTCGACGGCGCCCAGCCGGAGCGCCTCGATGGCCGACTCGGTGGAGCCGTAGCCGGTCATGACGATGAACGCGCAGTGCGGCTGCGCCTCGCGCACGCGGCGGAGCATCTCGATCCCGTCCATCCCCGGCATGTTCTTGTCGGCCAGCACGCAGGCGATGCCTCCCTGCTCGAGGAGCTTGAGCGCCTCCTCCGCGCTCGAAGCGGTGCGCGTGCGCAGGCCCTTCTCGCTCAGCACCCGGGAGAAGAGCTGCAGCACGATCGGCTCGTCGTCCACCACCAGGACCGACGAGGGGATGTCAGCGGCTTCCGCCATCCACGCTCCGCGCAGAGGAAACTCCTCTTCACTGACTGTAGAACTGCACGTGGGTGCTTCTCAAGGAACCTTGCACCCACCTTCCGGAGCGGGGTGCGATGGGGTAGACGTGCCCGGCCATGCTGCGCGCCAACCAGGCGGTCCGGCTCGGGCTTCGGGCCGCGTCGCGGAACCCGGAGCTTTCCTTCGGGAAAGCGCTGCTGGACGCGCTCGGCAGCGCGCTCTCGATGCTGCCCTGGGCGCTCGCCGCCGTGCTCGTCGTGGCGGTCGCCGGACACCTCGAGCCGCTGCTCGGGCTCGCGGCCGCCGCGGTGGCGCTGGGGAAGATGAGATGGGCCCTCCTGGGCGGCGCGCTGGCCGCCGCGGCGATCTCCTGGACGTTGGGGATGGCCTTCTGGTCCGGCGCGTTGCCGGTGCTCGCCGCGGACGCGGAGCTGCAGCGCAGGCCTCCGCCGGGTCACTTCTGGCCGCTGGCGGTGCGCGGGTTCCCGCGGGTCGCCGCCGCCGGCGCGCTCGCCTACGGGCTGTTGCTCGCCTTCGGGCTCTCGCTGGGTGTGGCGGCCCTCTCCGGCGCGGCGACCGTCCTGGCCCGGCCGACGCCGGGCGCCTTCGCGCTGCTGGCGCTGACCGGATGCTTCGCCATCGTCGGCGGGATCCTGCTCGAGGCGCTCGCGCGGCTGATGCTCGTGCGGGCGTCGGCGTTCGGGGACGGGCCCTTGACTGCGTTCGCGCGCGCCTGCGAGCTGCTCGGCCGCCGGCCGGGCGCGTGCGCCGCGGTGCAGCTCGCGTTCCTGCTGCTGCAGCTGATCGTCGCGAGCGCAGCCGGGCTGTTCACCGGGATCCTCTGGGCCGGACTCGATCCGGCGCTCTTCCTGCTCGCCGTGCCGCCGCGGCTCGCAGCCGGGCTCGCTTTCGGGACGGTATTCTCCTGGCTCGAGGTGGGGCGGCAGGGAGCGCTGGCTGCGCTGGTCGCCGACGCGGAAGGGCTCATCGACCTTCCTCCCGAGTCCCCGCCGCTTCCTCCCGCGCCGGACGTTCTCCGGCGGCCCCAGGTGATCGAGGCGCTCCCGGTGATCGACGCGCTCCCCGCCCCACCCGGCGGCGAGGAGAAGAAGTGAGCCGCGCGCCCCGGCGGGGGCTCACTTCAGGAAGCGGCGGACGGAGAGCTTCTTCAGCCGGCCGCTGAGGAGCGTCCAGGTCACCGCCGCCCCGAAGAGCATGGCGGCGAGGGCGAGCCCGGCCAGGGCGGGGATGGGCCAGCGCGTGGTTCCGGTGGCGGGATCCGAGGCGCGCCCGACCAGCGAGAAGGCGCCGGCGATCAACCCCGAGGCGATGGAGCCCATGAAGACGAGAATCCCCAGCGCCTTCACGTTGAGGTTGAGCTTCGCCATCTCGTCGTTGCGGACGGTGACGTGGAACTTGCCGCCCTCGAGGTCCATCAGGATCTGCGAGAGCTGCTGCGGGGTGTCCTGCAGGAACCCTTGCAGCTGCAAGAGGATGCGCAGCACGCCGCCGCTCATCGAGCTCGGGTTGTAGCGCTCCCAGAGGAGCTGCTTGGCATAGGGCAGGGCGATGCTGGCGACGTCGAGGTCGGGGTCGAGCTGCCGCAGGATCCCTTCGGTGGTCGCCGACGCCTTGGAGAGCACGGCGTACTCCTTGGGGATCTTGATCCGGTACTTGAGCGCCAGGTCGGTCAGCTCGTGGAGCAGGGTGGTCGAGCTCACCTCGGAGAGCTTGAGCCCCAGGTAGCGGTCCAGGATGTCGTGGATGTCGGCGCGGAACTGGTGCAGGTTGATGCGCTCGTCGGGGACGCCCACCTTGTAGAGCAGGCGGGCCACCGTGTCCGGGTCGCGCAGGCTGATGGCGAGCACCAGCAGGATGATCGACTCCTGCATCGCCTTGGAGAGCCGGCCCACCAGCCCGAAGTCGATCAGCCCCAGCCGGTTCCCGGGCAGCACGATCACGTTGCCGGGGTGCGGGTCGCCGTGGAACAGCCCGTCGGCGAAGAGCTGGTGGAAGGACGCGTCGAGGATGTTGCGCGCGAGCACCTTGCGGTCGATGCCTTCGACGCCCGGGTCCTCGAGGACCGTCTTGAGCTTCACGCCGACCAGCTCCTGTAGCGTGAGCACCGTGCGCGCGGAATGCGTGCGCACCACCCGCGGGATGACCACGAACTCGCGGCTGGCATGCGTCCTGGCGAACTCCTCGATGTTGCGCGCCTCGTTCTCGAAGTCGAGCTCGACCAGCATCGCCTGGCGGAACTCGCTGACGATGCCCGTCGGCGTGTAGATGCCCGTCTCCTCGATCACTCCCTCGAGGAAGCGCGCCAGGTAGAAGAGCAGGTCGGTGTCGGACCGGATCTGCTGCTCGATGCCCGGCCGCTGCACCTTGACGACCACGGTCTCGCCGTCGTGCAGCCGCGCGCGGTGCACCTGGGCGATCGAGGCGGAGGCCAGCGGCTTGGGATCGATGTGCGCGAACAGCTCGCCGGAGGGGCGCCCGAGCCCCTGCTGGACCAGGCTCAGCACTGCGTCCAGCGACATCGGCGGGGCGCTATCTTGAAGCTGCGACAGCTCGGCGATGAAGTCGGGCGGCAGGATGTCGGGCCGCGCGGAGAGGATCTGCCCCAGCTTGATGAAGGTGGGCCCCAGCTCGGCCAGCGTCTCGCGGAACCGCCGCGCGCTGGTGGCGAGCATCTCGGCGCGCGAGGGCCGCTCGCCCGGCTCGCGCCGGCCGAGCACGTCCCACAGACGGCTCCGGTCCAGCAGCTCGCCGAACCCGTGCCGCACCACCACCGCGCTGATCTCGCGCAGGCGCTGGAGGTCCTTCACCGCCTGGATCATCCGGACAGAGTAGTCGGCGCCGATGGGGCGGCGCTACGCCTTTCGCTCGCGGGCGTCCGTCATCCGCTCCGGCAAGCTTGCGACTCGCGGCTCGCCGTTGCTGAAATTCAGAGGGCCTTCAGGAAGTCGATCTTGACGAGGAAGGTGTCGCCGTGCGCCGCCGCATCGCTGGCAAAGGCGCCGACCTCGCCGCGGAAGTCGAGCCCGCCGGGGCGGGGCCGGAAGTCAGCCGAGGTCTGGTGCGCGTAGACGAGATAGAGCGTGGAGCCCAGCCGCCATTCCCACCGCAGGATGACGTTCACGTTCAGTCCGGCCTGGCGATCGTCGAGCTTGTCCGGCTCGGGCTCGTCCCCCGTAGCTGGCCTGAGCTGCGACAGGCGCACGGTCGATCTTCCCGCCGGCACGTCGGCGCGGAGCGTATCGCCGTAGGCGACGCCGGCGCCGAACAGCTGCGTGTACAGCTGCAGGGTGAGGTGCGGGGAGAACGCGTAGGTAGCGCGGACGATGCTGCTCAGCGAGCGGGAGGACTGCGGAGCGAGGAGGTAGAACCGATCGTGCTGCGATGCGGTGGCGCGGTCGAGCTTGTCCATTGCGGGATCGACGTTGCCCGGCGCGGCCGCGGTGCGGATCCGCCGGATGGCGCCGTCCGTGCGCACGAAGTCGAGCGAGAGAGTCGTCTCGAGCTGCGGCATCGGACGCAGGGTGAGGTACATGCCGAAGTCGTAATTGCGCTCGAACCGTGGGACCCCGCGGCTGTATTCCGCGTAGGCCCCGACCTGGACCCGCTTGCGGGAGTCGCTGTTGAAGTTCACTCCGCCGCCATGCTGCGCCTGGCGCTCGAGGGGCGTCCCGTCCCGCAGCTCCCGGTCGTCCACGCCCGGCGTCGACACGTATCCGAACGCGCCGAAGTCCCACTGCGAGTTCAGCTGCACGTAGGTCTCGGTCCCGACCTCCTGCGCGAGCGCGAGCGAAAGCGTCGAGTCGCGCACCTCCCGCAGCCAGGCGCCGACCAGCGCGCGCTGGTACCACGAGCTGGGGTGCACGTCGCGCAGCTGCAGGTAGCCGAATCCGCGAAACAGGTTCGCCCGCCTCATGAAGCCGAGGTCGTTCACGGTGAACTGCGGCGAGAGCCAGTCGCTGCTGACGAAGCCGATCAGCGGGCCCGCGCTCTTCTGCGCCTTCCCGCTGACCGCCACCCCGCGGGACCCGCTCCCCAACACGGTGCCATCGTCCTCCACCTCCGCGTCGCCACCGCTGAGCAACGATCCGACGGCCTGTCCGGTGAAGCTCCAGTCCCGGTGGGCATCGAAGGTGGTGAAGTCCGCGCCTCCCACGTGCGCGTGGCGCCGGGAGAGATCCGACGAGGAGCTGGCGAAGAGTGGATCGCGGGCGGTCGCCACCAGTCCCACCAGGGCCCGGTCCGAGAGCGGCACGCGGACGCGGAGCACCTCGCTCTGCGCCGCCTCGGCCGTGCGCAATTCGGCGACCCTGCCGTCCCGGAGCGCCTGTGCCTCGACGCGCGGCTCGTACGCCGTGAGCAGGCCCACCGCCGCCGCGCCGATGGAGCCGCTCAGCTTGCTCGCCGCTCCGACAGGCCGCGCGCTGGGTTGGTAGAGCAAGCTTCCGTTGACCGTGTCCCAGTCCGGCGGGGGCTTGCCGAGCCGCCGCGAGTAGAAGATCTGGTACGCGTCGCCGCCGTAGGCCCCGCCGAAGCTGATCCGCAGCGGCGACTGGAACAGATCGAGGCCCTCGGTGAAGAAGGGCCGCTTCTCCGGGAAGAAGGTCTCGAAGGTGGAGAGGTTCAGGACCCGCTGGTCCGCCTCCACCTGGCCGAAGTCGGGATTGATGGTGGCCACGAGCGACAGATCGCTCGCCAGCGAATAGCGCAGATCGAGCCCGGCGCAGCCCGCGGCGAGCCCGTTCTCGCTGATGCCGAAGGACGAGCAGGGCGCGAGGCGGAGCGGAGCGGTGGCGGGGCCCGGCGCCGGGCGCGTCATCGTGCTCCGCGTCGCCAGGTACGGCCGCAGCTCCAGCGACCGAACCGGGTGGATCCCTCCCACTCCGCCGAGCTGGCCGAGCAGGCTCACGTCGCCCGACGAGCCGCGCGGGCGGTACCGCCATTGGTCCTGCTCCTTGCGGCGGGCGACATAGCGGTAGACGTTGAAGCCGAACTCCGTCGCGCCGTCCGGCACCCGCAGGATTCGCAACGGAACGCGCACCTCCACCGACCAGCCCGAGGGAGTGCGCGCCACCGCGCTTTCCCACGCGGCGTCCCAGTCGGTGGTGAAATCGGTGTCGTTGAAATGCAGCGCGTCCAGCTGCTGCCCGCCGGCGAAGACCTGGAAGTGGTACGCGGTGCGGCGGTCGTTGGTGGTGTCGAGATCGAAGGAGACCCAGTCGCCCTCGACGACTCGATC
Organism: Myxococcales bacterium; assembly: GCA_035635335.1. Classification (GTDB taxonomy): domain Bacteria; phylum Myxococcota; class Myxococcia; order Myxococcales; family 40CM-4-68-19; genus VBKO01. The sequence goes on along the minus strand of DASQBG010000193.1, from coordinate 10,109 downwards.
GCGCCGGCTCAGCGTGGCGGTCGGCGGCTCGGGATCGTCGCATTCGATGCCGACGTAGATGGAATCGTCGTCCCACAGGACCCGGAAGCGGGTGGGCGCGGTGGGCGGGGCGCCCTCGTCGGGCTCGAACTGGGTGAATCCTTCGCCTTGCTCGGCGGCGCTCCAGGCGCTCTCGTCGATGCGGCCGTCGATGCGGATCGGGCCTGCCCTTTGCGCGGCGCTGATCCTGCGAAAAAAGCTCGCCGGTCCCGCCGGGGACGAAGCCGTCTGGGCGGGCGCCGCCAGCGCGGGCCCGGAGACCATCGCCAGCGCGAGCAGCGGCCGGAGCATTCGGCGCAGCACCCCAGTCGAGCCGAACGGCGGACCCCGTCCACGCATTTCACCGCCGCGCTGCGGCAGGCCCGCTTTCTGGTACACAGCCAGCAGTGGCCGAGCCCGCCCAGATGGTTTCCGACACCCCGTTAACGCCGATGATCCGGCAGTACCACGAGGCCAAGGCGCAGGCGAAGGACGCGCTGCTGTTCTTCCGGCTCGGCGACTTCTACGAGCTGTTCTACGACGATGCGCGCGTCGCGGCCCAGCTGCTCGGGATCACGCTGACGAGCCGGGCCAAGGGCGACGACCGCGTCCCGATGGCCGGCGTCCCGCACCACGCGGCCAAGGGGTACGTCGCGCGGCTGGTAGCGGCCGGGTACAAGGTGGCGCTCTGCGACCAGGTCGAGGTGCCCGGGCCGGGCAAGCAGCTGGTCCGGCGCGAGATCGTGCGGCTGGTCACGCCCGGCACCCTGTTCGACGAGGAGGATGCGCGCGAGCCGGTCTGGCTCGGCGCGGTGGCGCTCGAGGGGGACCGCGCCGCGGTCGCCTTGCTCGACGCATCTACCGGGGAGTTGCGCGCGTTGCAGCCGGGCGGCGTGGAGGCCGCCCTCGACGAGCTGCAGCGCGCCCAGCCCCGCGAGCTGCTGCTCGCGGAGGAGTTGCTCGGGACGCCCCTGGAGGAGGCGCTGCGCAAGGCGAGCGGAGCGGTGCGCATCGAGGGGCGCGCCCCGCGGGGGCCGGCGGAAGCGCAGCGGTTCCTGCAGCGACATCTCGGAGTGGCCACGCTCGACGGCTTCGGCCTGCGCGAGCCGCTCTCGGTGCAGGCGGCAGCCGAGGCGCTCTCCTATCTCCAGGAGACGCAGCGCTCGGCGGCGCAGCACGTCGTGCGCGTGCAGATGGAGCAGCCCGCGGAGGCGCTGTGGATCGACCCCTCCGCGGTGCAGAACCTCGAGTTGTTCCGCGGACCGGACGGGCGGCGCACCGGTACGCTGCTCTCGGTCGTCGATCGGACGCTGACCGCGGCCGGGTCGCGCATGCTGTCGCGCTGGCTAGCGGCCCCGCTCACCGACGCCGTTGCCATCCGCGTCAGGCAGGACGCGGTCGAGGAGCTGTCGCAGGGGGCGGTCGCGCGCGAGGAGATCTCCGACGCGCTGCGCAGCGTGCTCGACGTCGAGCGCCTGCTCGGCCGGCTGGCGGTCGGCCAGGGCGCGCCGCGCGACCTGGCCGGGCTGCGCACCTCGCTGCAGCGGATGCCCGCGCTGGCGCGGAGCCTGGCGGCGTGCTCCGCGCCGCGCCTGCGCGATCTGGCCCCTCCCCTCGGCGCCCCGGCCGACCTGTGCGCGCTCCTCGACACGGCGTTGGCCGACGAGGTTCCCGCCGGGCGCGAGCCCGGCTTCGTGCGGCAAGGCTACCGGAACGACCTGGACGAGCTGGCCGACCTGGCGCAGGGCGGCCGGGCCGCCATCGCCGCGCTCGAGGCACAGGAGCGCGCGCGCACCGGGATCCAGTCGCTCAAGGTCCGCTACAACCGGGTGACCGGCTTCTATCTCGAAGTCACCAAGCCCAACCTGCACCTGGTCCCGGGCGACTACCAGCGGCGCTCGTCCACGGTCGGCGCGGAGCGCTTCATCATGCCCGCTCTCGCCGAGCACGAGGCGCGCGTCCTGTCGGCCGAGGAGCGCCGGGCGGCCCTGGAGCAGCAGATCTTCGACGAGCTGCGGACGGCGGTGCTGGCCCGCAGCGCCGACCTGCGCGCGTGCGCCGCCGCGGCGGCCGAGGCGGATGCGCTGCTCTCGTTCGCGCGCGTCGCCGCGGAATCGGGCTGGGTGCGGCCGCTGGTCGACGGGTCGGACGTGATCGAGGTGCTGCAGGGGCGCCACCCGGTGGTCGAGCGCGCGCTCGCCGCTTCCGGGGAAGGCCCGTTCGTGCCCAACGACCTGTCGCTCGACTCCGAGCGGCGGCTGGTGGTCCTCACCGGTCCCAACATGGCGGGCAAGAGCACCGCGATGCGCCAGGTCGCGCTCATCGTGGTGCTGGCGCAGGCGGGCTCCTTCGTTCCGGCGCAGCGCGCCCGCATCGGGCTGGTCGACCGGCTCTTCACCCGCGTGGGCGCGGCGGACGATCTGGCCCGCGGCCAGAGCACCTTCATGGTCGAGATGGCGGAGTGCGCGCGCATCCTGCACCAGGCCACGCCGCGCTCGCTGCTGCTCCTGGACGAGGTGGGGCGGGGGACCAGCACCTTCGACGGGCTGGCGCTGGCGTGGGCGATCGCCGAGCACCTGCACGACGTGGCGCGCTCGCGGACGCTGTTCGCGACCCACTACCACGAGCTGTGCGACCTGGCCCGCGAGAAGCCGCACGCGGTCAATCTCACGATGGCGGTCTCCGACGTCGAGGGCCGCGTCGTGTTCCTGCGCAAGGTCGTGCCGGGCGCCGCGTCGCGCAGCTACGGCATCCACGTCGCGCGGCTCGCCGGGCTGCCGGAGACGGTGCTGCGGCGGGCCCGGGAGATCCTCGGCAACCTCGAGGCGCAGGAGCTGGACGAGGCGGGCCACCCGGCGCTCGCTTCGCCGCGGCGAAGGTCGCGCGCCCAGCTCGGCCTGTTCGGCGAGGCGGCGCCGGCCCCGGCTGCGACGGGTCCCGCGCCCGCGCCCGCGCCGGCGGATTCGCGAGCGGAGCAGATCGTTTTTGCGCTGCGCGAGTTGGACCTGGCGCGCACGAGCCCGCTGGACGCTCTTCTCTGGCTCCACGAGCAGCAGAAGAAGCTGCGCTAAACGCCTGACATCGCTGGCGTTGTCACGCGACTACTGAACGCATTGTCAGACCCCCGCGCTAGGGTGCTCTCCGTGGGCCGGTCTCGCGGCCCGGAGGGAGACGATGGACGTGGTCAAGCTGTGGAGGTGCCCCACATGCAATCGCGTGCTGCGCGAGCGCACCGTCGGCGAGGCGCAGCGCCGGCACGCCGAGCAGGTGCGCGAACAGTGCGGAAGCCAGGCCGAGTTCGTGGTCGAGGCGATGTGGCCGGCGTATCTCGCCTCGCTGCGCAGGTGCCGGTGCGGCAGCCGGCGCCGGCTGAAGCCGGTGCAGGACGCGCGGCGCGGCCAGCTCGATCTGCACCTCGACGCCGTGGTGCTGCAGTGACCGCCGTGCTCCTGGTCATGGTGGGGGTCGCGCTGGGATGGGCGGTCGCCCGGGAACGGAGCAGGCGGCGGCGCTGGCGGGAGGCGGACCGGCTCTCGCGCAGCCTGTTCGCCGCTGCCGGGCTGCGGCGCTTCCGGTGAGCGGCGCGGAAAAGTTGACCCGATCGGGGTGTATGCGACGGTCGCGGCGTGCCGCACACCCGCGCAGCTGCGCTCCTTTGCGCCTTTCTCGTCGCCGGCGGGGGGGCGGAAGCCGCCCTGTCCGCCCGTGCGCTGCAGGAGAAGCGGCTCGAGGCGGGAAAGGCGGCGCTGGAGCGCCTTCGAGGCGACGCGAAGCGCCGCAGGCACCGCGACGCCTGGGAAGCCGTGATCCGCGAGCTGGACGGCGCGGTGCGGGCTTCGCCGGGCGGATCGCGCGCCCCCGAGGCGGGGCTGTGGGCAGCGCGCGCCCGGGAAGATCTGTGGAACGTCTCGCGCTCGAGGCGCGACGCCGCGGCCGCGGTGGAGGCGTACCGCAAGGTGGACGAAGCGTACACTGGCAGCGCGCCGGCTCCGCGGGCGCTGCTGTTCGCGACGCAGCTCGCCGGGCGCACCGGCGACGGCCGGGCGGCCCGCTCCGCGGCGCGCAGGCTCGTGGCCCGGTATGGCGGCACCCCCGAGGCGCGCGCCGCGGGCGCGCTCGCGCGCGTGGAGCAGCGCGAGCGACCCCAGGCGCGCACGCCGGTTGCGGCCGGCCGGCGCCAGCCCGCCGCGCTGCCCGTGGACGCCGACGACGAAGAGGAGGACGGCGCACCTGCCCCGTCCATCGAGAAGGGTTCCGCCGGGAAGTCGCGGGTCGAGACAAAGCGGCCGCCGGCGGAGGTCCCGTCGAACCCGGACGAGACGCAGCAAGCATCCGCCAAGCCCGCGGAAGCTTCGACGGAGTCGGACACCGACGATCGCGCGGAGCCGGACGATCAAGTCGCCCCCGCGGCGGCGAGGCTGCTCGACCAGGTCATCGAGGCAGCCGGGGCCCAGGCGGCCGCCGCGATGGAGAAGGCGGCGGGCGAGGAAGGTGGCGCCGAGCTTCCGCCCGAGCCCGAGGCTCCGGAGCCGATCCCGGGACTGACGGTCAAGGCGGCGGTGCCGCCGCGCGACGAGCCGCCGCCTTCGCACGCGAACGCGGCGGCCAAGGCGCGGGAGCTGCGCTCCGCCGCGCGGAAGGCGCCGGCGTCCGTCGCCGCGCAGCTGGGCCTCAAGATGCGGCGAGTGGTGATCGACCCGGGGCATGGCGGCCGCGACACCGGCGCCATCGGGCCTCGCGGCGTCCGCGAGAAGGACGTGGCGCTCGCCATCGCGCGGACGCTGGCCGGGCGCCTGCGCGCCCTCGGCTTCGCGGTGATCCTCACCCGCAAGGACGACAGCTACGTCTCGCTCGACGAGCGCACGCGCATCGCCAATCAGGCGCGGGCGGACCTCTTCGTCTCGGTGCACTGCAACGCCGCGCGGCGGCGGACGTTGGCGGGCGTCGAGACCTGGACCTTGAACGTGGCCAGCGACCGATACGCGACCCGGCTGGCGACCTTCGAGAACGCCGACGCCGAGCGCTCCGTCTCCGATCTGCGGCTGATCCTCGCCGATCTCGCCACCCGCGCGAACGCCAGCGACGCACGGGATCTCGCCGAGTCGGTGCAGGGCTCGCTGGTGCGCAACCTGCGTGAACGGGTGGGCAGGCTGGAAGACCACGGCGTGAAGCAGGCGCTCTTCTACGTGCTGTTGGGCGCGCACATGCCGGCGATCCTGGTGGAGACCGGGTTCATCTCCAATCCGGCGGAGGAGGCGCGGCTGCGCAGCCGCAAGTACCAGACCGGCACGGCCGAGGGGATCGCGCGCGGCGTGAAGGAATTCGTCGACGGACGGCAGCGCCTCGCCCGCGCCCCCTGAGCGATTTTCTTCGTCACGCCGAGTCAACGTTTAGATCAACCGCAAATCGCTCACCCGCTCGACGCTGCGGCGCACGATCAGTTCAAAGCCGTGCGCAGGCGCGCGTCATGGATGGTGCCAGTCCCAGCCTCGAGGAAGAACCCTCTGCGTCTCGATTGGTTTTCGGGTGATGTGAGGAGCGCTGCTCTTGCAGCACGCGCGGGGAAGAGGCCCAGTCCACGGTTCTGTACAGCTGGTACATGTCCGCTCGGGGGATCTCCCCCGTCGGGGAAGCTTCCTCGGCGTTCTGGACGAGCCGCTTGTGTGTGTTGTCTGGCCGGTGGGCGTGCACCCCGCCGCTCTCGGGTCAGCCCCTCGCTGTAGAGTGTCGCCATGCTGGGACCCGAGAAGGATCCGAAGCCGCCCCAACCCGAGCGCAAGGACCCGCCCCGCCGGGAGCCGCAGAGAAAGGAGCCTCCGCGGAGAGAGCCTGATCGGAAGGAGCCGGGCCGCCCGGCTCCGCCGCAGGGCGATCCGCCGAAGGACCCCCAGCTGCCGCCGACGACGGCCTGACGCGATATGCTCGGGCCATGGCACTGCAGCCGGGGGATCCGGAAACGCGAGTGAGCAGCGGCAGGCCGTCTTCCGGGACGGCGGACGTCGCGCGGGTGCGTCTCGAAGCGGGCAGGGCGCAGATCCTCGGGCGCCACCGCTCCGGGGCGGGCGGGCAGGAGGTCGTGCGCTCGATCTCGGCGCTCACCGACGAGGTCGTGCAGCAGATGTTCGCGGGCATCTGCGGCGAGTTGCCCGGGGCGGCGCCCCCGAGGGTGGCGCTGATCGCCACGGGCGGATACGGCCGCAGGGAGCTGTCGCCGCGCAGCGACGTGGACCTGCTCGCGCTGCTCCCTCCGGAGGACGCGCCGGCCCCCGAGCGGGCGCGGGCGGACGCCGTTGCCGAGCGGGTGCATCGCGCCTTGTGGGACGCCGGGCTCGAGGCGGGGTTCGCCGCGCGCACCCTGCGGCAGACGCTCGGGCTCGCCCGCGAGGACCATACCGCGCGCACCGCGCTGCTCGACTGCCGGCTGGTCTGCGGCGACCCGGCGCTCTTCAAGGACCTCGAGCGCGCGATGGTCACCGAGCTGGAGGCGCGCAAGGTCGAGGAGTTCATCCACGAGAAGCTCGAGGAGCTGCAGGTCCGGCGCAAGCGCTACGGCGGCTCGGTGTGGCTCCTCGAGCCGCACCTCAAGCAGGGCAAGGGCGGGCTCCGCGATCTACAGGCCGCGCTCTGGATCGCGCGCGTCCGCCACAAGGTGGCCGGCCTGGGCGAGGCCGGCGAGCGCGGCCTGTTGCCCGGGCGCGAGGTCAAGGAGGCCCGGGCGGCGCGCGACCTGCTCTGGCGACTGCGCAACGAGCTGCACTACGCGACCGGCCGCCGCGACGACCGCCTCACCTTCGACAACCAGAGGCGCGCCGCCGCCGCGCTCGGGTATCGCGACTCTGCCACCGAGCTGGGCGTCGAGCAGCTCATGCGGCAGACGTACATCGCGTTGCAGGAGATCGCCCGCGCCTCGGACGGCTTGGTCGACCGCTGCGCGGTGGAGGACGCGCCGCGCCCGACCGGCGTCTTCGGCCGGCGCCCGGCGCCGCCCAAGCCGATCGACAACGCCTTCCAGCTCTGGCAAGGCCGCGTCACCGTGCACGACCGCGAGGTCTTCGCCCGCCGCCCCGCCGACCTGGTGCGCCTGTTCGCCGTCGCGGAGACCTACGCGGTCCCGGTGTACAGCTACGCGCGCGACCTGGTGGTGCAGGAGCTGCAGCGTCTCGGGCCGGGGCTCGCCGCCGACCGCGATGCGCACTTCGAGCTCTGGCAGTACCTGGTGCGCGAGGGCAGCGAAGGCCAGGCGCTCGCGCCGATCCACGAGCTCGGCGTCCTGGGCGCCCTTTTCCCCGAGGTGGGCCGGCTCCGGGCGCGCGCGCAGCACAGCCTCTACCACGTCTATACCGTCGACACGCACACCGTGTTCGCGCTGCAGCGGCTGATGCGTCTGCGGGCCGGCGGGCTCCTCGACGTCGAGCCCGAGCTGACCCGCATCGCCCGCGCGCAGCAGCGCCCGCTGGTGCTGATGCTCGGCCTGCTCTTCCATGACCTGGGCAAGGGCCTGGGCCCGGACCACAGCGCGCGCGGGGCGGAGCTGGTCCGCGCCTACGCGCAGCGGATCTCGTTGGACCCGGGCGACGCCGCCGACGTGGAGTGGCTGGTCCTCGCCCATCTCAAGATGAGCCACCTCTCGCAGCGCCGGGACCTCGAGGACATGGCGCTGATCGAGTCCTTCGCCCGGGAGCTGCGCACGGTCGAGCGCCTGGAGATGCTCTACCTCCTCACGTACGCGGACATGGCGAGCGTCTCGCCGGAGAACTGGACCGAGTGGAAGGCGCGCCTGCTGCGGCTGCTGTACGAGAAGGCGCACGCCACGCTGCTCGCCGAGGAGCTCGACCAGCCGGCGCACGCCGAGTCGCTCGAGCTGCGGCGCGAGCGGCTGGCGCGGGCGATCGAGCCTTTGCTCGAGGAGCCCTCGGCGCGCAAAGCGGTGCCCGAGTTCGCCCGGGCCTTGCCCGAGCGGTACGTGGGCATCGTCCGGGCGGACGACGCCGCCCGCCACCTCAAGCTGTGGCGGGTGGCCAAGCGCACCGGGTTCGCCGCCGAGCTGCTGCAGCGCGAGTCCGGGGAGGCCGAGCTGATCCTGGTCGCCTCGGATCGCCCGGGCCTCCTGGCCCTCTTCTCCGCCGCCCTGGCGGCGAACGGGATCGACATCCTCGCCGCCGAGGTGAACTCCCTGGAGGACGGCATCGCGCTCGACCGGTTCATCGTCCGGGAGCCAGGTGGCGGGGCTCCCGCCCAGGGACGGTGGGAAGCGGCCCACGCCGATCTCCTCCGGCTGTTCAGCGGGGCCGAAGATCCCCACCGCCTGGTCCAGCGGCGGCTGCGTCGCGCCTCCTGGGCGGCTTCGGCCGCTCCGGCGGTCGAGACGAAGGTGCGGGTGGACAACGTCTCGAGCGAGGATTGCACGATCCTCGACGTGTTCACCCAGGACCGGCCGGGCCTCCTGCACGCCATCGCCGACGCCCTGCACAGGGCGGGCGCGTCCATCGAGGTCGCTCGAATCGCCACGGAAGGGAACCGCGCGACCGACGCCTTCTACCTTCGTGAGGCAGCTGGCCGGGCGGGCGCCCGCAAGATCGGCTCCGACGATCGTCTCGGAGAGCTCCAGGCCGCCGTCGCCGCGGCCATCGCCGAGCTGGCCGGAAGGTCCTGAGACCTTTCCTAAGCAGTTCCAGAAGGTTGCCCGCTTGCACCTCGCAGCAGGGCGTCCTAGCTTTCGCTCGTTGACAGTCCGGTGCCGGACAGGTGCGCCTTCCCGGCACTGTTTTCGGCGGATGCGTGGCCGGCGGCTTGCAGTCCCGGCCGCCGTCCAAAGATTCAGGGTTCGCGGGCACTTAGGGGGCTTTGAGGCAAAGGAAACGAGATGGCCAACAAGAAGACCCAGCGGACCAGCAGGCAGACGAGCCGTGGCGCGGCATCGAAATTGAAGATGTCGACCCGGCGATTGGCGGGAAGGCGCCCTGCGCGTGAGCCCGAGTTCGGCGGCATGACGGTACGCGAGGCGGGCCGCAAGGGCGGCCTCATCGGCGGCCGGAAGGGCGGGCTGGCAGTGAAGGCGGAACGGGGCCGCGAGTTCTACCAGGAGATCGGCCGCAAGGGCGGTCAGCGCGTGCGCGATCTCATCGCCGCCGGCCGCCGCACCGAGGAGCGGGTAACGACGGCGCGGAGGCGCCACACCTAGGGGCCCATGGACCTATTTCACAATTTCCCCCTGAGGAGGGGGCGTCAACGGGAGGGGTGGGGAAATGGCGGATGAGGTAGTGAAGAAGAAGGGTGCCATGTCGGTGAGCGAAGCTGGCCGCAAGGGCGGCCAGACGGTTCGCGACAAGTACGGGCACTCCTTCTACGAGGAGATCGGCCGCAAGGGCGGCGAGACGGTCAAGGCGGAGCGGGGCCGGAGCTTCTACGAGCAGATCGGCAAGAAGGGCGGCGATACGGTCAAGGCGGAGCGGGGCGCCGGCTTCTACGAGGCGATCGGCAAGAAGGGCGGCGACGCGGTCAAGGCGGAGCGCGGAACTCCTTTCTACGAGGAGATCGGCAAGAAGGGCGGGCACAAGGTCCGCCAGCTGATCGAAGAGGGGAAGAAGGCCGCCAACGAGGCCAAGTCGATGGTCGCCCGCGAAGAGGACGTCCCGTCAGTGGGCGGCGAGGTTTTGCCGGCGGCGAGCGAAGAGTAGCCCACCAGGGAGAGCGGCCATGGCGAGCAATCGCATGAACGGCAAGGGCGGGATGACGGTCAGCGAAGCCGGCCGCAAGGGCGGCGAGCGCGTGCGCGACGAGCGCGGCGTCGGGTTCTACCAGGAGATCGGCCGCAAGGGCGGAGAGCTGGGCGGCCGCAAGGGTGGAGAGGCCGTGCGCAACAAGTACGGCCCCTCCTTTTACGAGGAGATCGGCCGCAAGGGCGGCCAGAAGGTCAGGGAGCTGATCGAGCAGGGCAAGAAACGGATCTAGGACGAGGGGGCTGACGGCGGAGGGGAGGGGGGATCCTTCCAACCACCGGAGGCAGGAGATGGCGGACGAGAAGAAGGGCGGGATGACGGTTGCCGAGGCAGGTCGCAAGGGAGGCGTGAAGGTCGCGCAGGAGCGCGGCC
>DASQBG010000192.1:0-13209 GCA_035635335.1 Myxococcales bacterium | reverse complement strand
TCAAGTACGGGCTGCACGACAAAGCGCAGGAGCACCTGCGCAGGATTCTCGCCGCGGACCCGGACAACCTCGAGGCGCACGAGAAGGCGAAGGCGGTGGCACTGGCCAGCGGCCGCACCGACGACGCGGTCGCCGAGCTGGCGACCCTCGTCCGGCTGTACACCCAGCGGCGCGATCCGCGGGCGCAAGAGGCGCGCGCCGAGCTGCGCGAGCTGGACCCCCGCAACGCCGCCCTGGCCGGCGCGCCGGCGGCCGCGACGGCGCCGCGGCACGAGATCGAGCTCGATCCCGCCGAGGAGGAGATCGAGCTGGAGGCGGCCGAGCCCGAGCAGGCCCTGGACGAGCCCTTGGTCGAGGCCGAGATCGAGGCCCTGCCCGAGCCGGACCAGGACGAGCCGCTGCTGGAGGCGGAGCCCCTCGCCGCCGCGCCGTCGGTCCGAGGCGAGGACGCCTTCGCCTCCGACCTGGCCGAGGCGGACTTCTACATCGAGTCCGGCCTCGCCGACGAGGCGCGCGCCATCCTCGAGGCCATCCTGATGGGCGAGGCCGGGCACCAGGGCGCGCTCTCCCGGCTGCGTCGCATCGGCGGCGCGGGAAAGCCGGGCCTTTCCCGGACCCCGGTGCAGGCGCGCCAGGCAGCGCCGGCCGTGGTCGACACGCCCGAGCACGACGATCTCGCCGCCGAGCTCGCGGCGGAGCTCGCCGCCGAGATCAACGCCGCCCAGCTCGTCGAGGACGCCCCGCTCGACGGCGACGTGCTGGACAGCTTCCAGGTGCCGGCCCACGAGGTGCTGGGCGAGTTCCGCAACAAGATTGCGCAGACGGTCCGCCGCGAGGACGCGCAGACGCACTACGACCTGGGGATCGCCTACAAGGAGATGGGCCTGCTCGAGGAGGCCATCTCCGAATTCGAGATCGTGCTCCACCACGGCGGCGGCGCCCGGCACGCCGACTGCCTCACCATGCTCGGGACCTGCGAGGCGGAGCGGGGAAACGCCGAGGCGGCGGTGAAGTACCTCCAGGACGGGCTCGAGCTGGCCGAGCTGAATCGCGAGGCGCGCCGCGCCATGGCCTTCGAGCTGGGCACCGTTCTCGAGACGCTGGGCCGCAACGGCGAGGCGCTCGCCCAGTACCAGGCGGTCGCGGCGGAGGAGCGGGGTTTCCGCGACGTCGCGGCGCGCATCCAGCGGCTGGGCAACGGCAGCGCCCGCCCGCGCGCGCCGGTGAAGCCGGCGGCGACGCCCGCCGGGCGCCTGGCGCCGGCGGCCGCTGCCGCGGAGAAGAAGCCGCCCGAGGCGGGCCCTTCGCGCAACCGGAAGATCGGGTTCATCTAGCGTGAGGCCGGCCAAGTGAACTACCTCGACTACTACGAGCTGGCCCAGGAGCCGTTCTCCAACGCTCCGGTGTCCCGCTTCTACTTCAACTCGCCCCAGCACGCGCAGGCGCTGGTCCGGCTCACGCACGTCTGCTCGCAGATGAAGGGCCTGGCCCTCCTGGTGGGCGACATCGGGGCGGGCAAGACCACCCTGGCGCGCAGGCTGCTCGACTCGCTGCCGGAGAACGAGTACGAGGCGGCGCTCCTGGTGATCATCCACAGCGGCGTGACCGCCTCCTGGCTGCTCAAGCGCATCGCGCTGCAGCTCGGGGTCGACGCCCCCAGCGAGGACAAGCTGACGCTGCTCGGCCAGCTCTACCAGCGGCTGGTGCACATCTACGAGCAAGGCAAGCGGGCGGTGGTGCTGATCGACGAGGCGCAGATGCTCGCCACCCGCGAGCTGATGGAGGAGTTCCGCGGCCTCTTGAACCTCGAGGTGCCGGAGCGCAAGCTGCTCTCCCTGATCTTCTTCGGCCTGCCCGACATCGAGCACAACCTGCTCCTCGACCCGCCGCTCGCGCAGCGCGTGGCGATCAAGTTCCGCCTGGCCCATCTCACGCCGGAAAGCACCGAGGCGTACATCAAGCACCGGCTGCGGCTGGCCGGGGCGTCGCGGATGCCCTTCACGCCGGAAGCGGTGAACGCCGTCCACCACTTCTCCAGCGGCACGCCGCGCGTGATCAACACGCTCTGCGACAACGCCCTCTTCGAAGGCTACGTCGCGCGGGTGCCGATGATCGACGAGGCGATGATCGGCCGGGTGGCCGGGGATCTGGGCCTGACCAGCGGCGCGGCCGTGAACGACGATAAGGCAGGTAGGGCAAATGGGGGACACCATGACGACATGGTGTCCCCTCCGCGATACGCCGCGCCCAGGGAGCAGAAGCCACTCGATCTGGGGGAGATCGATCGCTATCTGGCGGGACTCGCCAAGCCCTCGTGACCGCGGCCGGCCCCAGGCCGGTCGGGAATTGAAGAGAGAAGCATGCGGCGCGCGCGGTCAGCTCCGGGCAATGGACCCTCGAGCGAGGCGGGGAAACGTCCGTGCTGAGGCGCGTCCTCGTCGCCGGCGCTCTCGCCGCAGCCGTGGTTGCAGGAGGCGCGATCGCCTTCCTGCGCACCGATTTCGTCGCCAACAACCTCTGCGCGTACGCGGTCGCCACCATCGAGGAGACCACCGCCGCCCAGGTCCGGGTGGCGCGCTGCTCCGTCGACCCTGCCCGCGGGCAGCTCACCATCGACGGCTTGCAGGTCGGCGACCCGGGCGGGCGCATCGACCTGAAGGTCGCCCGCGTGTTCGTCCACGTCCTGGTCCGGCCCGTGCTGCAGCGCATCCGGCTCGAGCAGCTGGAGATCGACCACGCCGAGATGCACCTGTCCCTCGATCGGCAATCCGCCCCCACCGCGCGCGCCCGGCGGCAGGAGTGCCTGCCCGACGTGCTCGATCGCTTCGAGCTCGGGCGCGTGAAGATCCGCAAGGCCTCGGTCGAGGTGCGCGGCGGAGGCGTGAGCGTGGTGCTGCCGCGCGCGAGCGCCTCCATCCACGGGAAGGGCGACGCGATGCAGTTCGCGCTGGCCACGCGGGGCGGCGCGGTCGAGCTGCCCGGACGCCGGGTGGGCCTCGTCTCGGTGCGCGGTGCCGCCAAGGTCGACCTGCGAGGCACGGGCCAGCTCGAGGTCACCCGCCTGGACCTCATCGGCACCGAGGCGGCGGCGTTCCTCTCCGGGCGGATCTCGGACCTCTGCGATCCTCACATCGACGCCAGCGCGAACCTGCGTGCGGACGACCTCGCGGCGGCTCTCGCGGCGTACATGCCCGGCATGCTGCGCGGCGTGCGCGGGTCGCTCGGCGCCGATGCGACCGTCACCTTCGCCCGCAAGGACCCGCGTCTCCGGGGCGAGGTCCGCCTGCGAGGGCTGCAGCTGGAAGGCTTCGATCCGGGCGATCTGAACGCGCGATTCGACCTCAACCCCCGCCGGGTCAAGGTCGAGCGCCTGGACGTCGCGGTGGGCCGCGGGCAGGTGGCGGGGACCGCCGAGGTGGGCTTCGGCCCGGGGATCCCGCTTTCGACCGACCTCGCCCTGCGGGACGTGGAGCTGGCCGAGGTGCTGCGCAAGCTGACCCTGCCCCATGCCTGGGTCGTCCTGCGGACGGGAGGCAAGCTGCAGGTGAAGGGGACTCTGCTCCCCCTGGCGCTGAGCGGCGACGCCTCACTCGACCTGTCCGACTTCGCCGTCCTCGACGGCGCCTACGACGCGCGCCGCAAGGGCGGCCTCCGGCGCATGCTCGAGATGCCGAGGGGCCACCTCACCAGCGCGGTGACCATCGACCCCCAGAAGATCTCGCTGCGGGGCGCCCGGATCGAGGCAGGCTCCTCCCAGCTCAACGTCGAGGGCGCGCTGTACACCGACGCCGCCCGCGGGCTCGACCTCTTCGCGCAGACCGACGAGCTGTCCCTGGACGACCTGCGCGGCCATGTGGCCCAGCTGCCCTGGCACGGTCGCGCGGCCCTCGCGGCGCGCGTGCACGGCCCGTACAGCGAGGTGCGGGTGGAGTCCAGCGCCGCGATGCGCGGCTTCCACTTCATGGACCTCTCCCTGGGCGACTTCTCCGCGCAGGTCGATTTCACCCGCATGGTGCTGTCGCTCGACCAGGTGCGCGGGCGCAAGGACCGATCCACCTACGCCGGGCGGGTGAAGCTCGACTTCCGGCCGCACGAGCCGGCCATCGACGCGCACCTCGAGCTGCCCGACGCGTACGTGCACGACCTCATCGACCTGGGCGCCGGCCTTTTGCCGGCCCTGTCGTCCGTGAACCACCCCGACGACCTGGACGGCCGCCTGTCCGGGGTGATCGACGTGAAAGGCCCGGTGGTGGGGCCCGACGGGGAAGCGCGCCTGTCCTTCTCTTCGGCCTCGCTCTGGGGGCAGGACTTCGACGGCGGAGAGGCGCGGCTCACGCTGCACGGAAAGGAGCCGCGGCTGCAAGTCGAGCGGCTGGTGCTTCGCCACGGCCAGGCCGAGCTGGAGCTGGCCGGCAGGGTCGGCCCCGCGTGGCAGCTGGAGATGGATGCCGCCACGCGCGACTTCACCCTCGGCGACCTCGACTTCGCCAAGGGCGCCCGGCTGGCCGGACCGCTCGCGTTCGAGGCGCGCCTGCGCGGCGTGGCGCAGCACCCGGCGGTCGACGTACGATCCAGCTTCGCGGGCGGGCGGGCCGGGAGCGCCGAGCTGGGCGACGGCAAGCTGACGCTGCGTCTCGACGGGACGCAGCTGCGCTGGCAGGGCGAGGTGGGCACCCAGAGGCTGGAAGGGCGGGCGACGCTCGAGGGCGACCTGCCGTACTCCACCAACCTGGCCGTTCGCTTTCCGGACCTGTCCGGCTACTTCCAGAGCTTCATCCCCGAGGCGGAGGTGCAGGGCGGGTCGCTCTCGGCCGATCTCGCCCTCTCGGGCTCGCTCTTGCGGTGGCGCGAGTCGCAGGGCAGGGGCGAGCTGACCGCGCTGCAGCTCGTGCGCAACGGGATGACCTTCGAGAACGACGGGCCCGGCCAGCTCGTCTTCGGCCCTACGGGCGTCGAGGTGAGGAAGCTCGCCCTGCGCGCGCCCTACACCACGGTGACGGTGGGCGGGAGCCGGCTGCGGAGCGGGAAGCTCGACTTGCGCCTGGCCGCGTCGGTCGACGGGCGCATCCTGCAGAACCTGTTCGCGGACCTGGAGCACGCCGCCGGCACCTACCTGGTCCAGGCGACCGTCGGCGGCACCCTGCAAACCCCCACCGTGCTGGGAAACCTGCGCATCGAGAACGGCGAAGCGCGCCTGCGCGGGCTGCCGCTCGCCGCGCGCGAGCTGAACGGCAGCGTCTCCTTCAGCCAGGACGCGCTGGTCATCGACGAGCTGCGGGGCAAGCTCAACAACGGCGAGGCGAAGCTCTCCGGCGGGGTGGAGATGAAGGCGCTCCACCCGCAGAAGATCGACATCGCCGCCCACATCAGCGACGTCAACGTCCGCTTCCAGGACAGCCTCCCCGCCACGCTGGACGGGGACGTCACCCTCTACGGGCCCCCGCTGGAGCCGACGCTGGGCGGTTCGGTGATCGTCAGCCGGCTCCGCTACACCGAGGACCTGGACCTGGAGCGGAGCCTTCTCGACTTCAGCCGGCGTCCGCCCGCGCCGCGCGTGCTGGCCAAGAGCGCCCTGGTCGTCCACTTCGACCTGGACGTCCACCTCTCGCGCGGCGTGCGCATCGAGAACAACCTGGCGCGGGCGGATCTGAAAGGCGACCTCAAGGTCACCGGCACCTCGCGCAGCGTGGGCCTCTTGGGGTCGGTGAACACGGTGCACGGGACGGCCCAGTTCCGCGGGAACGAGTTCCAGATCGAGCAGGGCGTCCTCACCTTCACCGACCGCACCCGCGTGCGGCCGTCCTTCGACTTCCAGGCCCTGGCGCAGGTGAAGGAGTACAAGGTCCGGCTGCACGCCTTCGGCACGCCGGGGGAGCCGCACGTGACGATCACCTCCGAGCCCGCGCTCGCAGAGGCCGACCTGGGCTTCCTGCTCACCTTCGGGTTCGTGTCCCACGACCTGCAGCAGGCGGGCTTCAACGCGACCGACTCCGGGCTCGCCATCGGCGTCGAAGCGCTGAACAAGGTGACCGGCTTTTCCGAGGAGGTGCGCAGGTTCATCCCCAAGAACTCCATCCTGCGCGACCCGACCCTCGACTTCGCCTCGGACTTCTCGGTGGCCACCAACCGGCTGGAGCCGATGGCGCGCTTCCGCTCGCGCCTGCTCACCGAGAAGCTGGACCTGCGCGTCCTGGAGGGGCTCTCCACCCGCCGCTACCGCGGGCTGATCTCCTACCAGCTCTCCGACGCGCTCTCGGGTCAGATCCAGCTGGACAATGAGCACATCACCACGGGCACCGACTTCGGCGTCGACCTGAAGCTGAGATGGGAAGGCGAGTGAAGCTCCTGGCGCTGACGCTCGCCCTGCTGGCGGTGCCAGCCCAGGCCCGCGTCGGCGACGAGCTCCTGCCGCCCTGGGCGCAGCCGGAGGGCGGCGAGCCGGTGCGGGTGGGCGAGGTGGTGTTCGAAGGGACCGACGCCAAGGGGCTGCGCGCGCTGGTCGCCCTGCAGGACGGAGCGGCTCTCGACCCGCGCGACGTGCGCGACGCGGTGCGTGCGCTCCACGGCAGCGCGCGCTTCGCTCGAGTGGCGGCGTACATCGAGCCCCTGCCCAAGGAGATGTACCGCCCGGGCTGGACGCGCGCGGTGCGGCTGGTTTTCGTGGTCTCGCCGGTGCAGAAGCTCGTCTCGCTCAGCTTCCACGGCCAGAAGTCGCTGGCCGAGAGCCTGCTGCACCAGATGGCGAATCTGCAAGTGAACGCCGAGTTCCAGGAGGAGCTGATCCCGCGCGCGGCAGAGGCGATCCGCGCCGCCTACCACCGCATCGGCTTCCGCCGCGCCACCGTCATCCCGGTCCGCACGCCCGCGAAGGACGGCGTGGCGCTCGAGTTGCGCATCGACGAAGGGCCCGTCACCCGCATCGCCGAGGTGCGGTTCACCGGCGACCTCGCGCTGCACCGCGACGAGCTGCTCGCCGCGTTCAAGCTGCAGCCCGGCGACGTGCTCAACCTGTCCACGCTGGACGAAGGAGTGCGGGGCGTGCGCGAGCGCTACCGCCGCGCCGGCCGCCTGCGCGCGCTGGTCGAATCGCCGTTCCTGGAGGACGTTCCCCCCGCCGGTGCCCGGGTGATCGTACCGGTGCGAGCGGGGCCGGTGGTGCGGTTCCACATGCGCGGCAATCTCGCGTTTCCGGACTCGCTGCTCGTCGCCCAGCTCGGGCTCTCGGCGGCCAGCGCGGGCGAGGACGAGCCCGTCGACCCGCAGATGGCCCAGGAGATGGCCGCGCGGCTGCGCCGGTTCTACGTGGGCCAGGGCTTCCTGCGCGCGCGCGTCGCCGAGCGGGAGATCGTCGCGCGCGACGGCGCGGTGGAGTTGGTGTTCAGCATCGACGAGGACCGGCCGGTCCGCGTCGAGCAGCTGGTCTTCAGCGGCAACCAGCAGTTCTCCTCCCGGCAGCTCGGCGAGCGGGTCCTGCAGCAGCTCCGCGACGGCATCATCCGCGATCCCGCGAGCGGCGCCGATCCGTGGTCGGTCGATGCGACCAACGTCGCCGGTCGGCTCCCCGAGCCGCGCCGGCCGCGCACGCGAGCCGAGCCGGAGACGGTGTTCGACGCGGCGCTGTACGCGCGCGCGCTCAAGCAGATCGTGGACCTCTACAAGAGCCAGGGCTATCTGTCCGCCCGCGCCGGGCCCCCCAGACCGGAGGCGATCGGAGGCGACGCGCACCGGCTCCGGGTCACGATTCCCGTCGCGGAGGGCGAGCAGACCCGGGTGTCGCGCATCCTGGTCGAGGGCGGCGGAGACGTGCCCGCCCGCGAGCTGGACGCGGCCATCGCGCTGCGCCAGGGGGAACCGTTCAGCTACCTGCTCGCCGAGGAGGGCCGGGCGGCCCTCACGCAGGTCTTCACCCGGCGGGGCCATCTCTACGCGCGCGTCGAGGACGAGGAGAGCTTCGACGAGAACGCAGCGCCCGGGCAGGAGTTCGCCCGCGTCGAGGTGCGCTACCGCATCCAGCCGGGTCCGGTGGTGCGCGTCAGCTTCTTCGAGGTGGTCGGGCAGCGCAAGACCCAGGAGTCGCTCGTCCTCGACCTGATCGGGCTCAAGCAGGGCGACGTGCTCACGCCCGAGGTGCTCGACCGCGGACAGCAAGCCCTCCTGCGCACCGGCATCTTCTTCAGCGCGACGCTCACGCCGCGCAACCCGGAAGTGCCCGAGCCGGAGAAGACGGTCCAGGTGCAACTGCGCGAACGGCCGACGAAGGACTTCCAGGCCACGCTGGGCTTCTCGCTCGCCGACGGCCCGCGGAGCACGGTGCAGTGGACGCAAGGGAACCTGTTCGGTCGCGGGCTGACCTTCACGGCGGTGGCCAAGGCGGACTACCCCTTCCTCCGCTACGAGTCCGTGAAGGAGTGCCCCAGGGTCATCACGTCCACCTCGCAGTGCCAGACCAAGTACCCCAGCGACCCCCTGGAACGCATCGTCGACCTGGGCATCACCGCGCCACGGCTGTGGCCGATCACCGACAAGCTGCGCGCCGGCATCGACCTGATCCACCTTCGCGAGGTGCGTCCCAGCTACCAGCAGACCAAGTACTCGGCGCAGTTTTCCGTCGAGCTGGCGAAAAACCGACCCCTCGCCGCGGGATTGCAGTACGAGGTCGGCTTCCGGAGCTTCGCCCCGTTCGCGACCGTCGCGGACTATGTGGCCGACGTCGACCCGCGCATCTTCCGCCAACCCGCGGGCGACATGCTGTTCGGGTCGTTGCGCCCCAGCGTCACGCTCGATCTGCGGGACGATCCCGCGCGCCCGCGCGCGGGGATCTTCGCGCAGGTCTCGGGCGACTACCTGCGCTCGTTCGAGGCGAGCGAGCTGATCGTCCGGCTGATCAAGGTGCAGGCCCAGGTCGCCGGGTACCTCCCGCTGCCGTTGCTCTCCAGCCTGGTGCTGTCGGCCCGCGCAGGCCGCATCTACCAGCTCGACCCCAACTCGCACACGCCCGGCGACCGCAGCTTCTACCTGGGCGGAGCGACCTCGCTGCGGGGCTTCCACGAGGACGCCGTGCAGCCGCAGGACGTGAGCGAGGAGCTGCGCGACGCGGTCCGCAAGTGCCAGGGCGGCCTCGGGCAGAACCCGGCGTGCACGCCCCAGGTACTGGTCGCGCAGGCGGGCGGAGCGTCGAGCGGCGGCGACCAGTTCATCTCCTTCACCGCGGAGCTGCGCGTCCCGGTGGCGCAATCGGTGGAGATGGCCTTCTTCTACGACGCCGGCAACCTGTGGGCGACGCCGCCCTACCGCTTCTTCAAGACGCTCGTGCTGCGCGACGCGGTGGGGGTTGGGCTGCGCTGGCTGACGCCCATCGGGCGCCTCGCCATCGACCTCGGCATCAACCTGGCTCCCGATCCGCTCTTCGGTGAGCCCCGCCTGGGTCCGTACTTCGCGATCGATCCGCTCTGACGGCCGCGATCTGGCCGCAGCGGGCTACAAGCGTGTCACGCAGAGCTCGCTGAGGCCGCAGAGAAAAGCTTTGGTTTCAAAACCGAACCCCTCTGCGCTCTCTGCGATCTCTGCGTGACACGCTTTTGTTCAGATCACTTGCGGGGGAGCGGGCCCCAGGCGGCGTCGGAGGCGCCGCGCGGCTCGTTGGTGAGCTGGCGCGCGTTCGAACCGTCCGGGAGGATGGTCCACAGCTGCTTCCTTCCGCTCCGGGTCGAGCTGAAGACGACCAGCCGGCCGTTGGGCGCCCACGAGGGCTTCTCGTTGGTGCCCTCGTTCTGGGTGAGCCGGGCGATCTTCCCGGTCTGTACGTTGATCGCGTACAGATCGAAGACGCGGTGCTCGTCGCGCCCGGAGAACGCGATCAGATCGCCCTTCGGCGACCAGGCCGGTTCCTGGTTGTAGTTGCCCTGGAAGGTGATGCGCCGCACGTCGCTGCCGTCCACCGCCATCGTGTAGATCTGCGGGGAGCCGGCGCGGTCGGACACGAACGCGATGCGCTTGCCGTCCGGACTCCAGGAGGCGGAGATGTCGATCCCGCGCGAGTCGGTGAGCCTGCGGACGACCCCGCCCTCGATCGGCGAGAGCCAGATGTCGGTGTTCTCCGCCTGGCTGGCGGAGAACGCGAACCGGATGCCGTCCGGGCTGAACACCGCGCCGGTGGCGAAGTCGCCCATCTTCACCAGCGGCTGCACCGCGCGGGTGCCGAGATCGACCTGGAAGAGGTGCGCGCCCGCCCCGTCGCGGAAGCTGGTGAACGCCAGCGCCCGTCCCTGCGGCATCCACGCCGGCAGCAGGTTGATCGATGCCGAGGTCACCTGTTGCGGCCCGTAGCCGTCCCAGTCCGCCACCACGATCTGCTTGCCGTTCTCGGTTTCCCGCACGTAGGCGATGCGCGTCTGGAAGACGCCCGGCTCCTGGGTGAAGGAGCGGACCACGTCGTCGCCGAACCGGTGCGCGATCTGCCGCAGGGCCGCTCGCGGCGCGCTGTACTCGCCGCGCAGGAGCTCCGAGGCGTGGGGCACGTCGAAGAGGCGGAACTCCACCTTGACCACGTCGCCGTCCACCTTGGCGGCGGCCTTGACCAGCGCCTGCGCGCCGACCGCCGTCCACTTGGAGAAGTCGATGGTATTCGCGGAGCTGCCTTCCTTGGCCGGATCGGCGAGGAAGCTGCGCGGGTCGAGCAGCCGGAACAGGCCGCTGCGGTCGAAGTCGGCGGCGAGCACCTCCATGACGTCGGCTCCTTCCGGAGCGCCGGACGGGGGGGCGAGCGCGATGGGATATGCCTGCACGCGGGCGCCGGAGATGTCGATGGTGGGGCGCTGCGCGTGCGCGGCCGTGGCGGCGGCGAGCGCAAGAAGGAGCAGTCGTCTCATGGCTTGAAATTGATCTCCAATCCCTCGTCGCGGACGAGCCTGGCCAGCTCCGCCGGCGGCGGGGGCAGGCGGGTGCGCTGGAGGGCGAGCACCAGGGCCTGATCGATGAAGGAGTTGCCCGAGGGCTTGGTCATGACGTGCTTCACGATCGACCCGTCGCGCCCGATGTAGATCACCACGGTCGCGGAGAGGTAGAGCCGTTCGCGCTCGGAGATGACCGACGGCACCACGTAGTTGGCGTGGATCTTGTCCTCCACCTCGCCGAAGTACTTCTCGCCTTCTTCGGCGCTGGCGGCCGTTCCGCTCGGGCTGCCCGTCTCCTGCCCGGCGCGCTCCGGGTCCGGCTTCTCGTCTCGCGTCCGCCGGGCGGCGCCGGCCAGGGCGCGCTCCATCATC
Source organism: Myxococcales bacterium (assembly GCA_035635335.1). Lineage (GTDB taxonomy): Bacteria > Myxococcota > Myxococcia > Myxococcales > 40CM-4-68-19 > VBKO01. The sequence continues at coordinate 1,945 of DASQBG010000192.1, read as the reverse complement.
TCCTGCCGGGTGAGCTGCCGCGGCGCGGTCTTGCCCGACGAGGGCGCTCCGGGCTTTTCCGGCGCGGAGGACGCCGACGCCGCGGCTGGCGGCTCCGTCTCCTTGCGCGGCATGAGCCGCGGGTCGCGCGGCTTTCCCAGCGCCACCAGGTGCGCGATGACCGGCTTGCGCACCGGGGCAGGCCGATCGAGCAGGCGCGGCAGGAAGAACGCCGCCGCCACCACCGCGACGTGCAACGCGATGGCCAGCGCGAGCCCGGGGCCGAGCCACCCGATGCGCGGATCTCCGCCGAGCAGGCTGCGGTAGACGGTCTGCGGATGCGCCTCGGTCACCGGCTGGTCAGCTCCTTCTCCGGCTCGGTGATCATCCCCAGCGACTCGACGCCCGCCCTGCGCGCGGTGGCCATCACCTGCACCACGATCCCGTACGGGAGCGAGCGGTCCGCCTGCAGGTAGATCTCCTTGTCCTTCTGCACGCGCGCGTTGGACTGCAGCATTTGCTCGAGGCGCGCCATCTCGACCACCGTGTCGCCGAGGTAGATCTTGCGGTCGTGCGTGATCTTCAGGACCAGCTTCTCCTCGGCGTGCTCCATCTGCTGCGCCTGCGCGCGGGGCAGGTCGACTTTCACTCCGCTCTGGATGAGAGGCGCGGTGACCATGAAGATGATCAGCAGCACCAACATGACGTCGACCAGCGGCGTCACGTTGATGTCGGTCATCGCCCGGCGGCCGCTCCCGCCGTCGCCCGCGGAGAAGGCCACCTCTAGGCCGCCTTCTTGAAGATGTGCCGCTTGATGATGTTGAGGAAGTCCGCGCTGAAGTTGCGCATCTCGTTCTCGAGCACGCGGATGTTCGAGTTGAACGCGTTGTAGGCCACCAGCGCGGGGACGGCGGCGAACAGGCCTACCGCGGTGGCGATCAGCGCCTCGCTGATCGGGCGCGCCACGGTGGCGAGGTTGGCGTTGCCGACCTGGTAGATGTCGCGGAACGCTCCCATGATCCCCCAGACGGTCCCGAACAGGCCCACGAACGGCGCGGCCGCCGCGGTGGTGCCGAGGAAGGGGATCGACGACTCCAGGGTGGTCAGCTCCGCGTTGGCTGCGCGGCCCAACGCGCGCTCGACGTTCTCGAACCCGCCCAGCTGCTCGTGCATCGACGCTTCCGGCGTCGGCTGCGCCTGCGAGACCTTGGACAGCTCGACGTACCCGGCGCGAAAGACCTGCGCCACCGGCGAGAGCGGCAGCTTCTCGGCCGTCGAGTAGATCTGGTCGAGCCGCTTCGAGCGCCAGAACGTCTCGAGGAACTGCGCGCTCTGGTCGCGCGCCCGGCGCAGGTGCAGCGCCTTGCGGAAGATGATCGTCCAGCTCCCCACCGAGGAGAGGACGAGCAGCAGCAGCACGGCGGTGACCGCCACGCCGCTGTGCGTGACCATCTGGATGTAGTTGAGGCTCTCACCTGTGTTCATGGCGTCGACTTTCTTAGCCGCCGCCGATACGGCGGCGCTACGCTTTTTCAGAGCGCGGACCTTGCACCAGCACCCTATGCCAAAACGGACCGATGCGCTCCAAACGTGCGGGCAGCCGGTTCGGTTCCCGTGCCCGGGATGAGGCGCCGCGGGTCCGTCGGTTTGAATACAGAAGGCCCGCCCGCAAGTCTGACGGGCAGGAGGGCGAAGGAAGATCATGCGCGCGCCGTTGACAGCGATGGCCGGCCTCGCGGCGGTGGTGGCGCTCGGGTCCGGGTGCGGCGATCCGGCCCGCGGGAGCATCCAGGTGAATTGGACGTTCGCCGGCCAGAACTGTCTGGCGGCGGGAGTCCACACCATCCAGGTCGACCTCGCGCAGGCGCCGCTCACCCCCAACCAGTTCGCCTGCGACCTCGGGAACGGCACCATCTCCGCAGGGGCTCAACCTCAGGACACGTTCCTGGCCGGCACGTACGCCGTG
>DASQBG010000191.1:0-4761 GCA_035635335.1 Myxococcales bacterium | reverse complement strand
CCCTCGTACTGATGCCGCAGGTCGGCGTGCGCGTCGAAGTGCAGGACGCCCAGGGCCGGGTACTTCTCCGCATGCGCCGCGATGGCTCCGAACGAGATGCTGTGGTCCCCGCCCACCGTCCCGACGATCTTCCCTTGCGCCAGCCATTCCGAGCACGTCCTCTTCACCCAGTCGTTCACCTGCCGCGAGATCGGGTTCACGTCCTTCGGATCGCGCGAAGCGGGCTTCCAGAACGCAGGCTCGGGAAGCATCGCGATTCCGGCTTCGCACGGCTTCCCCGTCTCCAGGTCCCAGAGGTCCACCTGCTTGCTCGCGCGCAGGATCGCCGCGGGGCCCTGCGACGTCCCGCCGCCGTAGCTGGTAGTCGCCTCGAACGGCACCGGTACCAGCACCACCCGTGCCGAGTCGGGCGTGTCGTTGAGGCCGAAGATGCCCGAGTCCCGGCTCGCTGCCGCATTGGGATCGAAGGTCATCGGGACAGCTCCCGGATCAGCTTGGGCCGCACTCCCGTGATCTGCAAAAGCTTCTCCAGTTCCGCGCCGGCCCCACGGTGCTCGCGATGCACCCGTCGCCCGAGGATCAGCTCGTTCTTCAGCGAGTGCTCCCAGCCGGTCAGCTCGGTCACCGTCACCTGGTATCCATGGCTCTGCAGCGCCAGCGCGCGGATGACGTTGGTCAGGTGCGCGCCCATCTCGCGGCGGTGGATGGGATGGCCCCAGAGCAGGGGCCATGGCTGCGGAGCGGCGTGCCGGTTCTCCTTGAGCTGTGCGGCCACCTCCGCCTGGCAGCAGGGTACTGCCGCGATGTGGTCAGCGTCGTGCCGGAGCGCCAACAGCAGCGCATCGTCGGTCGCGGTGTCGCAGGCGTGCAGCGCGAGGACCATGTGCACCCTCTCGGGCAGGTCCTTGGGGGCCTCTCCGATGGGCGCGTGCACGAAGCGCATGCGCGTGAACCCCAGCCTGGCCGCGCGCTCGCGGCCGCGCTCGACCAGGTCGGCGCGGGATTCCACTGAATAGATCAAGGCGCTCGGATGCTCGCGGAGGAAGAGCTCGTAGAGCACGAAGCCGAGGTACGCGTTCCCGGCGCCCGCATCGACCACGACCGGTTCCGGATGGCGCTCGAGCACGTCGCGCAGCGCAGGCTCGAGAAGCTGCACCAGGTGATTGACCTGCTTCAGCTTGCGCAAGCTGTCGGCATGGAGGGCGCCGTCGCGGCCGACGAGATGCAGCTCGCGGAGCAGGTCGATCGACTGCCCGGGCAGCAATTCGCGCCGCACCTGTTCGCCCTTCGCCTGACGCATCGTCCTCGCCACGTACCACAGGATGTCGTAGAGCAGGGCGCGATGCTGTTCGCGGTGTGCGCGCCAGGGCTCCCGCCCGTAACGGCCGAGGAGGTGCGGGCGCTCGGCCTCCAGGGACGCGCGCTTCCGGGCGGCGTCGACATCCAAGGAGATCTCCCGGAAGCGATGCGCCTGAACCTCTGGCTCCGCACGGCCAGCCGCGTGCTCTTGCGGCTCGGAGAGCCGTTCCGCTCAACCGCCTTTCCCGAGCTGGTGCGGAAGGCGTCGGCCCTTCCCTGGGAGCGGTTCGTCCGCAAGGGAACCCGCGTTGCGTTCAGGGTCACCTGCCGCAAATCGCGGCTGTATCACTCGGGCGCGGTGGCCGAGCGCCTGCACGCGGCGCTGGAGGCGCGCATCGGTTTCCCGGTCCCACTGGCAAAGGCGGAAGGCGACGAGGCCCCGGAGGGCGCGCAGCTCTTCCTGGCCCGGTTCGAGCATGACGTGTGCACGGTGAGCGCCGACACCAGCGGCGTTTTGCTCCACCAGCGCGGCTGGCGCGGGCCGCAGGCAAAGGCGCCGCTCCGGGAGACGCTGGCCGCCGCGCTCCTGCTCGCGGCTGGCTTTCGCGGCGACGAGCCATTCTGCGATCCACTCTGCGGATCCGGAACCATCGCCATCGAGGCAGCGCTGATCGCGATGCGCCGGGCGCCCGGCGCCGGCCGGCAGTTCGCGTTCCAGAAGTGGCCGGAGTTCTCGGCGCGCCAATGGGAGCACTTGATTTCGGACGCTCGCAAGCAGGAACGGCCCCTCGCAGCGCCCATCGAGGCGTCCGATCAGGACGCGGGCGCGGTGGCGGCGGCCAGGGAGAATGCCGGGCGTGCACGCGTCCCGATCGAGGTCGTGCAGCGCAGGCTCGCGGACCTGCCGTCCGACCCGGGCAGTGGGCTGCTCGCCGGCAATCCGCCTTACGGCGTGCGCGTCGGCGCCGACGTGAAGCGTGTGCTGCGGGAGCTGGGCGATGCGGCGAATGGGCGACCCCGCTGGCGTCTGGCAGTGGTGGCCGCGGAAGCCGCGGCGGTCGGGGCCCGGGAGCTTGGACTCGCGCTTATCGTGCGCACGCAGAACGGAGGAATTCCCGTCGAGGTGCTCGTTTCTCCTCGCACTGAACCTGTTCTGAAGCCCTAGCGCGGGTCGCTTCAGCCGCCGATGCGGATCATCGACCGTCCGAAATGGCTCGCGCCCTGGTGCAGCGCGACCAGCTCCTCTGCCGGCGCATGCCCCGGCTTCTTGGCGCGGAGCCCATCCTCGATCAACCGCGCGAGATCGTCCTCGCTCGCACCCGCCCGCATCGGCCCGCGCAGGTCGATCTCGCCTTCGTCCAGCAAGCACCAACGGAAGTGCCCGTCCGCCGTCAGCCGCGTCCGGTTGCAGGTGGCGCAGAACGGCTCGGTCATGCTGGAGATGATCCCGATGCGCCCGCGGAACGCGCGGCCGTTCCTCTCCCGGACGCGATAGACGCGCGCTGTTTCCGCCAGGCCGATCTCCTCCAACTCGAGCTGGTCCTCGAGCCGAGCGCGGATGGCCTCCGCCGGGAACATCCGGAGCCGCTCGCCCCAGTGGTTCCCCTCGAAGGGCATATATTCGATATACCGCATCTCGATGGGGTCGTTGAGGGCGAAGGCGCGGGCGAGGTCGACCAGCTCGTCGTCGTTCACCCCGGCCATCACCACCGCGTTCACTTTCACGGCCTCGAACCCCGCCGCCGCGGCTGCCCGGATGGCCTCGATGGTCTCTTCGCAGCCGTCGCGCAGCGTGATCTCCCGGAAGCGGTCCGGGCGCAGCGTGTCGAGGGAGAGGTTGACGGCGTCCAGGCCAGAGGCGCGCAGGGCGGAGAGGTGCTTCTGGAGGAGCAGCGCATTGGACGTCATCGCCAGCCGCTCCAGGCCGTGCGCCTTCAACCGCCCGATTCTAGCGACCAGATCGTCGATGCCGCGCCGGACCAGCGGCTCTCCGCCCGTGAGGCGGATCTTGCGGACGCCCAGCCGCACGAACAGCGCCGCCAGGCGCTCGATCTCCTCGAAGGAGAGCAGGTCGTCCTTGGGCAGGAGCGGCACGCCTTCCTCCGGCATGCAATAGCGGCAGCGGAGGTTGCACTTCTCGATTACCGAGATGCGCAAGTACGTGTGCGAACGGCCGAATCGGTCGAACAACCCCTCTGCGCGGGCATCCGCCCTCGCGGTGAGCCCCAGCGACGCCGCGTCGAGCGCGCGGGGCGCGGAGGAGACCACCGCCAGCCGAAGGGCGTCCACGGCCGGTGTATAACGCCTTCGCACCCGGAGCCCAAATGGCCGTTTTCGAGCACCGCCTTCGCGTCCGGTTTCAGCACACCGATCCGGCCGGCATCGTCTTCTTCGCGAACATCCTCGTCTACTGCCACGAGGCTTATGAGGAGTTCCTGCGCGCCTCGGGGATGCCGCTCGAGGAGTTCATCGGAAAGAGGGAGCACAGCCTTCCGCTGGGGCACGCGGAGGCCACCTTCAAGCGGCCGTTCCGCGCCGGCCAGCTGGTGACGGTCCGTCTGGCCGTCGGGCGGATCGGCGATCGCAGCTTCCGCATCGAGTACGACCTGTTCGGCCAGGGCGGCGAACATCTGGCCAGCGCCGCAACGGTGCACGTGTGCATCGATTCGGCCAGCGGGCGGTCCAGCGAGATCCCGCCGCAGCTCAGGGCGTTGCTGGAGAAATACTCGACGCCAGCCTGATCCGGTCCACCTTGCCGCCCGCGTTGCGCGGCAGCCCGGCCAGGTGCACGAAGCGGGCGGGCACCTTGTAGGCCGCGATCCGGCCGCGGAGGAACTCGCGCAGCTCGCCCTCGCCGGCGCTAGAAACCACGTACGCCACGCCGACCTGGCCCCACTTCTCGTCCGGCGCGGGGAGCACCGCCGCCTCGCGGACGGCAGGGTGCGAAAGCAGCGCGGCTTCCACCTCGGCGGGGTAGACGTTCTCCCCGCCGCTCACGATCAGATCCGCCCGCCGGGAATGGACGACGAGCCGCCCGCGGACGTCCAGCGCTCCGAGGTCGCCTGTCTTGAAGAAGCCGCGGCCCAAAGGGTCATGTCCTAGGTAGCCCCGCATGAGCGCCGGCCCGCGGACGGCGATCTCGGAGTCGGAGCCGACGCGGACCTCGAAGCCGGGAAGCGGTGGACCCGCCGTGGCGCCGTCGGCGTCCGCGGGCCGCTCGCAAGTGACCATCGAGCACGTCTCGGTCATGCCCCAGGTTTGCAGGACCCGCAGCCCCGCCCGGCGAGCGCGGTCGAGCAAGGGCTTCGGGACGGGCCCACCTCCCACCGCGACGATCACGGGCGGGAATGCAGTGCCCTGGTCCAGGACGCGGGCGAGCGCGCTGGCGACGAGGCTGGCGTGCGTCGCACCGTCGCGCAGGTCTCGCGCGACCGCGTCCGCATCGAATCGCTGGTGCAGGAG
>DASQBG010000190.1:0-34046 GCA_035635335.1 Myxococcales bacterium | reverse complement strand
CAGGCCAAGACCGACCAGGAGATCGTCAGCCGCATCTTCCTGGCCGTCCGCGACCTGTACAAGAAGGAAGGGGGCGCGCTGCCGGAGCAGGTCACCAACGTCATCTGGAACTACACCAACCCGGTGAATCCCGACCTGGAGGAGGTCCTCAAAGAGATTAACGGGAAAGCACTCACCGATATCAAAGACCCCAAGGATCCGACCAAGGTCGTCAAGGCCGCGGGCCAGCAGCTCGACGGGTTCGGGCAGCTGCAGGACGACGGGTCCACCATGTGCGGCAACTGGCTGCACTCGGGCGTGTACCCGGCCGCGGGAAACCTGGCCAAGCGGCGCAACAACACCGACCCGACCGGGCTCGGCATGTTCCCCGAGTGGGCGTTCGCGTGGCCGGCCAACCGGCGCGTCATGTACAACCGCGCCTCCGCCGACGCGCAGGGCAAGGCCTGGGATCCGACCCGCGCGGGCATCGTCTGGAACGGCGAGCGGTGGGTGGGCGACGTTCCGGACATCAAGCCCGACTCCCCGCCGGGCCAGTTCGGCGCGTTCATCATGCTGCCCGAAGGCGTCGCGCGCCTGTTCGCGCCGTCGCTGAACGACGGGCCGTTCCCCGAGCACTACGAGGCGATCGAGGCGCCGGTCGACAACGCGCTCCACGCCAAGAACTCGTCCAGCCCCGTCGCGAAGCGGTTCTCGACGGACAAGGACAAGTACGGCGACCGGAAGGAGTACCCCATCGTCTGCACCACCTACCGGCTGACCGAGCACTTCCACTTCTGGACCCAGCACCACAAGAACGGGCGCCTCAACGAGGTGCAGCCCGGGTTCTTCTTCGAGATCCCGGAGGGCCTGGCCAAGGAGAAAGGCATCAAGAATGGAGAACGCATTCGCGTCTCGAGCGCGCGCGGCTCCATCGAAGGCCCGGCCGTGGTGACCAAGCGCATCTGGCAGATGAAGATCGACGGGCAGCAGGTGTGGCAGATCGGCCTGCCCATCCACTGGGGCTACGCCGGTGACTCGAAGCACGTCGGGCCGCTCGCGAACATGCTGACGCCGTCGGCCATGGACGCGAACACGTGGACTCCCGAGTTCAAGGCCTTCCAGGTCAAGGTCGAGAAGGCCGCGGAGAGGGTGTCATGAACTCGTCCGGACTCCAGATCCGCCAGTCGTCCGCGCAGATGTGGGGCGGCGCGACCGGGCAGCGCAAGATGCCGGTCGTCTCCAAGTACATCGACACCTCGACCTGCATCGGCTGCAAGGCGTGCGAGGTCGCCTGCCAGGAGTGGAACGACCTCGGCAACGTCGCGACGGTCCAGATCGGCAGCTACCAGACGGTGCCGACGCTGAACGCCGACCTGTGGAACCTCATCAAGTTCAACGAGCAGACCCTCCCCGACGGCGGCTTCGCCTGGCTCATGCGCAAGGACCAGTGCATGCACTGCGCGGACCCGGGCTGCCTCAAGGCCTGCCCGGCGCCCGGCGCGATCGTGCAGTACGAGAACGGCATCGTGGACGTGAACCCCGAGGCCTGCATCGGCTGCAAGATGTGCGAGACCGGGTGCCCGTTCGACGTGCCACGCTACTCGGCGCGCACCGACAAGATGGCCAAATGCACGCTCTGCGTCGACCGCGTCGACGTCGGTCTCGAGCCCGCGTGCGTGAAGGCGTGCCCGACGGGCTGCCTGCACTTCGGGACCAAGGACGACATGCTCGCGCTGGCCGACTCGCGGGTCGAGCAGCTCAGGGCCAACGGGTTCGCGCAGGCCGTCGTCTACGACCCCAAGGGCGTGGGCGGGACCAGCGTCGTCACGGTGCTGTCCCACGGCGATCACCCCGAGTGGTACGGGCTCCCGAAGGATCCGCACGTGCCCACGGGTGTGAGGTTCTGGAAGAACGTGCTGCGGCCGGTGGGCGTCATCGCCTTCGCGGCGGCGTTCTTCGCCATGGTCGGCCATTACCTGACCTTCGGCCCCAAGAAGCCGAAGGAGGGTGGCGAAAAGCCTCGAGGGGAGGGTCCGGTATGAGCGAGGTGGCGCTTCCCGGCCAGACCAAGCGGACGGGGGTCGGCGACGCGGCGGTGGTGCGGGCCCGCGAGGACGAGGACGTGGTTGTCGGTGGCGAGATCGTCCGCCATCGCCTCTCCTCGCGCGTGATCCACTGGACCGTGGCGTTGTTCTTCTTCGTCTGCCTCTTCACCGGCTTGCCCATCTGGACGCCGCTCTTCGGCTGGATGGCGACCCTGTTCGGTGGCCTGTCGGTGTGCCGGTGGCTGCACCCGTGGTCCGGCCTGGTCTTCTCGGCCGCCACGGTGGTGATGTTCGTCCACTGGTTCCGGGAGATGAAGCTGACCGACAAGGACCGGGAGTTCCTCACCCCGGGCGGCATGGTCCGCTACATGCGGTACCAGGGCGAGGACGCCGAGGTCGGCAAGTACAACGGTGGCCAGAAGCTGCTCTTCTGGGCCGCGTCCCTCGCCACCCTCGGCCTGCTTCTCTCCGGCATCGTGATGTGGTTCCCGGAAGGATTCGGGAACGGGCTGCGCCAGCTCAGCTACGTGGTCCACGACATCGCGTTCATCCTCTTCTTCGCGATGATCATCGGGCACATCTACCTGGGCACGGCGGCCGAGCCGGGGACCTTCAGCGCCATCGTGCGAGGTACGGTCACCAAGGAATGGGCGCGCCTGCACCATCCCAAGTGGTACCGGCAAGTGACGGGTGACGCCCGCAAGCGCTGACGTCCTGGAAGGCCTGGCGAAGCGCGCGGAGCGGGCCGAGCTGCTCGCTCCGCAGGCCGCCGCGGCCGAGGCGCCCTTGCGCTTCGCCGCCGGCCTGTACCGCGCTCAGCGCGAGCTGGCGCGCGGGCTCGCCGCGGGGACACTGAGCGCCGACCTCGAGGAGCAGGCCGCCCTGCTCCTCGCCAGCGCCGAGCCCCTCCTCCGCCACGCGGTAACGGGTCCGCCCCGCTTGGCGGAGGAGGCGCGCATCCGGCTGCAGGACGACGCCCAGACCGCGCGCACGCGCCTCTTCGTCTATTGGTCCGGCGATCCAGAAGCGCGCGGCGACTATCTTTCCCGCGCCCTGCTCAAGCCCTGGGTGGAGCTGCTCGCGGCGGAGCGGCGCCAGCCGGTGCGCGACCGGCGCGAGGGCGCCTGCCCGTTTTGCGGGGGGCTGCCCTGGGTCTCCGCGCGCAAGATCCTGCCCGAATCGCACGGCGCCCAGCGCCTCCTCCACTGCGCGCTCTGTGCGGGCCAGTGGGACTTCCCCCGCATCCGCTGCGCCTCCTGCGGCGAGGCGGATCCGCACCTCTTGCCCTCCTTCCAGGACGAGAAGGACCCGACCGCGCGCATCGAGGCGTGCGACACCTGCAAGCGCTACCTGAAGTCGATCGACCTGTCCCTCGATGCGCGGCCGATCCCCGAGGTGGACGACCTGGTCACGCTGGCGCTCGATCTGTGGGCCGTCGATCAGGGCTACCAGCGCATCGAGCCGGGTCTGGCAGGAATCTGATCGCGTCCGGACGAAAAGACGACGACCGGATCCGCGCGTGGTACGACGCGCCCAGTCTTCGCCGCGCATCCCGCGTGGCTTTCAGGGAGGCATCATGAAAGCAGTGTTCGGGGGTCTTCTGCTCGCCGCCCTCCTCGCAGCGGCAGAGGCGAAGGCCGATCCCGGGCCGGATCCGGCACCGGCTCGCTCTTCGGCGTCGACGGCGACGTCCAGGTTCCGCCCGGCTCAGGTCTGGGGCGGGATCGGGTACTACAACACGAGAGTGAGCCTGCCGTTCGGGCAGAGCGTCAGCAACGGGCAGTTTGGTTTCAACGGCGGCGGCAGTTACGCGTTCCCGCTCAATCCAGACGTGTCCGCGCTCGCATTCGGAAACATCGCCTTCGCCTTCGGTAGCGACTTCTCGACGTTCCCCATCACGCTGGGCGGCGGCATCCGCGGTGAGCACATCGGGCCCGTGCAGCTCTCCGGCCTGGCGGGCCTGGACATCGTCCCCATCAGCAACGGCGGGGGAACAAAGGTGGGCATCGGCCTGGGCGCACAGGGCAACTATCCGATTCCGCAGGTGATGCCGAACCTCGGCGTACAGGCGGCGCTCATGTTCCACATCCTGACCGACAGCTTCACCGTGTGGACGATCAACGCCGGCGTATCGTACAAGCTGCCGTACTGATCGATCGGAGGCCGGCCGCCTATCCGAGCTGCATGTGATCCTCGCCGGGTCCTTGCGACGGCGGGAGCAGCGCGCGGTAGGCGGCCTCGAGCCGCTCCTGCGGCCAGCCCAGGAACGTTCCCTCACCCCGGTAGAACTTCTGCGCGCCGTGCTCCGCGAGCACGATGTTGCCCGCTCCGCGCGGCGCCTCGGCGGCGATGCGCCACCCGGACACCGTCACGGCCGACCCGCGCATGCGCAGCATCACCCGTTCCGGCTCGGAAGCGCGGACCTCGCCCAGCCCCTCGATCTCCATGCTACTGACGTACCACGGCGGCGGCCAGAGCGCATCAGTCGCCGCCGTATTCGGCGGCGCTGCGCCTTTCACAGCGCGGAACGTAGCGGAATGCGTTCTAGAGCGAGAGCCGCTTGAACACGCGCTCGGGCACGAGCCGGACCGCGGACAGCACCAGCCGCCACCACCAAGGCGTGTAGACGACGTCCCTCCCGCGCTCGACGGCGCGGACCACGTCGCGCGCGATCAGGCCGGGCGGGCTGTAGAGCGGGTTCTTCATCAGATGTGCCGTCATCGGCGTGTCCACCAGGCCCGGCTTGACCGTCACCACCCGCACGCCGGCACGGTAGAGCTGGTTGCGCAGGCCGGAGAGGAACGCGGTCAGCCCCGCCTTCGAAGCGCCGTACACCGCGTTGCTCGCCCGGCCGCGGTCGCCGGCGACGGAGGAGAGCGCGACGATGCAGCCGCTCCGCTGGGCTTCGAGCCGCTGCGCCACGCGGGTCAGCAGCGAGACGGGCCCGAGGAGGTTCGTCCGCAGCACCGCCTCCGCCGCCTCGGCGCTCCGCTTCGTCTCGCGCACGTCGCCGAGGACGCCGTGCGCCAGGAAGACCACCTCGAGCGGCGCCGCGCGCGCGAGGAGGTCTTCGTGCCGGGCGGGATCGTCCAGGTCCGCGACCGCGATCTCCACCGAGGCGCCTCGCACGCGCAGGTCGTCCGCCACCGCGGCCAGGCGCTCCTCGTTCCGCGCGACCAGGAACAGCGCGGCGCCGCGCGAGGCGTACAGGCGCGCGACCTGCTGCGCGATGGCCGAGGTCGCGCCGAGGATCAGGATCCGCGTCATGCGGCGTGGACCCGCCGCCAGAAGGAGGAGGAGAACGCCGGATCGACGTGGCGCTCGAACTCCGCCAGCCGCGGGTAACCCGACGCGAACGTGGCAGGCGACATCCGCGCGTCCTTCGCCGGATAGAGGGCGCCCCCTGCTTCGCGCACGATCCCCTCGAGCGCGTCCAGCAGCGCGAACGTCTCCGCGCCGCGGTTGGGGAAGTCCAGCGCGAGCGTCGCTCCCGGGCGCGGGAAGGAGAGCATCCCGGGAGAGGGGACGTCGCCGAACGTCTTCAGCACTCCGAGCGAGGAGACGACGGCCGAGGAAGCGACGCGGTCGAGCAGCGCGCGGACGGCGCCGGGGTCCTGGACGACGCACTGGAACTGCAGCAGGCCGCGCCTCCCGTAGAGCCGGTTCCACCGACCCACGCCGTCGAGCGGGAAGAAGAACGGCGCGTACCGGACCTGCTTGCGCCCCGACCGGAGCCGCCCGCGCGCGTAGTACAGGGCGTTGAAGGCTGCGACCGTTGGACCGCTGATGGCGAAGCCCGGCAGGTCGAGCGGGAACGAACCGGGGTCTTTCGGCCGCGGCGCCTTCCCCGCTCGAGCCGAGTGGTCGCCGCGGAAATAGAGGCCCCGCAGCCCGCGCGGCCGCGGATCGATCCAGGCGACGGTGTATTCGAACCGCTGCGACGAGTCCGCGTCCACGGCGAAGAACTCGTCGAGGCCGCGGAAGGGAACCGTCTCGCAGTCGATGAACGGTCCCTGCACCGGCTGGAGCTGCAGGTCCGCCCAGGTGACGAGCCCGGTCAGGCCCAGCCCGGCGACGGTCGCCGCGAACAGCTCCTGGTTCTCGTCGGGCGAGCAGGTAGCGCGCTCGCCGGTCGAGCGAAGCAGCTCGAGGGCCCGCACGTGCCGGCCGAAGGTGCCCGCGCGGAAGTGGTTCTTGCCGTGGATGTCGTTGGCGATGGCGCCGCCCACCGAGACGAGCTGCGTTCCGGGGACCACCGGCAGGAACCAGCCGCGCGGCACGGTGAGCGCGAGGATGTCCGCGATCCGCACGCCCGCCTCGCAGCGCAAGACGCCGCGGCCCTGGTCGAACTCGATGAAGCGGTCCAGCCGCGACGTCTCGAGCACGGTGCCGCCGTCGTTGAGGCAGCAGTCGCCGTAGCTGCGTCCCTGACCGAAGGGCAGCAAGGTGCCGTGCACCCGGGGGAGGGGGTCGCTCCGCCAGTGGACGGACACGGCCGCCTGGCGCGCCGGAGGGTAGCGGCCCCACGATTCGAGCGGCTGCATCGACGCGGCATGCTACAGCCGCGTTACAATCGGCGCATGTTCCAGGTCACCCAGGAGCTGGCCTTCTGCTACGGCCACCGGCTGCTCGGCCACCCGGGCAAGTGCGGGCGGCTGCACGGGCACAACGCGCGCGCGTTCGTCACGCTCCGGGCCGAGTCGCTGGACGAGCAGGGCATGGTGGCGGACTTCGACGTCATCTCGCGGCGCGTGCGCGCCTACGTGGACGAGCAGCTCGATCACCAGCTGCTGCTCCACCGCGACGATCCGCTGGTGGCGGCGCTGCGGTCGCTGGGAGAGCCGTTCCGAGCGCTGGAGGTGGCGCCTACCGCCGAGAACCTGGCGCGCCTGATCTTCGAGCAGGCCGAGCGCGCCGGGCTGCCCGTCGCCGAGGTGCGGCTCGAGGAGCAGCCCGGCAGCGTGGCGAGCTTCAGGCGGTGATCCCGCGCTCGGCGCGGTACTGCAGACAGCGGGCGCTCCCCGCCTCGACTCTGCGGCACGCGGCGGGCCGGTCGAGGTAGACCGCGCAGCGGACCCGGCGGCCCAGCGCTCCTTCCAGGGCAGCGCAGCGTTCCTCCGCGCCGACGATCTTGAGGTGCCGCTCGCCGCGTTCGTTCAGCACGGTGTAGCGGCCGAGGAGCTGCAGCCTTCGCAACAGCCGCGACCCGGGCTCGACGGGCACGTAGTCGCGGTACCCTTCGGCGCGGTTCTCGGCGGGATTGCAGCAGCAGGCGCCGCAGCGCTGGCAGTCGTACGTCACGCCGCGGAGCTTCGCCGCGCGACCGGCGCCGCGCAACCCGGATCGAGTCGCGGCGGTCGCTGCCTGCGCAGCGCGCCGTCCAGCGCGAGCCGCCCCAAGGCCTGCACCGGGCGCGCTCCGGGTTCCACGATGCGCAGCGCGAGGGCGGCGGCGCAGAGCCGCAGCACCCCGCTCATGAGGAACAGGAGCTGCGAGCCAACCAGCGTGCGCCCCATGAACCCGACGTGCGCCGGCAGGACGTGCGCGAGCGCGCCCCCGGCGGCAGAGGCAACCCCGGTGGCGATCCCGGCGGCCGCGGCAAAGGCGGCGAGATGGAACGGCCGGGTCCCACGCGAGGAGACGTTCAGCGGCAAGGAGAAGGAGGCGAGCCCCTGGCCGGCGAGCAGCACGCCGCAGAGCACGGCGTCGACCGCGAGCGGCCAGAGGACGTCCTCGCGGGGAAACAGCCAGATGGCGTTCGAGATGCTGAGCCCGAAGCAGCACGCGACCAGAACGGGCCGCGCGCCGACGCGATCGAGCGCGCGACCCCACAGCGGCGCCGTCAGCATGCGCACCGCCGCGATGGCGCCGTTGTAGAGCGCCATGCGCGCGAATCCCATCCGCAGATTGGCGATCATGTGGATCGGATAAAAGGCGGCGGAGAGCCCGCAGGCCGCCGCCCAGGCGACGTGGAAGACCAGCGCGCTACGCGCGGCGGTCTCGGTCCATGGACGCAGCGCGTCCGCCAGCGTCGGTTCCGGCGGAACCAGGTGCGCGCACGGCTCGTGCTGCCGGCTCAGGAGCACCACCGTGATCGCGCCGAAGGCGCAGGACGCGAGCGAGAGCAGGGAAAGAACGAGCCCCGCGCCCGCGCCGGGGCGCGCGTGGTCGAGCGCGAGCCCCGCCCCGAGCGCGCCGAGCGTGCTCCCCAGCGCGCAAAACGCGGTGCGCCTTCCGAAGTAGCGGCCGCGGAGGCGGTCCGGGACCAGCTCGCTGATCCAGGAGGTCCAGGCATTGTTGCCGGCAACCGCGAGCAGCGAGCTCGCCGCCGCCACCGCGAGCAGGACCGCGCGCTGGGCGGATTCTTCGACGGGAAGCCAGGGCAGGATCGCCAGCAGGATCGGCAGCTGCCGCGAGACGCCGATGGTCCACAGCGCGGTGCGCCGGCTGCCGTGCACGCGCGTGAGCCATGCCGAGGGGATCTGCACCAGTTGGGCGGCGAACGGAAGAGCGCCCAGCACGCCCACCAGCACCGGGGTGAGGCCCAAGTACAGCGCCCACGCGGTGATCGCTCCACCGCTCGCACAGGCGGTGACCAGCTCGGCGATCACGCCCTCGGCGACGGAGATCCGCAGCGATCGGCGGACGGCGCTCTGGTCGTCGGTCTTCAAGCAAAACGACCGTCCCACGCCCCGTCGGGTGGCACGCAAGGGCGTTGTGGTGTGGGGTGCGCGCACCGGGCCGGGCGGGGGCTTGCTCGCTCCACCGGGGAACTGCGGAAGCCGCTCGTCCATTCCTAGGTGTAGGTGGCGCGCCTACCTTTGCTGGAAAAGGAGGCGGCTTATGCTTTGGACCATCACGGTCATCTTGCTCGTGCTCTGGGTGCTGGGCCTCGTGTCCGGCGCGCAGATCGGGGCTTGGGTCCACATCCTGTTGATCCTCGCCATCGTCAGCCTGATCTTCGCGGTCCTGCGGCGCGGCACGGGCGCGGCGGTTCCGTAGCTCCAAGGGGGGAGCGCGCTGGCTCCCCTCGTCTTTTCACCGCCGCGGCGAGACGCGCGGCAGCGCCTGCTTCAGCTCGAGCACGGCGGCGAACAGGTCGCCCTTCTCCTCGACGCGGCGGACGGCGGTGTCGGAATCGAAGGTCAGCCGCTCCGGGTTGCCGCTCTTCGCGCAAGCTTCCAACTCTTCCCAGCTCACCGGCGTCGAGACGGTGGGACGCTCCTTGGCGCGGAGCGAGTACACGCACACGGTGGTCTTGTGCGGGTCGTTCTGGCTCCAGTCCACGAGCACCTTCCCGGCGCGCAGCGACTTCTTCATGTTCGAGACGATGCGGGCGGGCTGCTCCCGCTCGAGCGCCTCGGCCACCGCGCGGGCGAACGGCTTGGTGTCGTCGTACGTCACGCCGGGCGTGTTCAAGGGCACGTAGACCTGGATTCCTTTCGAGCCGCTGGTCTTCGCGTAGCACCGCAGGCCGAGCGAATCGAAGAGCCCGCGCAAGAGCAGCCCGACCTCGCAGCAGTGCACGAGGTCCGCCGGCGCTCCCGGATCGAGGTCGAAGACGACCGTGTCCGGCCGGTGGAACGACTTCGCCCGGGCGAGCGGCACGTGCAGCTCCAGGTCGGCGAGGTTCGCCACCCAGACCAGAGAGGCGAGGTCGTTCACCAGGCAGAACTCGATGCCGTCCGCCTCGGCGGTGCGCACCCAGGGAGGCCGGTGCTTCGGGCAGCGCTTCTCGTAGAAGTAGGGCTGGTCGACGCCGTTCGGGTACCGCTTGAGCGTGAGCGGCCGGTCGCGCAGATGGGGCAGCAGCGCGCCGGAGACGCGCCGGTAGTAATCGATCACCTGCGCCTTGGTGAACCCCACCTGCGGGTACAGCACCTTGCCCAGGTTCACCAGGCGCAGCTGCCGCGAGCCGATGCGGACTTCGCGGACCTCGCGCGAGCTCATCCGTCAGCGCTTCGACCTGGAAGCGGCCCTGCGCCGGTGCGGGGGAGCGCGCGTGGTCCGCGCGGCGGCGCGCTCCGGCTCGGCACGGCGGTGCCGCTCGCCCGCCTGCGGCGCCTCCCCTTTGCGCGCGGCGGCCAGGCTCTTCGCCAGGGCGTCCATGAGATTGACCACCTTGCCGCGCGGCTCCTCCTCCGCGGGCCCGGCGACGATCTCCTGCCCCTCCGCCTTGCGCTCGAGGAGCGCCAGCACCTGCTCGCGGAAGGTGTCCTTGTACTTCTTGGGATCGAAATCGGTCGCGAGCGACTGGACGAGCTGCTCGGCCATGTGCAGCTCCTTCTCGCGAGGCTTCGCCTCCGCCCCGGGGAGCCCTTCCAGCTCGCTCTGCTCGACCACCTCGTCGGCGTACAGCATGGTCGAGAGGGCCAGCGCCCTGCCCATCGGCCGGACGGCGGCGAGGTATTGCTTGGTGCGCAGCACGAACTGGCCGATCCCGACCTTGCCGGTCCTGTTCATCGCCTCGAGCAGGAGCGCGTACGGGCGCGCCGCGCCGCGATCGGGCACCAGGTAGTAGCTATGGTCGTAGTAGATCGGATCGATCTGCTGGAGATCGACGAAGTCCTCGATGTCGATGGAGCGCGTCGCCTTGGGGCTGAAGGCTTCCAGCTCCTCCTTGGTGACCGTCACGTAGCGGCCCTTGGCGATCTCGAAGCCCTTGACGATATGCTCCCAGGGGACTTCCTCCCCGTCGATCGAGCAGACGCGCTTCTGCTGGATGCGCCCGCCGTCCTTGTCGTGGAGCATGTGGAACCGCACCTCCTTGGGGGAGGTGGCCGAGAAGAGCTTCACGGGCACGTTGACCAACCCGAAGCTGATCGATCCGCTCCAGATCGGTCGGGCCATCTAGAACACCTCGCGCGCGAGCTCCGGGACGGGCTCGATCCTTTGCGGCTCGCCCGGATGGGCGAGCTCCGTCAGGTCCACGCCGAAGCACTTGAAGACGCGCTCCTGGTGCTGACGCAGCCCGCGCAGGTGTACGCGCAGGCCGACGAGCCCGAGCAGGGCCTGCGACAGCACCGCGACGCCGTAGTCGTGGAACTCCTGGCAGCGACTGAAGTCGAGCACGGCGTACGGCAACCGCTCCTCGGTCAGGCGCGCCGCCAGCTCCCAGGCAGAGACGCCCTCGAACCGCCCGGACACGAGGTAGGTGGCGGTGTCGCCCCGCGCTTCGCGGATGACGCTGCAGACCGGCATTGGAGAGGCTCCTTGGTCGAGTTGCGCATCGAAGGCTCTGGCCGCAATGACAGCGCGGGGCTGCTCAGGTGGGCAAGCAGGCTGGCGCGGGCTTGCGCGGGATCGGACGTACTCGGTACGCGACGGTAGAGCCGGATGTCACGGAGGCTCGGGTGGGAGCTCCTCGGGTGGGACATCCTCCGCGGACGGAGGCTCGATCGCCCGCCGTCCCTCGCGGCGGCGGAGCAGGCGCAGGTGCGACCTGCGCGCGGCCGTGCGCTCTTTGGAGGAACCGGGCGATGCGGCGCTCGGTCTCGCCTCCGGAGGCGGCGCCGCCTCTCCAGGTGCGCGCGCCCCGGGCGCCTTTCCCTCGTGCGCCGCGTGCTCGAGGATGGCGTTGATCTCCCCGCCGAGGACGAAGATGAGCCCGGTGAGGTAGAGCCAGGTGAGCAGCACGATCATGCCGCCGATCGAGCCGTACATCACGTCGTACTTCCCGAACTGCTCCACGTACTGGGTGAAGCCCCAGGTGGCGAGCAGCCAGAGCACGGTCCCGGTCACCGACCCCGGCGTGATGAAGCGCCATTCCTGCTCCACGTCGGGCAGGAAGTAATAGAGCGTCGCGGCGACCAGCATGATGAGGAACATCGTGATCGGCCACCGCAGGAACCCCCACACCATCGCGTAGACCTGCTGGAGGCCGAGCTGGCTCGCCAGCCACTCGCCGGCTTTCCCGCCCAGCGCGATCAGCGTGATGGAGACGAGCACCAGCACGGCGCCGACCGCCGTGATCGCGATGGCCATCCCCTGCGTCTTCCAGAACGGGCGCGACTCCTTGACGTCGTAGGCGAGGTTGAGCGCGGTGCGGATCGCGTCCACGCCGCGCGACGCGCTCCAGAGCGCCAGGAGCAAGCTCACCGTCAAGAGCCTGGGGCGCTGCACGAAGAGGAGCTTCTGCAGCTGGTCCTGGACGATCGCCATCGCCTGCTCGGGCATCACGTCGCTCACGCGCGCGAGCATCTCCTGCACCGCGCCTTGCAGCGGGAGGTACGCGGTCAGCGTGACCAGGAAGGAGAGGAAGGGGAACAGCGCGAAGACGAAGTAGTAAGCCAGCTGCGCGGCGCGGTCGGTGATGGCGTTGTCCGACCAGCGCCTGTAGAGCTTCTTCAGGAACTCCCAGAAGCCCAGCTCGTCCAGTCCGGCGATCTGCACGCCTGGGAAACTAGGAACTGCGGCGTGGCAGCAGCACCCGGCCAGGCGGGCGGGTCCCCGCCCGCCAGCGCGTCTACCGCGCCGGCGAGCAGGCTCACAGCGCCGCGGCGGCTTGCGAGCGCGGCGGCGACCGCCGCAGGGCCTGGGCGCGCGCGCTCAGGGTGCGCTCGTCGAACCACAGCGCGCGGGCGAGGCGCGCCAGCTGGTCCGGCTCGATCCGCACCTCCTCGGCCGCATCCCAGAGGCGGTTTTGCGCGTCCCACAGGTCGAGGTGCAGGCCGAGCCGCGCTGACAGCTCGAGGACGCCCGCGAGCTGCGGCGCCGCATCGCGGGCCCCGCCCGCGAGGAGCCGCTCGACCAGCTCGTGCAGCAGGTTGGTGAAGGGGGCCTGCACCGCGGCGGGATCGATGCGGGCGCCGAGCCGCCGGGCCACCTGCGCGGTGGCGAGCAACTCCGACTGCGCGGTCATGAGATCTACCTTGCCGTCCGCGAGCGCGCGGGCGCACTGCTGCGCCTGGTGGGTCAAGGCGACGTCGCTGGCGACCTGCAGCGGCCGGGGCACCGGCGAGTCGATCTCGCGCAGGAAGTCGATCAGCCGCCGGTTGGACTCGTAGATTTGGAGGTAGTCGTCCTCGTACCGGCGCATCGTCTCGTCGAGCAACTGTCCGGCGAGGCGGCGGCGCTCGTCGAGAAAGAGGTCGCGCAGGGTGTAGTCGCGCCCGGGGAATTCGCGGTCGATCTCGCGCACCATCTGGGCGAGCGAGAGCGCGGCGAACCTCCCGAAGAGCCGCTTCTCCGCCTCCGCGTGCGCCGGCGCGTCGTACGGCCGCAGCCCGGAGCGGATGTCGGATCCGGAAAAGTGCAGGACGCAGGCGGAGAGGTCGCGCCGCTCGTGGGTCAGGCGGCTGCGGATCTCCAGCCGCGACATGGCCAGGGTTGCGCTGCCCCCCTTCTCGCGCCGGCGCCCGCGCAGCGCCACGTCGTAGCAGAACAGCTGGTCCGCCTTGCCGTACTCGTCGAACAGGCCGGCGACGGCATAGTGCGCCGCCACGCCTTCCAGCGACGCTACCGAAGGCTTCACCAGCGTGTCGTAG
Source organism: Myxococcales bacterium (assembly GCA_035635335.1). GTDB lineage: Bacteria > Myxococcota > Myxococcia > Myxococcales > 40CM-4-68-19 > VBKO01. The sequence continues at coordinate 20,536 of DASQBG010000190.1, read as the reverse complement.
ACGCGAGCGCCGTCGGCCACCTCGGCGAGGTTGGAGGGCGCCTTTGCCAGCGCCTCCACGAGCTCGGGCTCGAAGTCCCTCCCGCTCACCTCCCGGGCGAGTTGCAGTGCCCGGGCCGCGTACTTGAGGATCTGCACCGCCTCGATGCCGGAGATCTCGGAGAAGAACCAGCCGCAGCTGGTGTACATGAGCAGCGCCTGCCGCTGCATCTCGAGGAGCTTGAGCGCGGTGACCCGCTCGCCCTCCTCCAGCGCGCGCCCGGCGTGGCGCTCCACGAACTCGACCGCGCGCTTGCGCTCCGGATCGATCACCAGCTCGATCAGCTCGTCGCGGGCGCGCCACGGGTCGCGCAGGAGCGGGGCGGCCTCGCGCTCGTACAGGTCGGCGAGCCGATCGCGCAGGACGTCCAGGGCGGCGCGCAGCGGGCCCCGCCATTTCTGGTGCCACCCGGGCTGCCCGCCGGTGTGGCAGCCGCAGTCGGCGCGCCAGCGCTCCACGCCGTGCATGCAGCTCCACGAGGAGCCCTCGGCGATCTCCGCCTCGTGCTCCGGCGGGGAGAGGGCGAGCGCCTGCGCCAGGTTCACCAGCTCCACGTCCTCGCGCTGCTGCAGGTGGCGCAGCGCCGCCGCCAGCACCTCGTCGCCGCCCTTCTTGTGGTGCCCGAACGTCTCGCCGTCGACGGCGACGGTCAGCACCTCGTCGTGGGCGCGGGCTTCGTTGAAGCCCTGCTCCAGGCGCTGCACCAGCTCCTCGCCGCTGGCCAGCCCCTCGCCGAAGGCGATCCCGCGCGCGATCGGCCCGTCGTAGAAGAAGACCGCGATGTGCCGCCCGTCGCCCAGGTCCACCTTGTAGGGCACCGTCGGGTCGAACTGGGCGTTGCGCGCGTCCTCCCACTCGCCGCCTGGCGCGCGCACCCGCAACGCCTGGTAGGGGGAGAGGACGGTGAACTGGATGCCCTCGTCGGCCAGCGCGCGCAGCGTCGCCAGGTCCGCGGCGGTCTCCGGGAGCCACATGCCTTCCGCCGGGCGGCCGAAGCGGCGGCGGAAGTCGTGCAGCCCCCAGCGGATCTGCGTGCGGCGGTCCCGCTCGTTCGAGAGCGGGAGGATCGGGTGCGCGTACGCCTGCGCGATGGCGTTGCCGTGCCCCCGCCGCCGGACGCTCTCCGCGTCGGCCTCGAGCACGCGCCGGTAGACCTCCGGGGCGCGCCGCTCCATCCAGGCCAACAGCGTGGGACCGAAGTTGAAGGAGATGTGGCGATAGTTGTTGACGATGTCCTTGATGTACCCGCCGCCGTTCTTCAGGCGCGCGGCCGCATTGGGCCCGTAGCACTCGGCGGCGATGCGCTGGTTCCAATCGTGGAACGGCGCCGCGGTGTCCTGCACCTCGACTTCCTCGATCCAGGGGTTCTCGCGCGGCGGCTGGTAGAAGTGTCCGTGCAGGCACAACAGACGCCTGTTCATGGGGGACAGATAGTCACCGACGGCCGACGGCGGCACAAGCGTCCGGCCGGGGTGCGGCCGTCCGGGCGTACGCACAGCGGCGCATCGCGTTGCTCCCGTGCCGACCTCTGTCCAGATTCCGACGGTAACCACCCTGATTCCATACCGAGGAGGCGCTGTGAACGCGATCGATTTGCTCAAACAGCAGCACAAGGAAGTGGAGGAGCTATTCGAGAAAATCGAGAAGGCTGGCCCCGACGAGAAGGAACGGCTGTTCGACCAGCTCGCCGATGCGCTCGCCGTCCATGCGGCCATCGAGGAGCAGCATTTCTACCCGACGACGAAGGATGCGCGCACCGAGGACCTGCTCCAGGAAGCGGTGGAGGAGCACCTCTCGGTGAAGCGGATCATCGCCGACCTGCTGGAGATGGAGCCCGACGACGCGCAGTTCGACGCGAAGATCAAGGTGCTGCAAGAGCAGGTGGAGCACCATGTCGAGGAGGAGGAAAACGAGCTGTTCCCCAAGGTGCGGAAGGTCCTCTCCCGGGACGAGCTGGAGGACCTCGGCGTCCTGATGGAGCAGACCGCGGAGGATCTGAAGAAGCAGGGCGCCCCGCGCATGGAGATCCCGAAGGAAACGGGAGCCGCCGCGCCGATCGACTGATCCAAAACGATTGCACCACGGAGCACACGGAGAGCACGGAGAAATCGGTTCCCTCCGTGTCCTCCGTGACCGCTGTGGTGGATCGCTTTTCGTCCGTTCAGGCGGCGCGCTTGCGCTCGGCGATGCCGCCGAGCAGGCGCCCTAGCCGGACCAGGGATTCCCGGAGGCCTTCGAAGGCGCAGGGCTCTTTGCAGCAAACCTCGACGGCCCCGGCGACGTCCTCTCCGTCGAAGAGCGGGAACACCAGGACGTACCGGACGCAGGCCGCGTGCGCGCGCGAGGCGAACTCGCGCGGCACCTCGGCCATCTCGAACGCGAAGGCGACCGGATGCCCAGCGGCTGCTACACGCGCCGCCCAGCTCGCACCCGCACCCGCAGCCACCCACGCCTCGCGGAGCGGCTCCAGGCCGTCGCGCACGCTCCACACCTGCATCGGGGTTTCCCCCTCCATCCAGGTGAGGCGCGCCAGCGGCCATTCCGACTCGGCGCAGAGGACGGAGAGGCCTGCGTGCAACGCTCCCTCCACGGTCGGATGGGCCTCGGCCGCGGCTTCGATACGCGCAGCATTGTCCATTGGCAGCAGAAGATGCGATGCCCGCACGGCGCGGCAAGGGTCCGGATGTAGGCTCCGCTAGGGTGCTGTGGTGGAAGAGTTGCTCTCGGATGCGCGCGAAGGGCTGTGGTGCGCGGCAGGTGGCTTCCACCTCGATCCGCGCGAGCCGGTGCCGCTCGCGGTGGTGACGCACGCGCACGCGGACCACGCGGTCCCCGGGAGCGCGCGCTACCTGTGCGCCGGGCCGTCCGTGCCGCTCTTGCGACATCGCCTCGGGCCCGAGGCGCCGATCGAAGGCGTCCCGTACGGCGAGCAGCGCCCGGTGGGCGAGACGCGCATTTCCTTCCACCCCGCGGGGCACGTGCTCGGCTCGGCCCAGGTGCGCGTCGAGGGTGGAGGAGAGGTGTGGATGGCCACGGGCGACTACAAGCGCGAGCCCGACCCGACCTGCGCGCCCTTCGAGCCCGTGCGCTGCGACGTGCTGATCACCGAGGCGACCTATGCGCTGCCGATCTTCCGCTGGGACGACCCGCGCGAGGTCCTGCGCGAGGTGCATCGCTGGTGGCAGGGCAACGCCGGCCGCGCCTCGGTGCTGTTCTGCTACGTGCTGGGCAAGGCGCAGCGGATCCTCGCCGGCCTCGCCGAGCTGACCGACCGTCCCGTGTACGTGCACGGCGCGCTGGAGCCGATCACGCGCATCTACCGCGAGGCCGGAGTGCGCATGCTGCCCACGCTCCCGGTCGCCGAGACCACCAAGGGCCGGTCCTTCGCGGGCGAGCTGGTGCTGGCGCCGATCACCGCGCGCGGCAGCCCGTGGATGCGCCGCTTCGGCGACCACGAGAGCGCCTTCGCCTCCGGCAGCATGCGCATCCGGGGCCAGCGCAGGCGCCGCTCGTTCGACCGCGGCTTCGCGCTCTCCGATCACGCCGATTGGCCCGGGATCCTGCGTACCGTCGAGGAGAGCGGCGCGCGGCGGGTGCTGGCGACGCACGGGTACCGCGAGGCGCTGGTGCGCTGGCTGCGCGATCGCGGAATGGACGCCGCGCCGGCGGGGCTCGCGCACCCCACCGATCCGGAGGGCGACTGATGCAGCGGTTCGCCCGCCTCTACGAAGCGCTCGACGCGACCACCTCCACGAACCAGAAGGTCGCGGCGATGCAGGCCTACTTCGCGGAGGCGCCGCCGGCGGACGCCGCCTGGGCGGTGTTCTTCCTCACCGGGGCGCGGCTCAAGCGCCTGATCGCGCCGCGCCTCCTCGCGGCCTGGGGAATGGAGGCGACCGGAACGCCCGACTGGATGTTCGGCGAGGCCTGGTCGGCGGCAGGCGATCTGGCGGAGATCGTCGCCCTGCTGATCGACGCGCAGCGGGGCGGACCGCCGCCCGCGGCCCCCGGGCCGTCGCTTTCCGAGCTGATCGAGAAGCGCCTGTTGCCGCTCCGCGAGGCGGACGAGGGACGCAAGCGCGAGGCGGTGGTGGCGTTGTGGCGGTCGATGCCGCTGCGGGAGATCTTCCTCCTCAACAAGCTGCTCACCGGCGAGCTGCGCGTCGGCGTCTCGCGGACGCTCGCGGTGCGGGCGCTGGCGCAACAGGCCGGGCTCGATCCAGGTGTGGTCGCGCACCGCTTGATGGGGGCCTGGCAGCCGACCGCGGACGGGTTCTCGCACCTCGTCGCGCGCGACGTGCACGACGCCGACCTGTCGCGGCCGTACCCGTTCTTCCTCGCCTCTCCGCTCGAGGAAGCGCCCGCATCGCTCGGGGATCGCGCGGCGTGGCAGGCCGAATGGAAGTGGGACGGCATCCGCGCGCAGCTCGTCCGCCGCGGCGGCGGCGCGTGGCTGTGGTCGCGCGGCGAGGAGCTGATCACCGATCGCTTCCCGGACCTCCGCGAGGCCTCGGAGTCGCTGCCGGACGGGACCGTGCTGGACGGCGAGGTGCTCGCGCACGCGGGCGGAGCGCCGCTGCCGTTCTCGGTGCTGCAGCGCCGCATCGGCCGGCAGAAGCTCACGCCCGCGATCCTCGCCGATGCGCCCGCTGCTTTCGTCGCGTACGATCTGCTCGAGCTGGACGGACGCGATCTGCGGGCAGCGCCGCTCGCCGGGCGCCGCGAGCGGCTCGTGCAGTTGGTGGCGGGCCGCGGCGGGCGCCTGCTGCTGTCGGAGGAGGTGGCCGCCGCGACCTGGGAGGACCTGGCGGCGCTGCGCTCCGAGGCGCGCGAGCGCGGAGTCGAAGGCTTGATGTTCAAGCGCCGGGACTCGCCGTACCGCAGCGGGCGGCCGCGCGGCGACTGGTGGAAGTGGAAGATCGATCCGTACAGCATCGACGCGGTGCTGGTGTACGCGCAGCCCGGCAACGGCCGCCGCGCCAACGTGCTCACCGACATGACCTTCGCGGTCTGGGAGGGCGGCGAGCTGCTACCGGTGGCCAAGGCGTACTCGGGGCTGACCGACGAGGAGCTGGATCGCCTGGATCGCTGGATCCGGCAGCACACGCTGGCGCGCTTCGGCCCGGTGCGCCAGGTCGAGCCCCAGCACGTCTTCGAGCTGCACTTCGAGGGCATCGCCGAGTCGCCGCGCCACAAGAGCGGCGTCGCGGTGCGGTTCCCGCGCATCGCCCGGTGGCGAACGGACAAGAAGCCAAGCGACGCGGACACGCTGCAATCGCTGCGCGCCCTGATCCGCCCGGCGCAGGCGGTGCCCCGGCTGAAGGTGCTGACGTCCGCCGCGCCGACTGAGCCGCGGAGCTAGATCAGGCGGCCGAGCGGACCCAGATCCAGGTTCAGCTCCTCCGGCTTGAGGCCGAACTGGCGAGCGATCTGGTGGACGGTCTCTTCCAGCTTCATCAGCGCCTGGCCGATCCTCTCCGTCTCGTCGGGGCTCAGCGTGCCTGACTCCATCCTGCGGATGGCCTGCCGCTCGAGCAGCTTGCGCAAGAACTCGACCAGCGCGAGCACCAGGCGGACCACCGACTTCTGCACGTCCTGCGGATCGGCGTTCCAGCGCGGCGGCTGGGCGTGACGCTGCAGCTCCTTGCGCAGGGACTCCAGCTCCTTCACTTGCAGCGCGACCACGTCCTCCTTCTTCACCGGAGCGCCTCCGGAGCGAAGGACCAGGCCGGCCAGGGGCCGGTCGGCAGGAGACGCACCGCGAGCGCCGCCCCTGCCACGGCGCGCAGATACGCGGGCGCGCTGCCGCGGTCGATGAGGTGGTAGACGCTGGCGAGGAGCGACCCCTCGTGCGTCTCGGTCCGCTCCGCGCGCACCAGCGGGGCGAGGGCAGCCCGCAGCGGATCGAGCTCGGGCATGGCGCGCGCCAGCCGCAGCGACTCCAGGTAGGCCGTGCCGCTCCCGCGGTCCGCGGGGCGCGGCTCGCCGTACACGCGCAAGGTCATCTGCTCGCGCCCCCGCACCAGCTCGAGCGCTTCGAGCAGCTCCGCCTCGCGCCCGGAGAAATCCAGCCGATCCGCGGTCGATCCGAATCGGACCGGCAGGAGCGCGGGGCACGCCTCGGCGAGCCGCCGCACGGCCGCGTCGTGCGCGCGCACGGCGTCCGCGGTGAGCTCCGGCGGCTGGTCGACCTCTCCGGCGAGTGTGACGAGCGGTCCGGAACGCAGCGCGCGAACCGGCTCGCCGAGCGCGCCGAGCAGGGCTCCGGCGGGAGGCGCGTCGGACAGGGCGTAGATGTTGAGCGGGGGACTCACTTCTTCCTCGAGCGCGGCTGCACGCGGTCGGCCGCGCAGAGCAGCGCGCTCAGGCGCAGGTAGACGAGGTCGACTCCGGCGACGCCGAGGATCGCCTCGCCGCTCACCGCCACGCCCTTGTTGAGGACGTGGTCGATGACGTCGAGGAGCGATTGATCCGCCCCTGCGAGGATCTCCATCGCCTGCTCTTCGCGCCGCCTCACGCGGACTCCGCCACGAAGTTGTAGGGCGGCCACGGCCCGCTCAGCGTCAGCTCGTAACCGTCGCGCCCCAGCCGCGCGGCGGCCTTGCGCGCCGCCGCCTGGAACGGCTTCACCTGCCCGCGGCGCACCAGGAAGGCCGCGTCGAGCAGGACGCGGCGCCCGGCGGGACCGGGCGGCGGTGCGCGGCGGCGCGAGTCGTCCGCGCGCCGCGAGAGCTCGTCGAAGAGCGCCGCGGCGCGCTCGCCGCCCCGCTCGATCACCTCGCGCGAGAGGTCGCGCTGCTTCTTCTTGCGCAGCAGGAACTCGGTCCCGGAGGCCCCCTTCGCCTCGCCCCGCGCGCTCGCCGCCGCCCGCTCCAACGCGCGCGGCTCGTCGATGAGCACCCGGAGCCCCCACTCCTCGCGCCCGGCGAGTCGCTCGAGCAGGCGGTCGATGCGCCGGCGCTGCCCGGCGACGTGCTCCAGGGCCCGCTCGTCGTTGCGGAAGAGGGTGAACAGCTTCATCGGGAGCACGGTCCCCGACCGGCCGACGAACTCGATCACCGCCTCGTGCGGCAAGGCGCGCGCGGAGACCCAGGCGAGGTCTTGCAGGCCGCGCCCGATCGAGGCCTCGCCGTAGCCGGCCGCCGGCGCGTCCGAGGCGACCAGCCAGAGCCCCCGGCCGGCGTCGATCGCGCGCGGCGCTCCGGTGCCGGGCAACCCCCGCGGAGCGCGCGCGAGCGGCGGCGCCTTCTCGCGCTGGACGACGCAGTACAGGTAGGTCAGGTCGCTCATCGCGGTGTCCAGGTCCGGCCGAACGCCAGGAGGGCCCGCCCTCCTCGCGGGGGAGGCGCTACGGCTGGAGCGGCCAGCATAGCAGGGGTGCGCCTCCGGAGCGCCGCGACCTCCCTGGCCTCCGCCCCGGCCGCCCGCCCGCACCGGTCGCAGCCGGGCGGGGTGAGCGCGTTCACCAGCACCGGCCCGGCCGGGATGCCCAGCCGCCGCAGCGCCCGCAGCAGGCGCTCCGTCTCCAGCCGGGGGAGGCCGGCAGCCCTGGTCACCGGCACGAACAGCGCCCGGCCCGGGTCGCGCAAGAGCTCCTGCAGCTCGCGCAACTCCCGCGCGGTGGTGGTCAGCGTGCGCGCCAGGTCGCCCAGGCCGATCACGCGGCGGTACTTGAGCAGGATGGCGAGCAGCGCGTGGATCCATCCCAACGCCTTTTCGGGCATTTCCAGCAGCCGCAGCGCGTGCCCGGTCGGGGCGGTGTCGACCACCACCACGTCGTAGCCGCCCTGGAGCGCGTCGGCCACGGCGAAGAGGGCGAACAGCTCGTCGATCCCGGGCGGCGCCAGGTCGATCAGGTCCTGCACCACGAGGCGGTCGTAGGTCGCGTCGAAGCGCGCGCCGCCGCTCAGGTCGTCGAACAGCTCGTCCACGCTGCGGCGGTACTGCTCGCGCCGGGCGGCGAACGCCCGGTCCGCATCCAGCTCGCGCGCGGTGAGCCGCTCGGCCACCTCTCGGGGCTGGTCCGACAGCGTCACGTCGAGGACGTCCCCGAGCGAATGGGCGGGATCGGTGGAGAGGATCAGGACCCGCTTTCCATCGAGCGCGAGGCGCAGCGCGCACGCCGCCGCGCAGGTCGTCTTGCCGACGCCCCCTTTTCCGCCGAAGAGGAGGAGACGAACGCCTTCCGGAGGGGTCCAGCAGGTCCCCTCTTCCGGCCGCGTGGCCATTCGAGCCGCCCGCGGCGCCCGGGCGGTCCGCGACGAGAACCGGCGCAGGGCCGGAAGCCCGCGCGGCTCGTCCTCCATGGCCGGGAGGAGCCTCAGCGGCATGTCCGCAAAGGCTTCGCGGGCGGCTCGCAGCACGCGCGCCTCCGCTCCTCGCCGGGCGCCGCACAGAGCGCAGCGGGAACGGGGCGCGGGCGTCAGGCGGTTCACCACCACTTCCGCGACCCGCGCGCCGAGGCGGCGCAGCGCCGCGACGCCATCTTCGGCCTCGCGGAGGGCCAGCTCCTCGGGCAGGGTCACCCAGTGGAACGAGCAGCGCTCGCCATCGCGCAGGAGCGCGCGCAGCTCCTCCGCCTGGCGCTCGACGCTTTCGATCACCGCGTCGCTCGCGTCGGGCAGGTACCTGCCGCGCAGCGACCAGGACATCCAGCGGTGCTTCTGCTGCAGGTCGCCGAGGATGCGCCCCAGCCGGGCCAGCGAATCGGGCATGGCCAGGAGCCGCAGCGTGTGCCCGGTCGGCGCAGTGTCGACCACCACCTCGTCGTACTCTCCCGCCGCGGCGAGGCGCGCCAGCTCGACCAGCCCGATCAGCTCGTCGACCCCGGGCAGCGATTGCGAGAGCAGCTGATCGACGTCCTCGTCGTCGAGATAGGTCCCGCGAGAGGCGAGCACCCGGAAGGCGCGCTCGCGCTCGCGGAACCAGCGCAGGAGCGCGCGGTCGGCGTCCAGCTCGGCCGCGAACAGGCCGCGGGACACTCGCCGAGGCAGTGCGGAGAGCCGCTCTCCGAGCGCGTCCCCCAGCGAATGCGCCGGGTCGGTGGACACCGCCAGCACCCGCCGGCCGCGCGCCGCGAGGGCGACCGCTTCGGCGGCGGCACAGGTGGTCTTTCCCACCCCGCCCTTGCCGCCGAAGAAGGAGAAGAGCAATGCCCGTGCCCGCTCAGTCCTCGCCGTGGATGATCGCCTCGACCCCGGTCACCTTCATCTCGCCGGGCGGCGCGTCGCCGCGCTGCCGCTCGCGGATCTGGCGAAGCCGGGCGAGGAGGTCCGCCTCCAGCGCGCGGAACTCCTCGGCCCCGATCTCCCCCAGCTCGAGCCGCATCTGCGCGGCGAGCAGCTCTTCCCGCAACCGCGAGTCGTCGTTCAACTCGCCGTCGACGGCCGAGGCGATCTTCCCCAGCACGAACTTGATTCCGCCGGCCAGCATCCGGTCGAGGATGATCATTTTCCTTCCTTCGCCCTCTCGAGCTTCAGGCGGATGTTGACGAAGTTGTAGGGCGGCCAGGGCCCCGTGTACTTGAAGGTGAGCTTGTCGTGCTTGGCGCCGATCTGCTTGATCCGCTGGTCGAACGCCTGCTCCTTGTCGCGCGAGACCAGGAACGCGGCGTTCAGGATCATCTTGTCGCCGATGGGCTTGTTGGCTCGGGAGGCGACCGCCACCTCGCGCAGCGACTCGAAGATCTCCGCCACGTACTTCTCGGACATCGACTGCAGCGCGGCGTCCACCAGCCGCCCGTATTGCATGCGCGCGAAATAGGTGGACCCCTTCTGGGCGCCGATCTGGTTCTTCAGGTTGCTGATGTCCTCGTCCACGCGCTCGATCTCCCGGATCATCACCTCGCGGTCCCAGAGGACCTTGAGTCCGAACTCGAGCTTGTCCTGCATCTTCACCAGCACGTCGTGGAAGGCGTCGTAGGCGGAGCGGAGCAGCTCGACGATGTCGTCGCGCGTCTTGAACACGGTCCCGAAGGACATCGGGATCACCGTGTGCTTGCGCATCACCGTCTCGTTGACCCGCTCGTGCGCCAGCACGTTCTCGCGCGTGGGATCGTGCACCTCGATCGGCGTGTCGGACACCACCGCGGCGATGTCCTTGTAGTTCACCGTGTGCACGTCGGCCGGATCCGAGCCGATCCCCAGCGGTCCGAAGCGCAGCGCGTCGCCGCTCTGGATGATGCAGTACACGTACTTGCCGCGCGCCCCGCTGTCCGTCCTCGGCCCGCCGTCCGCGGGGACCTCGGGTGCGAGGGCGCGCGCTCCAGCGCCCTCCGCCGTGTGCGCGCGGCCAGACGCTCTGGCCCCGCGCTTCTTCTTCTGCGCTTCCGGCATCTATCCCTCCGCCTTGGTTGCGTGCATGCCCGGTGTGGAGAGCATCTTCCGGATCTCGGCCACCAGCTGGTCCGGCAGGCACGGCTTGGCGACGAACGAGTCGCAGCCCGCCTCCATGGCGCCCTTGGAATGACCTTGCATCGCGTGGCCCGTCAGCGCGACCACCGGGATGCGGTGCGTGCGCTGATCGGCCTTGAGCCGTCGGGTCGCCTCCCACCCGTCCATCACCGGGAGCGAGAGGTCCATGATGATGATGTCGGGACGGTTGGCGAAGGCCTGGTCCAACGCCTCCTTCCCATTCGACGCCTGGATCACGCGGAACCCCGAGAAGGCGAGGAACTCGGCGTACATCTCGCGGTTGTCCTGGAAGTCGTCGACCACCAGGACGAGCGGCCCTTGGATCATGGCCTCCTCCCTTGCCGGGGCACGTGCAGCGTGAACGTCGAACCCGCTCCCAGCTTGCTGTCGACCGTGATGCGCCCCTCCAGCATGCTCGCGAGGCGCCGGCAGATGGAAAGCCCGAGGCCGGCTCCGCCGTACTGGCGGGTGACGGAGTCGTCGGCCTGCCGGAAGTCTTCGAAGATCTTGCGCTGGTCCGTCTCGGCGATCCCGATCCCGGTGTCCTCCACCGCGAGCGAGACCTCGTCCCGCGCGCGATCGTAACCGGCGCCCACCAGGATCGCACCCTGGGGAGTGAACTTGATCGCGTTGGTGAGGAGGTTGAGGACGATCTGCTTGACCTTCTGGCGGTCGCTGATGATGGGCGGCAGGTCGCCCGCCAGCTCGGTGGACGTGGAGAGACGCGCCGTGTGGATCAGCGGCTCCACCTCGGCCAGGAGCTCGCCCATCAAGGTGGGCAGCTCGAACTGCTCGAGGTGCAGCGGCATCTTGCCCGCCTCGATGCGGCTGATGTCGAGCAGGTCGTTGATGATGGACAATAGGTGTTTGGCGTTCGAGTCCACCCGGCCCAGGTTCCGCTTCTGCGGCGGAGCCAGCTCCCCATTGACGCCCTGCAGCAGCATGCTGGTGTAGCCGAGGATGGCGTTCAGCGGCGTGCGGAACTCGTGCGACATGTTGGCGAGGAACTGCGACTTGAGCTGGGAGGCCTGCTCCAGCTGGATCGCCTGCCGCTGGAGAAGCTCGTTGCGCCGCACCAGCTCGACGGTGGCGTCGCGCACCTTCTCTTCCAGCTGCTTCGAGGCGCGCTCCAGCTGCTCGTAGAGCAGCGCCTTGTCGAGCGCCTCGGTGCGGTCGTGCAGGATGGTCACCACGGCGGTGACCTCGCCGTGCTCGCTCAGCACCTTCCCGCTGATCGCCTCGACCGGCAAGGGCCGCGCCGCCTGGGGATCGACCAGGCTGATCTCGCCGCGGAAGCGCGAGGTGCCGCGGGAGAGGAACACGTTGGAGACGAAGGAGGAGAAGTGCGCGTCGTTGGTACGCACCGCCCGCTGCACCTCGACGTGCGATCCTTCCGGCACGGTGAAGAGGCGCTCCGCAGGGGCGTTCATGAGCAGGATCTTGCCCGACGGATCGGTCACCAGGATGGGGTCCGCGACCGAGTCGATGATCAGGTCGAGCCGGTCGCGTTCGGCGCGTACGTCCGCCTCGGCGATCTTCAGCTTTCGGTAATTCTCCTCGATCTGCTCGGTGGCGGCCCGCAGGTCGGTGACGTTGCGCAGGATGGAGACGAACCCGGTGCCCTCGCGCGGGTGCTCGACGGTCGTCGAGAGCAGCTCGAAGAGGAGGTCGGTGCCCTCCGTCGGGTTGACCAGCAAGAGCTCGCGGCGGGCCGCCTCGGGATCGTCGATCGCCTGGCGCGAGAGCGCCGCGGAGAAGAGCATGTTGTTCAGGGTGACCGCCCGCTGGCGGCCTTCGCTCTGCTCCTCGCGGGCGACGAAGAGCGCGTCGGCGCGGGCGTTGGAGATGATGATCCGGCCCTCGGTGTCGGTGAGCAGGACCGGGTCGGGCACCGAGTTGATGACGCTGAGCAGGGACTCACGGTCGCGCTGGAGGCGGTGCTCGGACTGGGCGGTGCGCCGCGCCGCGCGCAGCTGGATCAGCTTGTGCCCCAGCGTGTCGGCGACCCAGCGCGCCTCGCGCTGCAGCAGCGGCGAGGGCGGGCCCGCCAGCAGGATGCCCACCCGCGCTTCGGGCCGCTCCGCGACCGGCAGTGGCACCGCCAGGAACGGGCCGGGTCCCAGGGGCGCGGCCGCGCGGGCCTTTCCGTTCTCGAACACGATCGGGGCCGGACGGGAGAGCGCGAGCGCGACCGGATGGGCTTCCTCGTCGCGGTGCACCGAGAGGCGCTTGAGCTGTGCCGCGCTGACTCCGAAGCCGGCCAGCGCGCGCAGCTCGTCCGTTTCCGGATCCAGGAGCGCACACACCGCTGCCTTGGCCCCGGCGTGCCGGGCGAGCCAGTCCACCGCTCGCTGGGCGCACTCCGCCGCGTCGTCGCTCGCGAGCAGGTGCTCCGCGAGCGCGAGCCGCGCGACGGAGCTCGACTCCGACGGCCGCTGGGACGTGGAGGTCTGGGCGGGGCGCGCCAATTCCAGCTACTCCGTGCGCCGGCGCTTGGCCCGCGTCCCCGCCGCCAGCAACTGCGCCTTGAGCGACGCGTTCTCGGCGAGGAGGGCTTCGTGCGCCCGCGCTTCGACCGGCCTCGAGCTGACGGTGGTCGTCTGCGACACCGCCTCCGAGTACTTGAGGTAGGTGTCGATCGAGGCCACCACCACCCGCGCCTCGACCGTGATGAGGTCGATGCCGACCAACGAGACGCGCACCCAGGCGTCGATCACTATGCCTTTGTCCAGCACCCGATCGAGGACGTCGATCAGGCTGGATCCACCGGATGCTCTTTCGACGGGCATGGTCGCTTCTCCAATCAGCGGCGCGGCGTGCTGCGCCGGGCCGGGGCGGTGCGAGTGACGGTCTCGAGCTTCCGCTCGAGCAGGCGGACCTGCTCGCGCAAGGCGTCATTCTCCGCCTGGTCCCGGTTGCGGCCGGGCGCGAGGTGGTGGTCGTATTTCCACCAGTCGAGGCCGATCTCCTGCGCCTTGTCGATCGAGCAGACGATGAGGCGGATGCGGATCGTGAGGAGCTCGACCTCGGCGAGCGACACCTTGATGTCGCCGGCGATGACGAGACCCTTGTCGAGGACGCGATCGAGAACGTCGACGAGGCCGCTCGCCTGATTCCGCCCTAGCTGAAGTTCAGTTGGCATCAGAACACTTTTAGAACGACCCCCGCCCGTACACGCAAGAGGCGCCCCGTACGAGTGGCGGCCAGGCAGGCAGAGTAGTTGGCTGCCCAACATTCGTCACGCGTTTTTACTTCCAGTGGGTCTGTACCGCATGGATTTCCACTTTGAGTGCGTGCGCGCCGTACGTAATCCCCGCAGCCAGAGCGACCAACGCGACGCGTCGCGCAGGAAGGCATACAGGCGAGCAGACGCCCTCCCGTTGGTCCTTGCCAGGAACTTCGCGGCGCGCCCGGACCGGGCGCATCCTGCGGCCTCGCGACCCCCTATGCAGACTCGAACGCGAGAGCAGCTCCTGGTGCTGCTGGTGGAGGACGATGCGGACCTCGCCGAGGTCACGCAGGCCGCGCTGGAGGAGGAAGGCCTGCAGGTCGTGATCGCGCACGACGGGCTCGAGGGCCTCGACCTCATCGACAAGCTCCATCCGCAGGTGGTGGTCACCGACCTGGTGATGCCGGTGCTCGACGGTCTGGAGCTGATCCGGCGCCACGCCGCGCGTCCCGCGCCACGGGCGCCGGTGATCGCCGTCTCGGCCATCGGCGCGAAGTTGCGCGCCGCGCGTGAGCTCGGCGCGGCGGAGGTGCTGCTCAAGCCGGTGTTCCCGCAGGAGCTGCTGCAATCCGTGCGCAAGCTGGCGCGCGGCCAGCCCTGAGCGCCATTCGCCGCGGCGAATCGGCGCGCGCTCCACGCTCTCGGCATCGTGGCGCAGTCGGCGCAGCCCGGGCTGCACCTCCTCGGCCTGCGCCAGCACCGCGTCGACGTGCTGGGGTACCTCGGCTTCGACGTGGACGACGGCGGGCGCCTGCTCCGCCGCGAGGCGGGCGCGGGGGCCCAGTAACCCCCTTCGGGGCCGCCGGCCCTACCGTCCCGCCGCGGCGAGGCGCATGTTCGAAGGGTGACGGAGCATCCGGACGGGTGGTTCAGGCAGTTCGCCTGCCAGATGGCGGCGGCGGTGGGCAGCTACTGGGCGTTCATCGCTGCCCTGGGCGTGGTCGTGCTGTGGGCGATCACGGGCCCGCTCTTCCACTTCTCCGACTCCTGGCAGCTGGTCATCAACACCGGCACTACCATCGTCACCTTCCTGATGGTGTTCCTCATCCAGGCCACGCAGAACCGCGACGGCAAGGCGCTGCAGCTCAAGCTCGACGAGCTGATCCGGGCGCAGCGCTCGGCGCGGAACGTGTTCGCCGACCTCGAGCACGCCAGCGAAGCGGAGCTGGAACGGTTCGAGCAGGAGTTCCGGGACCTGCGCCGCCGCGGCCATCCGGCCGTGAAGGCGGTGCGCAAGGCAGCGGCGGAGACGAACGAGTCCTAGAGCAGCGGCGCAATGCGGGACAGGTCCTGGACGAACCTCTGGGTCTCGCGCCGCCGCGTCTCGTCGTCCGGGGCGCGGAGAAGCGAGCTGGGGTGCACCGTCGCCATCACGTAAGGCGCCAGCTCGGAGCGCAGCAGCTCGCCGCGGTGTTCAGTGACCTTGAACTTCTTGCCCAGGAGCGCCTGCGCCGCGGTCGCGCCCAGGCACACCAGGACGCGCGGCTTGACCACCGCCAGTTCCGCGTCCAGCCAGGGCCGGCAGGCGGCGATCTCGCGCGCGTTCGGCTTCTCGTGGATCCGCCGCTTGCCGCGCGGCTTCCACTTGAAGTGCTTCACCACGTTGGTCACGTAGATCAGCTCGCGGTCGATCCCGGCCTCGGCCAGGGCGCGGTCCAGCATCTTGCCGGCGGGCCCGGCGAAGGGCCGTCCGACCCGGTCCTCGACGTCGCCCGGCTGCTCGCCCACCATCATGGCGCGCGCCGACTTGCCGCCTTCGCCGAACACGGTCTGGGTGGCGCGCTTGTAGAGGTCGCAGGCCTGGCAGCACGCGGCCAGCTTGCGGAGCAGCGCGAGCGTGGGGTGTGGCGGGATCAGCGGCGCCGCGGCCGGCAACTCGAGGGCGCGTCCCATGACGCCGAACGTATGCACGGCGTAGGATGCGGCCCATGGAGGCGGTGGCGCCCACGGTCGAGCAGATCCGTGCCGCCCGGCAGCGGCTGCGGGAGCTGATCGCCGAGACGCCGCTATGGCCGTGGCGGGGCGACGCCGTCGAGCAGGCCGCCGGCCGGGGTACGCAGGTGCTGCTCAAGCTGGAGCTCTTCCAGCACGCGGGGAGCTTCAAGCCGCGAGGCGCGCTCTGCGCGATGATGGACCTCGCGCCCGAAGCGCTGCGCCGCGGTGTGACCGCGGTCAGCGCCGGCAACCACGCGATGGCAGTCGGCTACGCCGCGCGCGCGCTCGGCACCAGCGCGAAGGTGGTCATGCCCCGCACCGCCAGCCCCGCCCGGGTGCAGGGCTGCAGGGACTACGGAGCCGAAGTGGAGCTGGTGGAGGACGTGCACGGCGCGTTCACCCGGGTCCGCGAGATCGAGGAGCACGAAGGGCGCGCCTTCATCCATCCGTTCGAGGGGCCGCTCATCGCGCTCGGCACCGCGACGATGGGGCTGGAGATCTGCGAGCAGGCGCGCGAGCTGGATGCGGTGATCGTGCCCATCGGGGGCGGCGGGCTCTGCGCCGGCATCGCCTCGGCGGTGAAGCAGATCCTGCCCCGCTGCGCCGTGTACGGAGTCGAGCCGGAGGGCGCGGACTCGATGCACCGCAGCTTCGCGAGCGGCAAGCCGGAGTCGATCGACGCGGTCCGGACCATCGCGGACAGCCTGGGCGCGCCGCACGCCGCGCCGTACAGCTTCGCGCTCTGCCGCCGCTACGTGGACCGCCTGGTGAAGGTGGATGACGGGGCGCTCCGCTCCGCCATGGGCCTCCTCTTCCGTTCCGCCAAGCTCGCCGTCGAACCGGCCGGCGCCGCCGCCACCGCCGCCCTCTGCGGCCCGCTGCGCGAGATCCTCTCCGGCAAGCGCGTCGCCGTGATCGTCTGCGGCGCCAACATCGACGCCCCAACCTTCGCCCGCCACCTCGGCATCGTCTAAAAGCGGTTCACGCGGAGCGCGCAGAGCACGCAGAGGATGTTTTTGATCCCATTCTCCGCGATCTCTGCGAGCTCCGCGTGAACCATTGCTTTTCGATGCGTACATCTGGCGGATGGGGCAGATCAGGGTTGGGACCAGTGGGTACGTCTACAAGCACTGGCGGAAGCTGCTCTACGAGGGACTGCCACCGTCGAGGTGGCTGGAGAGGTATGCGCAGGTCTTCGATACGGTGGAGCTGAACGCGACGTTCTACCGGCTGCCGAGCGCTTCCATGGTCGACGGGTGGCGGGAGCGCACGCCGCGCGGGTTCCTGTTCGCCTGCAAGGGCAGCCGCTACATCACCCACATGAAGCGCCTCAAAGATACCGGTCCGGCGCTCGAGCGTTACTTCGAGGTGGTGCTGCGCCTCCGCCCCAAGCTGGGGCCAATCCTCTGGCAGCTGCCGCCGCAGATGAGGCCCGACCTGCCGCGGCTCGACGACTTCCTCGCTCGCGTGCCGCAACAGCTGCGGCACGCGGTCGAGTTCCGCAATGCCGCCTGGTACACCGACGAGGTCTGCGAGGTTCTCGATCGCCACGGCGCTGCGTTCTGCGAGCACGACCTGGTGGACCGGCTGCCGCCAGCCCACACCGGCGGCTGGCGCTACGTGCGGTTCCACGGCGCCACCGGCAAATACCAGGGCCGCTACGGCCGGACGGCGCTGCGGAAGTGGGCGAGTGATCTGAAGGGCTACGGGCGCGACGCGTACGTCTACTTCAACAACGACACGCACGGCCACGCGGTCCGGGACGCGCTCGACCTGTCCGAGCTGCTCGACCAGTTGCCCGCGCGCGCTGCGCAGGCAGCGGCGTCGGCGCGATGACATCCGCGCGGTCGCGAGCTGGTAGTTGTGGCGCGCGCTCGAGCTGCCGCCGCCTGGCCAAACAACAGTTCACGCAGAGCCCGCGGAGGTCGCAGAGAAGAAACCGGTCGCAGAGAAGGAACCGAGCAATTCCTCTGCGCGCTCGGCGTGCTCTGCGTGAAACGCTTCTGGCCGCTTACCGGCGGCGCTTCGGGGCGCGTCCGACGGCGCGAGACTCCGTGCCGGGGAGCAGCTCGATGTGGATGATCGGGTCCCCCGGTTCGGCTACCGGGATGTCCGCCCGCAGGAACGCGGGGGGAGACGGCCGGTAGTACCAGAGGTACTGGTCCGGCGCCTTGACGAACAGCCGCGCGATCCAGGGAATCTCGGGGTGGATCACGTACCGCTCCGCCGGCAGCCGGCGGCCTCCCATGGTGAGCTCGCCGACCTGGTCGCGCGAGATGCTGACCGTGACGGCGCGGGGCTTGGTGGTGAAGACCACCGCCGTGAGCTCGACCTTCTCGCCCTTGTCGAGGCGCTCGGTGAGGTTCTTGACCGCGTACATGAAGCCGACGCCGGCGAAGGCGTCCCGGGTGCCGTCGAGGTGGTCGTCCCAGGTATCGACGCCGTCTCCGCTGCGCTTGCGCGCGGTGGCGTGACCGGTGGTCAGGTCGACCGAGAATTCGCGAAGCACCTGGTCGCCCCGGGTTTCCTTCCAGGTCCAGAAGAGCTGGCGCAGCCGGGGCCGCTGCTCGAGCACGGTGTCCTCCTGCAAGCGGCGCCCGTCGCGCAAGTCGAAGATCCCCTGCGCATGCAGCTTCCCGTCCTCGATGTACTGGGTCAGTGTCCCTTTGCCGATCTGGCGGCCCTCCGCGTCGCGCACGATCGGGAAGCCGCGGACCGTACCCTCGATCCAGCGTGTCTCCACGGCCGTGGCGGGGAACGTCGCCAGCAGGAGCAGGACGGCCACCTTCGCGCACATGGCACTAGATTGGGCATTGCGGCCGCGGCGTAAAGGCGCACCGCCGCTCTATCAGCGGCGAGTGGCGAGTGGCCCTCAAGTCTGCCGCCCAGCAGCCGATCAGCCGAGCCGTGGACCGCTTGCGCATCCCCAAGCACCGCGGCGACGTCGAGGTGACCGGACCGGACGGCGAGGCGCGCCGTTTCTCGGTGTTCCTCGCCGAGCGCACCAGCCACGGCGGGCCGGAGCGCGTCTGCGATCTGCTCAACGGCCCGCGCGAGTTCCTGCCCGCGATCGACCGCAACAACGACGCGATGACGTTCCTCGCCCGGTCGTCCATCGCGGTGGCCCGCGTCGAAGGGCCGCTGTGGGACGTGGACGAGTTGAACCTGCCCATCGAGTACGAGGTCGAGGTGGTGCTCACCAGCGGGCAAGTGATCGCCGGGCTGATCAGCTACGTGCTGCCGCTCGAGAACTGCCGGGTGGTCGATTACCTGAACGATCCGGCGCCGTTCCTCGCGGTGGTGGAGGGCGAGCGCGTGGCGCTCGTGAACAAGCGCTACGTGCAGCGGGTGACGCTCGCCAGAGTGGGTCTCAAGACGTAGCGCAACCCAGCACCGCCCTGCCGGCGGCGGCTGACGGAGGGCTCTCTTTGGCTCGTCTGGACGCGTACATCGACCTGCTGTTCAAGGACCCGGCCAGCGAGCTGGTCATGGAGACGGGTACCGGCGCGGTGCTGCGGACCGCCGCGGGCACGCGTCCAGTGCTGCGGCAGTCGCTCACCACCGCGCAGATCATCGGCGCGTTCAGCGAGCTGGTGCCGCCCGAGCTGCAGGACTCGTTCCCGGGGCACGGCCCGCTGAAGTTCCGCTATTCCGCGCCGGCAGGCGAGGTGAGCGTGCGATTCGAGAGCGCGCCGGACCGGGTGTCGGCGGTGGTCTCGATCCCGCAGGCGCACAAGGATCCACGCACGACTCCGATCATCCCGCCGCCGCCGCCGCCACGCCCGGCGCCGGTGATCGCGGGCGAGGGAAGCCACGGCATCCAGGTCGGGCCCGCTCCCGAGGACGCGGGCGCCGCGATGGCGCAGCTGCTCGAGCTGATGCTCGAGCACCGCGCCTCCGACCTGCACCTGTCCAGCACCTGCGACCCCTGCCTGCGCAAGGACGGCGACGTGGTGCCGCTCGAAGGACACGGCGCTCCGGATCCGGACCGGCTCCGGGAGATGATCTGGTCGATCGCGCCGGAGAAGAACCGGCAGGAATGGGAGCAGATCAAGGACACCGACTTCGCCCACGAGACGGCCGCCGCCCGCTTCCGCGTGAACGTGTTCGCCGACCGCCGCGGCATCGGCGCCGTCCTGCGCGTCATCCCCAACCAGATCCGCTCGGCCGAGGAGATGGGCCTCTCGCAGCACATGCTGGACCTGTGCCACCTCTCGAAGGGGCTGGTGCTGGTCACCGGCCCCACCGGGTCAGGCAAGTCGACCACGTTGGCGGCGATGGTCGACTACATCAACCGCACGCGGAGCGACCACATCATCACCATCGAGGACCCGATCGAGTTCGTCCACCCGAACAAGAAGTGCCTGGTGAACCAGCGCGAGATCCGGGTGCACACGCAGAGCTTCAAGCACGCGCTCCGCGCGGCCCTGCGCGAGGACCCGGACATCGTGCTGGTCGGCGAGATGCGCGACTTGGAGACCATCTCCATCGCGCTGGAGACCGCCGAGACGGGCCACCTGGTGTTCGGCACCCTTCACACCAACACGGCGCCGAGCACCGTGGATCGCATCATCGACCAGTTCCCCGCCGACCGGCAGGAACAGATCCGGACCATGCTGAGCGAGTCGCTCAAGGGCGTGATCACCCAGATGCTGTGCAAGAAGATCGGCGGCGGCCGCGTGGCGGCGCAGGAGGTGCTGCTCTGCAACGGCGCGGTCTCGAACCTCATCCGCGAAGGGAAGACCTTCCAGATCGCCTCGATCATGCAGACGGGACGCGGGGCCGGGATGCAGACCATGAACGACGCGCTGCTGGAGCTGGTCCGCTCCAAGCAGGTCCTGCCCAAGGAAGCGCTCTCCAAGGCCGTCCACAAGGCCGAGCTCCGACAAAGCCTGGAACGCGCCGGCTTCCGTCCCGACGA
>DASQBG010000189.1:0-2448 GCA_035635335.1 Myxococcales bacterium | reverse complement strand
CCGCTACGCCGCTTCGCGTCCTGCGCTCCGCGCGAGGACCGGCAGCTCGGCAAGCAGCCGCGCCCTCCGCTCCAGCAGAGACAGCGCAGCTGCATCGCGCAGGGTCGTGCTGCCCAGGGGCGCCGCGAACAATCCGTCCATCCAGTCCTGCGCGCCGGTCCGGCCAGCCCGTGCCGCCAGATCCACCATCAGCGTCGCGTCCAGCGCACGCGCGGCGAGGTGCAGCGCCACGTGCCCGCGCAGCTCGATGGACAGCTCGAACGCTCCCCCGGCCCAGGCCGAGCCGAGTCCCATCTCCGCGGTGCGATCCGGCCCACCCCAGAGCCGCGCCCCGCGCTCCTCGGCGCGCGTGGACAGCGAGGCCGCGCCGGCGATCTGCATCCCCTCCAGCGCCAGCACCTGTCCGAGCGTCTCTTGCAGCAGCGCGTCGGGCGCCAGCAGCCCGGCGCCTGCCAGGGGTAAAGATTTCTCCTCGAAGAGCGCTGCAATTCCCGGCGAGCAGATCGCCGCGTCCCGGCCCGCCGCCACGAACGCATACCCGGCTTCCGCGGCCGCCTGCGCGTAGACGACGCCGGGCGTGACCCAGTCCGCGCTCTCGTCGAGCGCGGCGCGCACCTCGTCGGCCGTGAAGCCCGCCTTGACCGGAGGATTGCGCGGTCCAGGAACCGTGCAGACTACGACACCGCGCGAGCAGTGATGGTGAGCGAGGAAGCCCCGCAGGTCCTCCGCCAGCGCGTCCGCGAGATGACGGCGCGTGGGCGCCTGCCGGCCGCCCAGCATGGCCCGGATCTTCCGCAGCTCCGGCCGAAGCTCGTCCACCAGCGAACGATTGACGATGCCGGTGCGCAACGCGGCGCGGTAGGCGTCGTCGTCGCGCACCTCGAAGGCGCCGAACACGAGCTCGCTCAGCTCCGCGAATGGGGCCTGGTCGCGCAGCCGCGAAACGATGCTGGCTTCCGTCCGACCCGTGCCGCCGCCCTCAACGAGGCTGCCAAACGGGTGCACCAGGTGCGCGCGCGACGCGAGCACTCCAGTGATCAGGGAGGCGCCCACGTCGCCGAGGCCCACCACGACGACGCCCACAGGCCCTGTGCCAGCCATCGCCTCTCCCCAGCCAAGCGGGCAAGCGCCCCTGCGCTCCCACGCCAACGGTGTGCAGTGGCCGTGCCACTGTCAATTCGCGGCGGGATGCGTTAGAAACCCGCTCCCTTTCGTTCCAGGAGCATTCCGCGATGGCAGAGACGACCGCGCAGCGCCGAAAGACCGCCCCCCAGCCCAAGGGCAAGGAAGGCCTGAAGTGTCAGCTCGAGGGCTGCAAGCGCGCGTACCAGGCAAAAGGTTATTGCTTCTTCCATTACGACAAGTGGAAGGGCGGCGAGCTGCCCAAGGCGCGCTTCAAGACCTGCAGCAAGGAAGGCTGCAAGAAGAGGGTCACCGCGCACGGGGTCTGCGCCGAGCACCAGAAGAAGAAGGGCGGCGAGACGGCAGCCGCGCCTCCGCCCGCGGCCGCTCCCGCGGCGTAGTCAGCGCGCGCGCGTCCGCTCGAGCTGCGCCAGCGCGGCGAGCAGCAGCTCCACCTCGCGGCGCGCCGGACGGGCGCGGCGCGCCAGCGACAGGAGCTCGTCCAGGACGACGTCGGGCTGCTGCGGGTTCAGGAAGCCCGCGTCGAGCAACAGCGCCCGTGCGCGCTCTCGCAACAGCGCCAGGAGCCGCTCGTCGGCGAGCGGCTGCTCGGGCCTCGCCTTTGGAGCGGCAGGGTTGCGCGCCTTCAGGATCTCGTAGCCGAACACCACCACCGCCTGCGCCAGGTTCAGCGACGACTTGCCAGCCGTCGGAATGGTCGCCACCGCGCCGGCGCGGCGCAAGTCGCGGTTGCTGAGGCCGCGCACCTCGTCGCCGAAGAGCAGCGCTGCGGTCCCGGGAGAGGAAAGCAGCCGTCTGGCGGCCTGCTCCGGCGTGAGGGCGCCGGGGACCGGACGACCCGTGGTCATCACCACGTCCACGCAGTCGCCCAAGGCCTCGTCGAGCGTGCGCACCACCCGCATGTGGTCGAGCACCTCGTCCGCGCCGGCCGCGAGTTTCGCCGCCTGGACGCGGTCGAATCCGAGCGGCTCGATCACCCAGAGGCTGCCCGCGCCGGTGTTGGCGAGCGCGCGCGCCGCCGCGCCGATGTTCTGCGAGCTCCGCGGCCGGTTGAGGACGAATCGCAGCTCCACATGCGCTATCTTGCCCGGTTCCGGAGGACCGGCAATGGACGAGACACTCAAGGCACAGCTCCCGTACACGCTTCGGGAAGCCGACTTCCCGGGCCTCGGGCAGCTGTACCGGGGCAAGGTGCGCGACAACTATTCGAAGGGCGACCGCATCGTGATGATCACCACCGATCGGCTGAGCGCCTTCGACCGCGTCCTCACCACCGTGCCGTTCAAGGGCGAGCTCCTCAACCGG
>DASQBG010000188.1:0-8769 GCA_035635335.1 Myxococcales bacterium | reverse complement strand
GTGCACTCAAAGCATTGCGAGTTCCGCAATCCTTCTTCGTGGACTTGCTATCCAGTTTTCAGAGACCGACCTGGCACGCCCTTCCCACTCCGCACTTCCGACGACCTCGCCTCCCCGCCGTGTCCAACACCCCGGCGAGGGACGCGCTTCCTACCGCTGCCAACTGCTGCGCGTCAAGGACCTTCCTTCCGTCCCGGCGCGTACCCCGAGGTTGCAGGGGCCGCGGGGTGTAGCAGACCGTCCCGGGGCTGTCAACTTCCCCGGCCGATTCGCTTCCAACCTCGCGTATATAGTTCAGATTCCTCCGACGTTGGACGGATTCGCCCGCGCCGTCGCTTTTTTCAGGCCCTGGCCGACCAGGTAGACCTCCTTGCTGCCTCGCGCGACCGAGGCCTCGGGCTTCACCACCTTGACCTGGCCGAACGCCTGCTTGAACGCCCGGAGGAAATCGTCGAACCCACCGCCCATGAAGACCTTGACCACCAGGCTGCCGGCGGGCTTGAGGACCTGCCGGGCCAGCTCGACCGCCCGCTCAGCCAGCGCGAGCGACCGCGCCTCGTCGGTTCCGCGCACGCCGGAGGTCTTCGGTGCCAGGTCGCTGAGGACCGCGTCATAGGGAGCGCCGCCCTCGGCGCGAAGCCTCTCGAGCAGCTCGGGCGCGAAGGCGTCCTCCACCCAGGTGCGCACGGGAGGCGGCAGCCCGGGGATCGGCTCCAGGTCCACGCCCAGCACGAGCCCGCGCGGCCCCACCTCGCGCGCAGCGATCTGGCACCACCCGCCGGGGGCCGCCCCCAGGTCGAGTACCCGTGCGCCCGGGCGCAGGATGCGCAGGCGGCGCTGGATCTCCTCGAGCTTGTACGCGGACCGGGCCCGCAGCCCTTCCTTCTTCGCTCTCTGGAAGAACCGGTCGCGCGGGTCGTAGTGGGCCACGCGCCGTCACTACGTCGGGTGCGCCGAAAAAGCGAGGCCCCCGCGCCCGGAGGCGCAGGGGCCCATGAACTGCCGATCGCCGGAACGCGACCTTACTTCGGGGCCGCCGTGCTGCTGCTGTCCTTCGCGGAGCTGTCGCTCTTCTTCGCCTTCTTGGCCTTCTTGTGCTTCTTCGACGCCTTGGTGCCCGTCGTGTCCGACTTGGTCTCGGTCTTGGCCGAGGTGCCCGTGTCGGTCGTCGTGCTGCCCTGGGCGAACGCTCCGAACGAGACGAAGCAGAAAGCGGCAAGGGCGGCGGCGATCGTGCGGATCATGTTGATCTCCTTGGGTAATTCCGAATGGACCCGTCCATCCGGACTCGCTCTGGGTAGAGCAAGCCCCGTGCCGGCCGGATCGGGGAGGATTTCCCCGCCTGGAAAAAGGGCCCCGGAGCAGGCGCCCCGGGGCCTCGAACTGCGCGCCGATCGCCGGCGGTAAAGGTTTACTTCGCGGGAGCGGCGGCGGGCGCCTCGGCCTTCTCCGCCTTCTTCTCGGCCTTCTTGTCGGACTTCTCGGCCTTCTTGTCGGCCTTCTTCTCAGTCGCCTTGGCGTCGGCGGCGGGCTTCTCCTCGGCGCGGACGCCGAAGGAGACGAGGGCAAAAGCGGCCAGGGCAGCGGCGATCGTGCGGATCATGAGCAGCTCCTAAGGTTGTGGTGGGCGATGCCCACCGGCTCGGGCTGCCTCTGCGAGCAAGCGCCATGCCGCCTGTTCGCCAGTCGACAAGTCACCGGAAAGACTCCTGGCGGGCGGCGCGACGCGTCGGGACTAGGGCGGAAGTCCTCCCCGCCGGCCCAATTCTCCCCAGCAACAGATCGTAGAGACGTCGCATCGCTCCCCGGGCGAGTGGTCCTGCCTCCCGGGCGATGCTATAGCCGCGGGCGGCGGCCCTCTGGCGGAACTGGCAGACGCAGCAGACTCAAAATCTGCCGCCCTCCCGGGCGTCCCGGTTCGATTCCGGGGAGGGCCACTCAGGAATTGCCGGTGGAGTCCCGCCAGAAATCGCAGCGCGCGCTACTCCGGAATGGCCACGCACACCGCGGTGGTGTTGTGCCACGCCTCGACGCTGCCGCCGTAGTTGGCGATCTCGCCGTAAGTGAGGAACCCCCCGACCGGGACGTCGCCCATCACCGAACGGACCGCTTCGACTTCCTTTTGGAACTCGTCCTTGAGGATCAGCCCGCGGCAAACGCAGTCGAAGAGCAGCACGCCAGCCGGCCGGGCGCCCTGCAGGTTGGCCTTCGCTTCCTCGGCGGCCGCGCGCGCTGCCGCGACCATGTTCTTCGGCACCCCGTCGAGGATGGCGACCTGGCTCCCCTGCCGCACGCCCGCGGCGCAGGTGAGCGATCCATCCGTTCCGACGGAGAGTGGCGCCCGCGCGCGCGCCACGCGCTCGCCGAGCATCACGCCGAGCTCATTCGCGATCAGGTACTCGCCCGCGGCCGAAGCCGTCAGGGTGACGCCGCGCTTGCGGGCGTGCTCCTTGTACGCCTCGAACGCGGGTCGGCCGTCGAGCTCGTAGACGACGTTCCCCTTGGCGCGAGTCACGGCCATCTTGCCCGTCGTCGCCTCGAGTCCGTGCCCGATACCCACGCCCCAGGGCGCGTCGCTGAAGACGTGCATCGCCGCCGCGACGTCGGGCGCGGCCCGTTCCGCATCACCCACCAGGGTCGCCTTGAAGCGGCCCTCGTCGCCGGCCGCGCCGCCGACGATCTGGTGCAACGCCTGCGTCTGCGCCACGATTTGCCGGACCAGCTCCTCGCCCACGCCCGAGAGGCCGTCGGCGAGCACCACCGTGGTCGAGAAGGCGAGGCCCTTCGCGCGCGCCTTGCCTTGCGCGGACCCGAAGTTCCGGCACAGCTCGGCCGCGGCCCGCTTCGGGTCCTCCTTCAGGCCGGACACGGTGGCGCTCTCGGACACGCCCTTCGGCGCCCCGACGAGCAGCACCGCGACTCCCCCGTGGGTGAGCCCGCGCTCGGTCACCTCGCCCGCGGTGGTGCAGCCGATGATCTGCTGCGTGCCCGCGGCCGAGCGCGCCGCGCGCAGCGCCTCGGCGAGCGGCAGGTCCGGAGAAGCGAAGAGGAACCCGAACGAGGCAGGCCCTCCTCCCAGCGACTCGCGCGCCTGCCGGGTCGCCTCCCGTCCGCCGACTGCCGCGTCAGAACCGACGTGCTGCCCCGATCCAACTCGATTGGCCATCTCGCATCCCCCCGACGTGCGGTTTGAGCGACGCTAACGCGTTGGAACTATGAGGAAAAAGGCGTTGGTGTCGTGAGCTGGGAGGCGGTGTCGGTCGAGGAGTGTGCATCGGCGCCCCGGACCGGGTACCATGCGACCCTTCCGGGGGGTTCCCATGCAGGATGGTCGCGTGCTCGAAGTCGATCCGATTCTTGCGGTCGAGGCGCTGCCGGCCATCGCCTCGCCGGCCGGCGTGCTGGGTGCACGGCCGGTCGACTCGCAACCCCGGGCGGACCCCCTCCGCCTCGCCGATGCGCGCCCATTCAATATCGACCTCGGTCAGGGTCCCGCCCTCGCGGCCGACGAGCCCGCGCTCGAGCAGGGCAAGCGGCGCGGATAGCGGCCGCCGTCTTCGGCGGCGCCAAGGCACTCCCCGGCGCGGACGGGTGCGTCCGCCTTGCGGGCGCACGTTTTCCCGGATAGACCGAGGCGCTTCCGGATGCCTCGCAAATGATCAACCTGCTCCTCTCCCTGGCGGCGGCGCTCCTCACCTTCTGCGCCTTCTTCTTCAGCGGGCTCGCTCACGCGCTGGGCAGCATCTTCCCGGCGGTCGTGGCGGGGATCGTCGCGTACATCCTGCTGGCCCGCCGGACGGTGAAGCAGCTCGAGGGCCTGATGGCGCAGGTACAGAAGGAGCTGGCCGGGCGGCGCATCGAGAAGGCGATCGCGCTGCTGGAGGCGTCGTTCCCGATGGCGCGCTGGCAGTTCCTCGTCGCCTCGCAGCTCCACGGGCAGATCGGCTCGCTGCTGTACATCCAGAAGAAGTTCGAGGAGGCGGAGCCGCATCTGAAGAAGTCGTTCGTCAAGATGTGGCCTGCCCGCGCGATGCTCGCCGCGCAGCACTTCCGGCGCAAGGAGTGGAAGGAGATGGAGGACGTCTTCGACGCCGCCATCCGCGCGAACAAGGGCGAGTCGCTGCTCTACGCCGTCTACGCCTGGTGCGAGGACAAGCGGGGCGAGCGCAAGAAGGCCATCGAGGTGCTGCAGCGGGGCGCGGGGCAGGTGAAGTCGGACGACCGCCTGAAGACCCTGCTGACCCGCCTGCAGAACGACAAGCGGCTCAAGCTCGAGTCGTTCGGCGAGCAGTGGTGGCAGTTCTGGCTGGAGACGCCCCCGATGATGCAGGGTCCCGGCGGCGCGTTCGGTGCGCGACAGGTGAAATGGGGGCGCAGGTAGGCGCTCGCCCGACATCTCGGAACAACCTGCACTTTTCCGCGGAGCCTTCCATCGCTACTTTGCCAGGGGGTCGTCTGGCCGGTGAAGGTCTGTCGAGGGAGCGGTGGCGTGAACGTGCGGGTGGTGGGGGCGGGGGAGATCGCAGACGCCCTGCGCGAGGCGCTCGCGCGGGCCGGTCTGCACGAGCGCGCGGGTACGCCCGCCGCGTTCGTGTGCACGGCGGACGACCTGCCGCGCGCCATTGCCATGCGCGAGCTGGCTCAGGCCACCGGCCCGCTGGTTGTGATGACGGCGGATGCCGCCGGCGCGATCGAGGCGGGCGCCGACGATGCCGGAGGCAATCCCGACGAGGTGGCACGGCGCGTCGCTGCTCGGCTGCGGGCGCCGCGCACGGCGCGCGCCAAGGTCGACCCGCCGGCCGGCGAGGAAGCGCCCGAGCCCCCGCTAATGGGATCGGGCAAGCGGCAGCGGCCGCTGGTGCTGGTGGTCGAGGACGACGAGGACGCGCGCGAGGTCGTGCAGGAGCTGCTTCGGGACCAGTACGACGTGGAGGCGGTCGGCGACGGCGAGAGCGCGGTCAAGCGCGCCAAGGAGCTGCTGCCCGACCTGGTGCTGCTCGATCTCTTCCTGCCGGGCCTCGACGGGTTCGGGGCGCTCACCGGCTTGCGGCGCGACCCGAAGACCGCCGAGGTGCCGGTCATCTTCCTCTCGGCCCAGGGCGATGCGGAGACGAAGAGCCAGGGCCTCTCGCTGGGCGCCGCCGACTACCTGGCCAAGCCGTTCAGCGCGCAGGAGCTGATGGCGCGAGTCGACCGCACGCTCAAGCTGACCGCGCAGAAGGAGCACTTCCGCGCTCTCGCGCAGACCGACGGGCTCACCGGACTGCCCAACTTCCGCAGCTTCCACGCGCGCCTCGAGGAGGAGGTCGCGCGCGCCGACCGCTACGCGCACCCGCTCTCGTGCGCGATGGTCGACCTCGACGGGCTCAAGGAGATCAACGACCGGCTCGGACACGCCGCCGGCAACCGCGCCATCCTGGGCCTGGCGGATGCGGTCCGCGAAGAGCTGCGCGATACGGATTTCGCCGCGCGCTACGGCGGCGACGAGTTCGTCGTGCTGCTCCCGCAGACCACCGCCGCCGCCGCGGGGCTGTTCGCCGAGCGCCTCCGGAGAAGGCTCCTGGAGGTCTCGCAGGCCGCGGGCCTGCCGGTGCGCGCGTCCATCGGCGTGGCGGCGCTGTCTCCGGACGAGGTGGGCGCGAACGACGCCGCCGAGGACCTGCTCCGCCGCGCCGACGAGGCGCTCTACAAGGCGAAACGCTCCGGCCGCGACCGGGTGGAAGTGGCGCACGTGCACCACTGAGGCGTATCGGCGGATTGGTCAGTCGCCGCCGACGGGTGGCGCCGCACGTCGCGGGATGCCTCAGGCGGCGCCGGTGGCCTTCGCTTCGGGCGGCCCGTCCTCGTCGCAATCGTCGTCGTACGCGTCGTCCTTCGAGCGCGGCCCCTTGCCGGAGTAACGGTACAGCTTGTTGTAGAGCGTCTTCTCGCTGATCCCCAGCGCCTGCGCGGTGCGCGCCTTGTTGTTCTGCATCCGGCCCAGGCTGGACAGGATGTACTCCTTCTCGACCTCGCGCAGGGGAAGCCCGAAGGGCACCTTGAGGTAGGCGCTCTCCCCTCCTCCGACGGCCATCTCCGCCGGGAGGTGCTCGACGTCGATGGCGGCGCTGCCGCAGAGGATGACCGCGCGCTCGAGCGTGTTCCGCAGCTCGCGGATGTTGCCGGGCCAGGCGTACTCGGAGAGCACCTTGGTGGCCTGTGGCGTGAGGCCGGCGAGCTTCTTGCCGCCCTCGCGGCTGAACCGATCGATGAAGTGCTGCACCAGCAACGGGATGTCCTCGCGCCTTTCTTTTAGCGGCGAGAGCGGGATGTGGAAGACGTTCAGGCGGAAGTACAGGTCCTCGCGGAAGCGGCCCGACTTGATCTCCTCCTTGAGGTCCCGGTTGGTGGCGCTGATCACGCGCACGTCGACGCTGATCTCGCTCTTGCCGCCCAGCCGCCGGAGCCGCTCCTCCTCGAGCACGCGGAGGAACTTCGCCTGCAGCTCGATGGGGATCTCGCCCACCTCGTCGAGGAAGAGCGTGCCGCCATCGGCCAGCTCCCAGGCGCCCAGCCGGCGCTGGTCGGCGCCGGTGAACGCGCCGCGCTCGTGGCCGAACATCTCGCTCTCCATCAGCCCCGAGGGGATGGCGGAGCAGTTGATGGCGATGAACGGCTTGTCCCGGCGTGGGGAAAGCTGGTGGACGGCGCGCGCGATCATCTCCTTGCCGGTCCCGGATTGCCCCGTGATGACCACGCTCGCCTTGCTCGGCGCGACCTTCTCGACCAGGTCCATCACCTTGCGCATCGCGGGGGACTGGCCGACCACGCCGACGCCGGAGTCCACCTGCCCGAGGCGGCGGCGCAGCACCTGCATCTCGTGCTCGGTCTGCCGCTTCTCCAGCGCGCGCTGGAGAATCACCTTGAGCCGCGCCGGATCGAGCGGCTTCTCGACGAAGTCGAAGACGCCTTCGCGCACCGCCTCGACGGCAGCGTCGATCGTGCCCTTGCCGGTGATGATGATCACCGGCGTGTCCGGCGATTCCTCGCGGAGCGCGCGAGTGAGGGCCAAGCCGTCGAGCTTGGGCATGACCAGGTCGCTGATGATCACGTCGGGATGCCGCTCGGTGATGAGCTTCAGGGCGTCGTGGCCGTCGCCCGTCTGCTCGACGTCGTAGCCCCAACGCTCGAGCAGCTCACCGAAGACCTCGCGGGTGGACGCGTCGTCGTCCACCACCAGGACGCGGGCCCTCAGGTTGCGGATGGGAGTTGTGTCGATGGGCATGGGGCGGTGGGTGCCTTACCTCGGATGGGCGAAGGAGATCGAGAGCCGGGCGGACGCAGCCGGTGCAAGGTCGGCCGAGAGCTCGGCCCCTGCGTTGGAGGCCAGGCGGCGCACCGCTTCCAGGTGTGGGGCGGCCTCGTCGCGGCGGGGCGCGCCGCCCTCGGAGCGGAGCTCGAGGCGCGTGCGGGGCCCGTCGATACCGACCGAGATGTGCAGCGCGCCGTCGCGCGCCAACGACACCGCGGCGAGGAACGCGTGGCAGACGAGGTCGGAGAGGAAGGCTGGATCGGCCTGCACGGGGACGGAGGCAGGACCGCGTTGCATCACGGCCACGCTCCCGCGGCGGGCCTCGTACCCGAAGAGGAGCTGCGCGCGCGAGATCGCGGCGCCGAGGTCCGGAGCGAGGTGCCCGGGCGAGGCGAGGTCGGAGAACGCCCTGAGCAGCGCGTCGACCCTGCCGATCCCGTCGCGCAGCGCCTGCAGGTGCCGCTCGGCCGGCGCGCCCTCATGCCCGCCCTCGCGGACCTTCTCCCCGAGCAACTGCAGGTGCAGGGCCATGTTGTGCAGCGGGTTCTTGCCTTCGTGGGCCAGCGCTCCCGCGGCCCGCTCGAGCAGCAGGGCGCGCTCGGGGGACACCTCGGGTGAAAAAGCGGAAGCGGGCACCACGAGGGGAGTAAGTGTCCCCGCGGGGGCTCAGGTCAAGCGTGGGATCGCGGAGTTTCCGTTGTCCAACTCTGCGGCCGATCGCCGCTACGGCGTCGTGACCTGCTCGGTCGACGGGCCAACGGTGTTGCCTCCGACCAGCACCAACACGTCCTGCAGGGGGGCGTAGAGGGCGGCCGTCCTGAACCGGGCCAGCTGCAATCCCACTCCAGTGGTGAAGCTCAGCGTGGTGGCGGCCGGATCGAAGACCTCGGTCGTGCTCTGAGCAGTGGCCCCGTTGCTGCCCCCTGCGAGCAGCACCTTGCCGCCGGCAAATACAGCCGCGGCGTGGAGTTGTCGCGCGAGGGTCACCAGGTCGTGGTTTGTTCCCCCAGTGGCTGCGTTCAAGGGGAAGGTATCCGTCGACCCGTCGTAGATTTCCCAGGTCTTTCCCGGTGTCGCGTTGCCGCCCGCGAGGAGGACGCAGGACGCCGTGGGTGCGCTCGGGCAGGCGATCGTCGCCGTCGTGGAAGTGAGGAGCGTGGCGGTGTGGCCGAATCTCGTGCCCGTCATCACGAGGGCCGTCGCAGGAATCGTGCTGCTGGCGGGCGTGGTGGCGTTCAGCGTGAAAATGTCCGCCGTGGCAGTGGCGGCGGCTCCACCCGCGAGCAAGACCTTACCCGTTCCTACGACGGTGGCCGTGAAGAGGCGCCGCCCGACCGTGAGCTTGTTCGTGCCAGGACCCGTGGCAGTGCTGCTGACCGGCAAGGTCGTGGACAGCGCTGTGCTGTCCCACAAATCCCAACTGGTCAGCGCCGTGGTGTTCGCGCAGTTGTCGCCGCCGGCGATGAGCACCTGAGTGG
>DASQBG010000187.1:0-10839 GCA_035635335.1 Myxococcales bacterium | reverse complement strand
AGGCGCAGAAGTCGTTCGAAGCGCTGCTGCCGGACCTCCGGGCACGCGCCGACCGGGCGGACCTCGGAGCCGCCCTCAACGCGCTGAGCCAGATGGGCACGGCCCAAGGCGACTACGACCGTGCCGCCGCGACCGGCCTCGAAGCGGCGGAGCTGTACCGGAAGCTCGCGGATCGATCGGGCGAGAGACGCGCCATCAACAACATCGGGCTCGCCGAGCTTTACCGCGGCGATTACCCGCCTGCGGTCCGGCGCTTCGAAGAGGCGCTCGCGCTGGCGCGCTCGAGCGGGGATCGCGAGGCGGAGGTCGAGGAGCTGAACAACCTGGGGGCGGTCTACTTTCCCCAGGCGAGGTATCTCGACGCGCTGCACGCCTACCGCAGCGCGCTCGAGCGCGTCGACGAGGCCGCTGGAGCGGCCTGGCAGGCGCGGCGCAGGCGGATCGTCCTCTCGAATCTCGCCACGCTGTTCCTGCGCCTCGGCGGTTACGACCAGGCCCTGGAGCTCTACCGCGAGTTGCAAAAGTCCCCGGAGGCGCTCCCGCCCAGCGAGCACGCGCTGGTGCTCGCCAATCTCGGCGTCCTGTACCGGCGCCTCGAGGACCCGTTCAAGGCGCTGGAGACCTACCGCGCTGCCGGGCAGCTCTTCGCGCAGGAGCAGCGCCGGAACGGCGAGATCGGGGTGCTCAAGAACATCGGAATCGTGCAGGCGCTCGACCTGGGCGACCTGCGGGCGGCGCTCGGCACCTTCGCGAGGGTGCTGTCGATCGCGGAGGGAAACGGCAACCGCCGCGAGGCGATGCAGGTGCGTCTCTACCGGGGCGAGACGCTGATCCGGCTGGGGGATCTGAACGGTGCGACGCGCGACCTCGAGGCGGCGCTCGACTCCGCCAAGGCTCTGGGCACCACCGAGGAGGAGTGGAAGGCGCTCTATGGGCTGGGCCGCGTCGCCCGCAGGACGGGGCGCGACGACCTCGCCGCCGCGCGATTCCGCCAGGCGATCGGCGTCATCGAGTCGGTGCGCTCGAACCTGCAGCTCTCCACCTTGAAAACGGACTTCCTGGCCGACAAGCGCGACGTCTACGACGCGCTCCTGGAGCTGTTCACCGAACGCCCGGACACGGCGGAAATCTTCGACCTGCTGGAGCGCAGCCGCGCCCGTACGTTCAAGGATCGGCTGCAGGAGCAGGCTCAGGGCGGCGCCGCGCCGATGTCTCTCGCCGCCGTCCAGTCGCGGCTGGACCCGCGCACGCTCCTGCTCGAGTACTGGGTCACGCCGCGCGCGGCGGCGGTCGTCTGGGCGACGCACGACGCCTCCGGAATCGCGCGGATCCCCTTCTCGCCCGCGGCCGCCGAGGAGATTTCTGCGTTTGCGCGGGAATTGGCGTCCGGCTCGGGGGACGACTGGCGGCGCGCCTCGGAGGCCCTCGGAAGGCGGCTATTGGCCGGCGTCGAGCCGCTGGCGCGGTCCAGGTTCCGGCACCTGGTCGTCGTCCCCGACGGGCCGCTCACCGCGCTCCCCTTCGAGGCCCTCCAGCCGCCCGCGGCGGCGGGGACGTTGCTGATCGAGCGCTTCGACATCTCCTACCTGCCGTCGGCCGCGATCCTGCTCCGGGACGCTCCTCCGGCGTACCGGTCGTGGTCGTTCCCTTGGACGCGCCAGCTGATCGCTTTCGGGGACCCGCTGGTGCCCGCGCGGACCACGGGCGCGCTGCCCGGCGAAGGGCGGCTCGCGCACCTCGCCACCTCGGCGGAGGAAGTGCGCGCGATCGCCCGGATCGCCGGCGACGGCGCCGAGCTCCATCTCGGCGCCGCAAATTCGAAGCGGCTGCTGGTCGCCGGCCAGGCCAGGGGCGTCCCTCTCCTCCACCTCAGCACGCACGCGACCGCCGACGACGGAAACCCGGAGCGGTCGCGAATCGTCTTCTCGCCCGCCGGCCAGGACCGGGAGCCGGACTATCTCTTCCTGAAGGAAGTGTATGACCTCGACCTGACCGGAGTGGATCTGACCACGCTGTCCGCGTGCGACACCGAGCGCGGCAAGGTGATCCGCGGCGAGGGCCTGCAGGGCTTCAGCCGGGCCCTGCTCTCCGCCGGGTCGCGTGCGGCCGTGACCACGTTGTGGCGAGTCGCCGACCGGCCCACGACCGAGTTCATGAAGCAGTTCTACTTCGAGCTCGGCCGGCGCGAACCCAAGGCGGAGGCGTTGCGGCTGGCGAAGCTGCGCTTCTTGCGCTCCGGGTCGGCGCTGCGGCATCCCCGCTTCTGGGCGGCGTTCGTCCTGAACGGCGACGGGCTCCGCCCCATCCCGCGCCGGTTTGGGTGGAACGGGTTGCTCGCGCCGGGCGCGTTGGTCCTGTTCGCCGCGGCTGCGCTGGCCGTCCGGCGGAAGCCGCGGAGCCGCCGCCAACCAGACGCCGAGATCACGTCTGCTGCTTGAGGTCGGGCCGGTACGTGTACGGGTCGCTGGGGCCGCGCTGCTCGACCACGTCGCGGAGCCGCAGCTCGACGGTGGGCAGGAGCTTGGGGTGCGTGATCACGTAGAAGCGATCTTCACGGATGGCGTCGAAGGTCAGGCGCGCCACGTCGGCGGCGCTCACCTTGCCCGAGGAGACCGCCTTCTCCGACCTCCGGCGCGCCGCGAGCTGGGACTCGGTCGGCGGCGCGTCCTCGACCAGCTCCGGTGGGCGGTTGCGCTCCGAGCTCGAGATGCCGGTCGGAACGTACGCCGGGCAGAGCACCGATACGCCGATGCGGGCGTTCGCGAGCCGCAGCTCGTGGTGGAGCGTCTCGCTGAGCGTCACCACGGCGTGCTTGCTCGCATTGTAGGCGCCCATCAGCGGACTGGAGACGAGGCCGGCCGCCGAGGCGGTGTTCACCACGTGGCCCTCGCCACCGTGCTCCAGCAGGAGCGGCACGAAGCTGCGGATCCCGTGGACGACGCCCATCAGGTTGACCCCGAGGATCCACTTCCAGTCCTTGAGGCTGCTCTCCCACAGGTATCCGCCCCCGCCGGCG
Organism: Myxococcales bacterium; assembly: GCA_035635335.1. Taxonomy (GTDB): domain Bacteria; phylum Myxococcota; class Myxococcia; order Myxococcales; family 40CM-4-68-19; genus VBKO01. The sequence goes on along the minus strand of DASQBG010000187.1, from coordinate 7,823 downwards.
ACCCCCGCGTTGTTGAACAAGAGGTGCACCGCGCCGAACGCCGACTTCGCCTCCGCCGCGGCGCGGTCGACGTCCTCCGCCTTCGACACGTCGGCGCGCACGCCGATCGCCTCGGCGCCGCGGGCGCGCGCCTCGGCGACGGCCAGGTCGAGCGCATCCTGCTGCACGTCGGCGAGCAAGAGCCTCATCCCCTCGCGGGCGCCGAGGCGGGCGAACTCGAGGCCGAACCCGCTCCCCGCTCCGGTGATGACCGCCACCTTGCCGGCAAAGTCCTTCATGCGCTCGACTCCGATCCCGCCGGGAACCTACCTCGACGGCATCGAAGGCGCGAGGTCGAAGGCCGTCTCTCGCGTCAGCGGCGCCGCTTGCGCGCGGGCGCGCGAGGGGCGAGCCCCAGGTGGAGCCGGTCGACCGCGGCGTCGATCGAGGCGGCCGGCGATCTTCGCGAGGCCTGGCCGTCGATGAGCAGGATGGCGCAGCCGTGCACCATCGACCAGGCGGCGAAGGACAGCTCGTCCGGGTCGCCGGGCGCGACGGCGCCCTGCCGCTGGCCTTCCACGATCTGCTTCACCAGCGTCTCGTGCACTTCCTGCGCCGCCGCGGCCAGCTGCGGGTGGCGCGACTTGTCAGCCACCTCGGGCGAGAACATGACCCGCAGGTGCTCGGGATGCGCGAGCGCATATTCCACGTAGGCCACGCCGAGCGCGCGAAGCCTCTGCGAAGGAACGCGCGCCGGCGCGGAAGCCCGCACCGCCTCCATGTGCGCGCCCAGCCCGCGGAAGCCCTGCTCGGCGACCGCGGCGACCAGCGCCGCGCGGTCGGCGAAGTGACGCTGCGGCGCCGCGTGCGTGACGCCCACGCGCCGCGCCACCTCCCGGAGGGTGAGGGCCGGTAGGCCCCGCTCCTCGATCAGCTCGAGGGCGGCGTCGATCAGCGCCTGGCGGAGATTCCCGTGGTGGTACGGGCGCTTTTTTCGCATGGCACCTGCATAACACGATCATGTTGACATCGCCCACATCGATGGCTAGCCATGTTTCCATCGTCAACATCGCATCGCTTCGGCGGCGCGAGAATCGAAGGAGGAACCATGACTGGAGGAGCCATGCGAATCCCGCTGCTGATCGGAAGCATCTTATTGGTCGCCGCCTGCGCGGGCGCCCAGCCGCGCCCGGAAAACGACGAGCCCGTCTCTGGCCGCTGGCAAGGCGTGCTCTTGCGCAACGGGCTGCGGGCGCCGATGGCCGTCGAGCTGTCCCCGCAGGACCGTGACTGGCGCGGGCGCTTCAGCGCCGGCGTCAACTCGGTCCCGCTGCAAGACGTTCGCGTCACGGCGACCAGCGTCCACTTCGAGCTGCCCGGCGAGGGCATCTTCGACGGCGCGGTCGCTGGCGACTCGATGGCCGGATCGATCTCCGGCGCGGGGAACGGATCGTTCACGCTCAAGCGGCGCGACGCCACCGAGCCCAACTGGACCATCGACTTCATGCTCGGGCCTTGACGGCCGACCTGGCGACACTGTTCGGAGGCGCCGGAGCGACTCGGGCTCCGGCGTCTCGAATCTCGGATCGAGCGGAGCGCCAGGGGCAGTGTGCGCGTGATGGTGCGACGCTACTGCTCCCTTCGGTTGCCGTGATCGGGCTACCCGGGTGCGGCGCGCCAGACGGACGCGGCTCCCGTGTCCGCGATTGAACCGGGTTCTGCGGTGAACTGTCGGCTCTCGTTCAGCCGCGGGCCAGCCGCACGAAAAAGGCGAGCGCGGCGATGGGCAGCGCCACCGGGAGCAGCCGGCGGGCGCGCGTGCTCCACGATTCGACCCGGTCGCCGAGCATCAGCAGGAACCAGTGGCTCGGGTAATGGTCGGGAAGGCCGTAGGCCATGGTGCGGATGGCGCCCGACAGACCGCGGGGCGGGCAGGAGGTGCCGAACACGGGCGGAAACGGCTTGTTCGGCCGGCCGTGCTTGGGCACCGCCGGTTTGCCCGGCTGCCGTTCGGGAGGGAACCTCGTGTTCGGCCAAGGCTCGGGCTGGCGCATCCGCGGCACCCCGGGACGGCGGGCGGGATCGCGGTCCACGCCCCAGTACGGAGGCCGTCCGGGCGGCTGGATCGATCGGTATCCGGATTTCCGCTGCACCTCTTCCGGTCTCGTCACGTCTGGTGTCCGTTCCATCGGGCTCGTCCTCAGTGCAGGGTCGCGGATCCGTTCGGCAGCAGCGCCACCTTGATGCAGCCGTCCCTCTTCTGCGCGAAGGTGTGGTAGCCCTCGGGCGCGCGGTCGAGCGGGAGCCGGTGCGTGAAGACCTGCTGCGGCCGGATCCGCCCTGCCTGGACGTGCTCGAGCAGGCGCGGCATGTAGCGCTTCACGCTCGCTTGCCCGGTATTGATCCTCTGCGCCTTGTTCATGAAGGTCCCGATGTCTACGGCGTTGTACGGAGGGCCATAGCCGCCGATCATCGAGATGGTCCCGCCCTTCTTGGTCGCGTGGATGGCGAAGTTGAGGGCCTGCGGCGAGCCCGCCTCGAGCTTCATGTAGACGCCCAGCGCGCGGTGCACGGGAGAACCGGCCGCCTCGCAACCGACGGCCTCGATGGTGGCATCGGCGCCGCGATCGTCGGTCATGCCCTTCACCGCGGTCACCAGGTCGGCGTCCTTGAAGTTCAGCGTCTCCACGCCGAGCCACTTCCTCGCGAACTCGAGCCGGTAATCGACGTGGTCGACCGCGATCACCCGGCCGGCGCCCATCACCCACGCCGACCACATGGAGAACAAGCCGACGGGACCGCAGCCGAGCACCAGCACGGTCTCGCCCTCCTCGATCCCGGCCATCTCGGCCGCCTGGTAGCCGGTCGCGAATGCATCCGTCATGGGCAGGGCGTCCAGGTCCTCCACGTCGGCCGGGATCTTCTCGGCATCCACGCCGATGAATGGAACGCGCACGTACTCGGCCTGCCCGCCGTCGTAGCCGCCCATCGTGTGCGAGTAGCCGTAGATGCCCGTGGCGGCGTCCGTCGCGGGGTTGGTGCTCTCGCAGCAGGAGGTGAGCCCTCGGGTGCAGTAGTAGCAACCGCCGCAGAAGATCTGGAACGGAAGCATCACGCGGTCGCCCTTCTGGACTCCTTGGGCGCCGGGCCCCAGCTCCTCCACGACCCCCGTGAACTCATGCCCGAAGGTGAACCCGATGCGAGTGTCCGGGACGAGCCCGTGAAGCAGGTGGAGATCGGAGCCGCAGATCGCCGCGGCCGTCACCCGCACGATGCCGTCCTGCGGATGCTCGATCCGCGGCTCGGGCTTGTTGCGGACTTTGACTCGGTACGGGCCGTCATAGGTCAGCGCGCGCATTCACCGAGGCTGTGAACGGAGCCGGGCGATTGCAATTGGGTATCCCCGGGGATCGGCCGAGTAGAGGGTCAGTCCGCCGCAGCGCGGGCGCCAGGGTGGCCGGGAGGCGGCGAAACGGCCTCGCGCCGGACGCGCACAGCCAGCACCGCCGAAAGGACGGCTGACGACCCGTTCTGGACGCGGCTCACTCCGCGGCAGCGCGCGCGAGCCCCAGGCTCGGGGCCCGGCGCCCGATGCGCAGGACGAGCAGCGCCGCCACCATGCAGATCGCGCCAGCCGCCACCCAGGCCGGAGTGTAGGTGGTGAGCGAGGAGCGGATGACTCCGGCGCCCAGCGCGCCCACGCCCGCGCCGATCTGGTGCGAGGCGACGATCCAGCCGAACGCGATGGGCGCGTCGCGCACGCCCACCGCCTCGGTGGTCAGGCGCACCGTGGGCGGGACCGTGGCGATCCAGTCGAGTCCGTAGAACACGGCGAAGACCGGGAGCCCGAGCACCTGCGCGTCGAACGCCTGCGGCAGCCAGAGCAGCGAAAGCCCGCGCAGGCCGTAGTACCAGAAGAGGAGCTTGCGGGAGTCGAAGCGATCCGAGAGCCAGCCGCTGGCGGTGGTGCCGATCAAGTCGAAGATGCCCATCACCGCGAGCAATCCCGCCGCGCGTACCTCGGGGATCCCGTGGTCCATGCAGGCGGGAACGAGGTGCGTGCCGACCAGGCCGTTGGTGGTCGCGCCGCAGACGAAGAAGCTGCCGGCGAGGAGCCAGAAGTCACCCTTGCGCGCGCTCTCTCGCAGGACGCGCAGCGCGTTCGCGAGTGGGTTCTGGCGCGACTGGACCACGGGCGGCGTCTCCGGAGACGCGCCGTAGGGGAGCACTCCGACGTCGGCCGGCCGATCGCGGACGAGCAGCGCCACCAGCGGCAAGAGCAACGCGATCACCGAGGCAACGAGCAGCGTCACGGCGCGCCAGCCGTACTGCTCGACGACGTGCGCCTCGAGCGGGAGGAAGAGCATCTGCCCGGTGGCGGTGCTCGCCGTGAGCACGCCCATCACCGCGCCGCGGCGCGAGACGAACCAGCGGTTCACCACCGTGGCGCCGAGCACCATCGCGGTGGTCCCCGTGCCGAGGCCCACCAGGATCCCCCAAGTGAGCACGAGCTGCCAGCTGGTGCGCATCTGCGCGGTGAGCGCGACGCCCGCGCAGATCAGCGCCAGCGAGGCGAGCACCGTGCGGCGGATGCCGAAGCGCTCCATGAGAGCGGCAGCGAATGGACCCACCAGGCCGTAGAGGACGAGGTTGACCGAGACGGCCGAGGAGAGCAGCGCGCGACTCCAGCCGAACTCGCGCTCGAGCGGAACGATCAGGATCGACGGAGTCGCGCGCACGGCCGCCGCGCAGAGGAGCACCACGAAGACGGCGCCGGCGACGACGAACGCGGGATGGATCCGTGCCTTCATGACGCGAGCTCGCGGCTCGCCGAGAAGCGCGCGCGGTAGGCGGAGGGCGTCACGTGCAGCGCCCGGAGGAAGGCGCGGCGCAACACCTCGGCGCTGCCGAACCCGCAGCGCGCGGCGACTTCCTCCAGGCCGGCGGGCGATTGCTGCAGCGCGCGGCGTGCCGCTTCCAGCCGGAGCTGCTCGACGGCCTCGGCGGGCGCGATCCCCAGCTCCCGGCGGAAGACGCGCGTCAGGTGCCGCGGGCTCCTTCCCACCCGCCTGGCCAGCGCCGGCACGGAGAGATCGCCTTCGGGGTGCTCGGCGACCCAGGCGACGAGCTCGCGCACCGAAGGCGTCTGCGCGGCCTGCAGCCGCAAGGGCGCGCTGTACTGGCTCTGGTCGCCCGGCCGGCGCAGGTACATGACCATCGCCCGCGCGACCGCCAGCGCCAGGTCCGCGCCCAGGTCCTCCTCGATGAGCGTGAGCGTCAAGTCCATGCCCGCGCTCACGCCGGCCGAGGTGTAGACGCCGCCGTCGCGCACCCAGATGCGGTCCTCTTCCACCGTCACCTTCGGGTAGCGCCGCTGCAGCTCCGCGGCGCGCGACCAGTGGGTCGTCGCGGTGCGCCCGTCGAGCAACCCCGACTCGGCGAGGAGGAACGCGCCAGTGCAAACGGAGCCGATCCTGCGCACGCGGCCGGACATCCGCCGCAGCCAGGCGAGGACGGCGGCGTCGCCGAGCACCGCATCGATTCCGAGCCCACCGACCACCAGCAGCGTGTCCACCGCTCCGCGCATCGTCCGGAAGGTGGTATCGGGCAAGAAGCGGAACCCGGAGGACGCGGCCATCGGTCCCTCCTCCGTGCCGACGACGACGAGCGAATAGCCCGGGTGCGCCCGGCCGTCTTCGCGGAGCAGCCGCGACGCCCGCGCGAACAGCTCCAGCGGCCCGGAGAGGTCCAGCCCCTGCACTCCGGGGTACGCGAGCAACGCGATGCGAAGCGGCCTGTCCGGCGCGGCGGAGGGTCCCATGCCGCCATGGTGCGCGGCTGCCCGCTTGTCCGCAAGGACATTGATCCCACGATTCAGGACATGCCGGACCAGGCCCCGTGATCAGCCGGCCTTCCGGCAAGAGGCGGAGGTCCTTCAGCTCCGGACCCGTGAACGCGCTCCGGCCTCATGCTCCCTCGCCGCGTCCGCGCTCCGGACGCTTGCGCTTGAAGTACTCGTACAGGTCGTCGAACACGGCCGTGGCGCGCCCGAGCCGCGCCTCGTCTTCGCGGTGTGCCATCGCGATCCCGTTCACGACGAGCTCGATGCCCGCCGTCTGCGGCCGGCCGTACTTCTCGTCCTTGAGGTCGATGTCGTGCACCATCTCCGCGATGGGCCGGAGCGCCGCGTCGGTGATCTCGAAGCGGGACAGCAGCACCTCGAACGTGCACAGCTCGCCTTGGTGGGTGTATTCCCCGTCGAACATGTCGAAGCGCAGCTCGCCGGGGTGGTGCCGGTAGTCGCGCGAGGCGACGAATTTGAAGCGCGCGTCGCGATCGATGAACCGGCGGATGAGCCATGCGCTCGCCATCCGATCGACGTGGATGCCGGTGCGCGTCACCCAGGTGCGCCCGCGCGGCTTCTCCTCCGCCGTGGCGGCGTGTTGCGCCTCGGGCAGCGCCGGCGCGAGCCGCTCGGCGAGCTCCGCGAGGAGCCCTTCCAGGGGCTCCCGGGCGCGGCCGAGGAAGAAGTCGACGGCGGCCACCTCCGCCACCCGCTTCTGCAGGCGCGCCAGCTGGCCTTCGAGCTCGACGCGCTTTTCGTCGGTGAGGTCGCTCCTGCGCGGCAGCTTGCGGGCGAGCTCGCGCGCTTCCTTCGCCAGCTCCTGGTAGTCAGCGTCGCGAGCGGCGCGGAACATCTCCTTCACCTGCTCGCCGGACAGTCCCTCCACGAATCGCGCCTCGACCAGCGAAGCGTCGCCGCCACCTTCGACGATCTCGCGAAGGACCCAGTTGAGATCCTCGTGCGCCTGCTCGCTCGCCGGCAGGGCGTAGACGGAGTTCTTGATGCCCACCGCCCCGAGGCGCTGGAGCCTGCGCCAGATCTTCACCCGGAAGTAGTTCGGCTTGGGCGGGATCTGGTGGATGAGCAGCAGCCAGCCAGGCTCGCTCGTCGATTTGCCTGGGCCGGGCATGCCGGAGCTGCGTTATAGAGCAAGCGTATCCCCTGTCAATGAGACCTATGGCAGTTGAAGCGCAGCGCCCCCCTCCGTAGGGTACCTCGTGGCTGGACTGGCGGGGGCCTTGGTCGCGGCAGTCGGAGTCTTCCTGCCCTGCTACCTGTTCGTCATCGTTCCGGCACCCTACTACCGGCGCTGGGCCCGCGGTCCGCAGATCAAGTCGTTCGTCGCCGGGGTCACTGCCGCCGCGACCGGCGCGATCGCCGGAGCAGCATACGTCCTCGGCAGGCGCGCGCTGATCGACTGGCCCACCGTGACGATCTGCGCGCTGACGCTCGTCCTGCTCGTCAAGGCGCGCAAGATCCCTGAGCCAGTCGTCATCCTCGGCGCCGGCCTGGCGGGACTGTTGATTGCAACCTCGGCCCGTGCCCAAGGCCCCGTCGCTGCGTCGACCACGAACGCCGAATCCATCGCGCTGCCTGGTGGTGCGCCCGTGGACATGGATTACCTCGCTTACGATTCCGCCACCGGCCGTCTCTTCATCCCGGCCGGCAACACCGGCAAGGTCGACGTGCTCGACACGAAGACCGGAGCGCTCCGCACCGTCGACGGGTGGCCCACGGTCAAGGCCGGCGACCGCGTGGTGGGACCCAGCTCGTGCTCGGCGGGCGGCGGGTACGTCTACGTCGGCAACCGCGCCGACTCGAGCATCTGCGCCTTGGAGGCAACGACCCTGACGCGCAAGGGCTGCGCGGCGTTGCCGTCGCCGCCGGACGGGGTCTTCTACGTCGCGCCGACCAAGGAGGTCTGGGTCACGACGCCGCGCGAGAAGTCCCTCCAGGTGGTGGCCCTCGTGGATCCGGCAGCGCCCAGGCTCGCCGGAAA
>DASQBG010000186.1:0-11846 GCA_035635335.1 Myxococcales bacterium | reverse complement strand
CCTCTCGCGCCCCGCAAGGGGCTGCAGGTCTCCCTCCCCGACGAAGAACCCGCCCCGCCGCCTCCTCCGCCCAAGCGCTTGGTGGCGCCGCCCACCCCCGCGAAGAAGGGACGCCGGGGCGCCTGGTGGGACGAGGAAGCCGCGCAGATCCCCGAGGCGCCGGAGCCCGAGCCCGAGCCGCCGCCGGAGCCGGAGCCCGTTCCGTCCGAGGACGACTCTCCTGGAGCGACGGCGTTCCTGCGCGCCCGCCCGAGCCCGAAGCCCGCGCCGCCGGCCGAGGCCCCCGAGCCCGAGGTAGAGCCCTACCGCCCGGTTCCGGCGGACGACTACGAAGGCCACGTCCCGGCCGGACCGGCGCGCTGGAAGATCTGGTTGCGCCGCGCCGCCTGGACCTGCGGCGCGGGCGCCGCCGTCCTGCTCCTGGGCCTGGTCGCCGGGTACCTGTATCTCGCGCGCGAGATCCCCACCTTCGACACCGTGAAGGATTACCACCCGATGGTGTCCACCAAGGTGGTGGCGCAGGACGGCACCGTGGTCGGGCAGTTCTATCGGGAGCGCCGCACCGTGGTCGCGATGGACAAGATTCCGCGCGTGCTCGTGCAGGCGGTGATCTCGGCGGAGGACAAGGACTTCTACAAGCACCCCGGGTTCAACCCGTTCTCCCTCGTCCGCGCCGCGATCGTCGACGCGCTCAGCGGGCAGAAGCGCCTGGGGGCGTCCACCATCACGCAGCAGGTGGTGAAGAACTTCTTCCTCGGCAGCGAGAAGCGCTGGAGGCGCAAGCTGAAGGAGATCCTCCTCTCGATGCGCCTGGAGAAGAACCTCTCCAAGGACGACATCCTCTTCCTGTACCTGAACCAGATCAATTTCGGACGGGCGCGGTACGGAGTCGAGGAGGCCTCGCTCTACTACTTCAACAAGCACGTCTGGGACATCGACCTCGGCGAGGCGGCGATCCTCGCCGGGCTGCCGCAGAACCCGGCGCGCATCAATCCGCGGCGGCACCCCGACCGCGCCAAGCGGCGGCAGATCTACGTGCTCGATCGCATGCTGGCGAACCACTACGTCTCGCGCGCGGACCGCGACGCAGAGGCGGAGAAGCCGATCTCGCTGCCCGCCCTCCCGACCGATCCGCCGGGCGGGTGGTATCTGGAAGAGGTGCGCAGGCAGCTGATCGCGCAATACGGCGACGCCGCCGTCGAGACCAGCGGCATGACCGTGGAAGTGGCGATGGATCCGCGGGTGCAGGCCGCGGCCGAGCAGGCGGTGCGCGAAGGATTGCGCGCGGTGGACAAGCGGCAGGGCTGGCGCGGCGCGCCGATCCGGCTCGACGCCTCGCGCCTGGACGATTTCCGCGCCGCGCTGGCGCGAAGGTACGCGCAGATCGCCCGGAGCCCGGAGGGCCCCGCCGCCTTCGACCTCGAGGGCATCTCCGAGAAGGAAGCGCTGCAGCCCGACTCGTTCGCGCGCGCGGCGCGCACCCGGACGCTGGAGCAGAACGCGATCTACGGCGGCATCGTGGTGTCGGTGAACGCGCGCGAGGCGCGAGTGGAGCTGGCTCCCTCCGCGCAGGGCACCGTCCCCTTCTCGACCATGTCGTGGGCGCGCGAGTTCCAGCCGGAACACGCCACCCCCCCGCCCCGCGGCGCGCTCGACGTGCTCGCTGTCGGCGACGTGGTGCCCGTGCGCGTGCTGCGGTTCTCGGCCACGCGCGATGCGCCCGACCGGCTGCGGGTCACGCGCCTCGACCTCGCGCTGGAGCAGACTCCCGCCGTGCAAGGCGCGTTCATCGGCATGGACCTGCGCAACCGTCACGTTCTGGCGCTGGTGGGCGGGTATGACGAGACGCTCAGCTCCTTCAACCGCGCCACCCAGGCGCGGCGGCAGCCGGGCTCGGGCTTCAAGCCGTTCCTCTACGCGGCCGCGCTGGAGAGCGGGAAGTACACCCCCGTGACCAAGGTGGACGACTCGCCCGAGGTGATCACCGATCCCTGGACGGGAAAGCCCTGGAAGCCGCAGAACTTCGAGAAGGACGAGTTCGCCGGACCGCTGACCCTGCGCAAGGCGCTGGCGGAGTCGAAGAACACCGTCGCGGTGAAGCTCCTGCTCAGCGTGGGGCTCGACAAGGTGCGCTCCGAGGCCGTCGCGGCGGGGCTCTCCAGTGAGATCCCGCAGAGCTACACGGCGGCGCTCGGCACCGGCGAGGTGGGCGTCCTGGAGCTGGTCAACGCGTACGCGACCATCGCCTCCCAGGGGCGCAGAGCGGCGCCAGTCCTGGTCCGGCGCATCGTCTCGCGGGACGGCGCCACGCTGCAGGCGGCGCAGCCGGACCTGCAGCAGAGCATGCGCCCGGACGTGGCCTACCTCACCGCGGACCTCATGCGCTCGGTGATCGAGGACCCGGAAGGCACCGCGCACTCGCTGACCGCGCTCGGGCGGCCGACCGCCGGCAAGACGGGGACCGCGAACGAGCACCGCGACGGGTGGTTCATCGGGTTCACGCCGTCGATCATCGCCGGAGCATGGGTCGGGTTCGACGACCACCGGATGATGGGCAGCTACGAGACTGGAGGGCACTGCGCCGGTCCCATCTGGCTGTCGTGGATGCGGGCGGCGACCTCGGGGACGGACGTCGAAGAATGGCCGCAGCCGGCGCCCGGGGTGAGCTGCCTCAAGGTGAACCGCAGCTCCGGGGCGCTGGCGGGCGAGAACGATCCGTTCGCGATGCGGGAGTGCTTCCTTTCGGGCACCGAGCCGACCCAGCAGCAGCTGGACGCGCCGGCGCCCACTCCGGACGACTTCTACCAGGACCCGAAGTAGTCGCCGCTCAGCGCAGCCCGCTCGCCTTGATCGCCGCCCGGCCGTCCTTCTTGTAGACGGTGAACCGCACCGTGCGCGCGGTGCCTCGGGAGAGCATCTGCTCGCGGTTCTGGCGGAGCTTGGCGGCGAATTTGTCGTAGGTCAGGTTTCCGGCCTCGCCGGTCTCGGCGCGCAGGGCCATGAACTTGTCGAAGGTCTCGCGGAAGTGCGCCTCGTCCGGGTCTTCGTCGCCGGCCGGAGCTTCGCCTCCCGCCGGAGCTCCCGGCTCGGCGGGTGGCCATGGCTCCGCGGTGCCCGGATCCGCCGGTCCCCATCCTCCGGGAGCAGGGGCCGCGCCGGCGGCGGGGGCATCCGACCAGCCCGCGCCGAGCGCGGCGGGGGCGGCGCCGGACTGTTCCCCCTCCTGCTCGCCGCCGGCGTCACCAGCGGGCGACTCGCTCGCGAGCTCCAGCCCGCTCGGCAAAGGCCCGGTCTGCGCGCCTCCGGGCGGCGAAAAGGAATCGTCGCTCCACGCTGGCTCGGCGCCCGCGGACGGCGGAAGCTGGCCGAGCTGCGGCTCCTCGTCCCGGCCGGGAATCGGCGCCAGCTCCGGATCGAGCGGCTCGTGTCCCCTGGCGGCCGCCCGCCGGGGCGCGGAGACCGCCTCGTCACTCCAGGGTCCCTCCGAAGCCGCGGGCTCCGCTCGCGCCGCGGCGTGCTCCTTCCTCGCACGAGCCGGAGACGGAGCCGGCGCAGGGCGTCCCGCGACCTGGGCTCGGGGGGCGCCACCGGCGAACAGGCCCCAGACGAAGGCGGCGAGGATGAAGACCGCCCAGCCCGCGGCGTAGAAGGCCTGGTACCGAGCGAGCCAGGCGAGGTGCGGGGCGGCCGGAACGGAGATCGCGCCTTGGACGCCCTGCGCGAGGGGCACCACCGCGGCCCGGGTCGCGGCGCGAGGAGCCCCGAGCGGGAGGTGGTCCGAGAAGCGCGTCCCGACGAAGGGCAGCGCGACCCGCAGCGCTCCGAACCCGGCGCCGGCCGGCGCCTTGGCCCATGCAGCCAGCGTGGCGCGATCGTCGGGAGGGAGCGAGCTGGCCACCGCCGCGCCCTGCTGGAGGAACGTCACGTCCGCGTCGACCAGGCTGCGGAGCTGCGCGGCGAAGCGGTCGTCGATCAGCGTGCCGGTCAGCACCACCGCGGCATTGCCCGGGATGCGCGCCGCCGCCGCCCGGTAGAGCTTGCCGTCGAAAGGGACGAACTGGGGCGAGGCGCCTCCGCCTTCCAGCGCGATCCGGATCAGCGGCAGCCGTCCCGGGTCCTCGGAGAGCGAAGCAGCCCTGCCCCGCCGCGAGACCGCCGCGGCGTGGGCGTTCGCCACCACCAGCAGATCGGGCTCGGGCTGGAGCGCGGCGGCCGCCGCGCGCAGGGCGCGCTCGTCCGGCCTGGACTGCTGTTGGGGCCCCTCGGGAACCGGCTTGGTCGCGTCGATCAGCTCCGGGTTGAACGCCGCGATCCGCGGCGAGCTGCGCAGGTCGACCAGCTCGATCTGGGTGCGCAATCCGCCGGAAGCCACCGTCAGGCGGGATGCCAGCCCCTCCTCGATCGTCTGCGCGAACCGGGCCGAGACCAGCGCCAGATTCGCCACCAGGGCCACCGCGACCAGGGCAGCGAAAGTCCAGAACCGGGTGCGCATGGGAACCAGTGTGCTACCTCGTGCGGGGGAACCGGTCAAAGGTTCAGTCGCGTCCAGCGCGTCGGCGCCGCCGCCGGCCTTCGCAATCAGTCCTCCTCCGGAGGAGGGCCTTCCTTCATCAGCTCGCGCAGCACGCAGGCTGCATAGCTCCCCCGAGGAAGCGCGAACTCCACCGCCAATGCGTCCGCGCCCGCTGCCTCGACGCGGAGGTCTTCCACCGGCACGCGGTAGGGGCGTCTCGAACCTTCCATCTCGCCGCCGCCCACCGCGAAGGATCGGGGATCCACGCCTGCCTCGAAGATGACGGCGGTCTCGCGGGCCAGGGCGTCGGCGCGGGCGGCAAAGAGCGAATGGCCGGGCAGAGGGCCCGCGGGATCGACCTCGCCTGCCTTGACGCGCGGCGTGTCCGCGGAAGCGTCCTCGGACACGAAGAGCCCGCCCGTCTGCCGCTTGCGCAGCACGTCCCCCGGGATTGCGAGATCGAAGAGGCCGTCGAGCAGCCGCGCCGACAAGCAGCGGTTGAACAGCTCCGCTTGCAAGGCGGAGAGCGCGAGCCGGCGGAGGAACCGGTCGCGCGTCGCCGCCTCGCGCCGCAGGATGGCCGCGCCCAGCGCGGCGTTGTCGCCGCGCTGTCCGAATCGCTGCGCACCGTACAGGTTGGGCGCCCCGCGCGACCGCAGCTCGGCGCAGACGCGCTCGGCCCGCTCCAGCGCCCCCTCCCCGATCCCGCGCACCACGATGCGGAAGCGGTTCCCGCGCAGGTGCCCGGGCCGCAGCTTGTTCCCGTGGAGAGCGGCCGACAGCACGCGCCAGCCCGTTCCCGCCGCGTCAGCGCCGCGCCGCTGGAAATCCGGGCTGCGGGGCGGCACCGGAACGCTGAACCGCTGCACGGTGACGGCGCGCTTGTCCTTCAGGCCCGCGTAGCCCACCTCTCGCTCGCGGACGGCGAGCGCGGTGGCCAGCTCGCGCGCGACCTCGGGCGTGGTCCGGCCCGACTTCTCGACCAGGAGGAGAAGGTGCCCGCCCTCGCCGCGGGCCTCGTAGAGCGGCAGCTCCTCGACGCGGAAGTCCTGCTCGGAGACGCGCACCGAGCCCGAGGTCCCCGGCAGATGGGGCGTGAGCAGCGGCACCTCGCGGGGGGTCAGCGGATCAGTCACTGAACGCATGCCATCATGCCCGCGCTGCAAAGCGTAGCGCCGCCGAGCACGGCGGCTATTCGAGAACCACCAGCCCGGCGACGACCAGCCGGTACACGACCCGCGTGGTCTCGAACTCGCCGAGCGCGCTCGCGGCGGCGATCTGCCCGAGCGTGAGCGCGCCCTCGGCCATGCCGAGCACGGCCTCCGCGTCCGCGGGCAGGTCCTCGAGCGCGGGTTTCCCGCTCCGGCGGGGGCGCACGTGCAGCCCGGACACGCGCCCGCGGAACAGCTCCATCTCGTCCAGCCTGCGCAGGCCGTCGAGCAGCAGCCCCTCGGTGTCCAGCGCGAAGTCGTTGGGCAGCCGGGCCCGATCGCAGCCGCGCAGGAAGAGGAACGCGCCGCTCTGGGCGACGAGCAGGCCGAGGAAGATCTCGACCACCTGGTGCCGCATGGCGCGCGGCAGGTCCTCTTCCGCCATGGAACCCGACTGGACCAGGAGCTGCCCGATGCGCCGGCGGTCGGCCGCCTCGCGCTGCGACTTCAACAGCTGGTGCACGCGCGCGCGGTCGGCGAGGCCCATGCGGCAGGCGACCTCGCCCAACCGCTCGGCGGGGCTGGCGGAGCACGCCCAGGCCACGTTGCCCTCGATCAGCGCTACCGCGCGCTCCGTCCCGCCGCTCCGCGCGAGCAGCACGCCGTCGCGCCGCCCGTTGTGGAGGAAGTTCAGCAGGTCGCCGGGGGGAAACGTGGCCAGGTCCCCGGCCAGGACCGCGCCCGCGGTCCCCAGGGAGCTCACTTCGGCCAACAGGCCCGGCGCTCCTTCCTGCAGCGCGATGAGCAGATCGGGCACGGAGTCGAGCACCGCGAAGCGCGCGCCGCCGCGCTCGACCGACGGCGCGGGCGCGGCCGGCGATCTCTTGCGCGTCACCGCGGAACCCTCGCGGAGCGCCCGGCGCCTGCCGCCGGGACCTGTCTCAACCCTTCTTCTCCCGGCCGTCGCGTCCCTCGTAGACGAACGCCTTGTTCTGCTGCCACTCCAGCTCGTCCTCGACCGATCGCTGGAGGAACTGCAGCTTCATGGGCAGCACGTGCTGGCGGCCGTTGACGAACACGCTCGGGGTCGACTGCACGCGCGCGCCGATTCCCTCCTGCAGGTGGCCCTCGATCACCCCTTCGAAGCGGCCGGCGTAGACCTCCTTGAGCATCTGCGCGCCGTCGAGCCCGAGCTGCTTGGCGTAGGTCTTCAGGCTCTCGTCGTCCAGCTCGTCCTGGTGGGCGAAGAGCAGGTCGTTCATCGGCCAGAACTTGCCGTGGCGGCGGGCGTACTCGGCGCAGCCGGCGGCGATCCGCGCTCGCACATGGCCGGGGAGCGGGAAGAACTTCGAGCACAATCTCGCCTTCCCCTTCTCGGGGCCGGTGACGAGGTCGTGCAGCGGCTTGTTGGCGACCGCGCAGTGCGGGCACTGGTAGTCGCTGAACTCGACCACCGCGACCGGAGCCTTCGCGTCGCCCAGCACTGGACAGTCGCTGGTCTTGAACGCCTGACGCTTGGAGGCCTCGAACGAGGCGTAATAGTTCTCCACCGTCTCGATCACGCGCGACGGCGTGCCGCCTTCGAGGAGCAGCGCCTTGACCAGCTCGGCCATGCGCACGGCGTGCACGTCCTCCACGTTCGCCCCCAGGCACTTGGCCAGGGTGTCCTTGCAGCCGGCGTAGTCGAACACGTCGCCAGCCACCTCCAGGAACTGGGCGCGCTGCTCGTCGCTCAGCCCCGAGAGGTCGGCGCGCGGCACGATGCGGCGCGCCTGCTCTTCGGAAAGGCCCCGCCCGGCGGAAGGCGCGGGCTGTGCCTGCGGGGCGGCGTGCGCCGCCTGCTGCAGCCCGGCACTGGCCAGCAGGAACGCGCAGGATGCGGAGAGGGCCGTGGCAGCGAATCGCAGGCGGCGCGCGCCACGGAATTTCGGGTGGGTGGGAGTACGCATCGCGGCCTTGGTTCCTCGTTCAGGGGTCAAGGGACGGTACCATAACCGACACCTTGCCTCAGCGGTCCTTCCCCTCGTCTGACGCTTCGGGCGGCGGACGCTTCAACCCCAGCAGCGCCCGCACGTCCGCGCGCCGCCGGAGCAGCTTCAGGTCGTCGTCGTCCCGGCCCAGGACCTGCACGCGCCGGGCATCCACCTCGACGGCGCGGCGGAGGTACGCGACCGCATCGGCCTGACGATTGGCGACGGCGGCCGTCGAGGCCGCGTTGTAGAGCGCGTCGACGAACCGCGGATCCGCGGCAATGGCCCGGTCGAACTCGCGGCCAGCGGCGTCGAGATCGCCGGCGGAGTAGTCGGAGAGACCGTGCGCGTTGTGGATCTGCGATTCCCCGCGCGCCAGCGATCCACGCCGCAGGCCCACCGCCCGCCGGAGCGGCTCGCCCTCGCCGACCGACCCCGAGAGGAGCCACGCCGTCCCTTCCCACAGCCACAGCTCTCCCTCGACCGGCGTTCCCGCGATCGGCTGCCGGACCAGCTCCACCTCGTCCCCGTCCACCTCCCAGCCGGGACTCTCGCCGAGGAGCAGCACGAACGCGGGAGGGTCGCCGGCGCTGATCCCGGTGCGCAGCACCAGGGGCAGCGATCCCGCTCCGGGCGCGCCGGTGACGGGCCACCGGCGCCTGCCTGGCTCGGGGGCTGCCGGCGGGCGGGGGGTGAACGCGGACGCGGCGGCGGCCACGCGCGCCTCCGGCCATTCCTCGGCGGCGATACGGGCGAGGAGCGGCAGCGGGCGCCGCCCTTCGGCGCGCAACCTGCGCGCGGCGGCGCGGGCGGTCCCTTCCGGAGCCGCAGCGAGTCGCCGCGTCTCCCCGCCGCGTGCGTCGAGGGCGAGCAGCTCGAGCCGGGGGGCCACTCCCTCGGCGTCGATGAGCTGCACCGCGGCCGCGCTGCCGTCGGGGGCCAGGCCGACGAGCGCCTGCTCCTGCAGCAGCGGCTCGCCCGCGAGATAGGGCGCGGTCAGCGGCGGCCGTCGCCACTCGGCGCAAGCACACAGCAGCACGCACCAGGCCAGGCAGGGCCGCATCGCGGATCTGTACCATCCCGGCCGGCCGGATGGCTTCACCGTTCCTCGCGTGTTACCTCCAGCGCGCATGCAGAACCGATGGGCCCTCCTCGAACCCTTGCGGGCCCGCCTGGCCGACGAGCAGGGAACGCTCGTGAGCCCGGGGCCGACGCGGGTGGCCCTCTGCTATCCGAGCCCGTACCACGTCGGCATGAGCTCGCTGGGGTTCCAGACCATCTACCGGGAGCTGAACGGGCACCCGGGCTGCGCGGCCGAACGGGCCTTCCTGCCGGAGGACGTGGACGGCCATCGCGCCGCCCGCGTTCCGGTGTGCACGGTCGAGACGCAGCGGCCGATCGGGGAATTCGCCGCTCTCGCGTTCTCGATCAGCTACGAGCTGGAGCTGACCGGCCTGCTCGAGATGCTCGACCTGTCCGGCCTGCCGGTGCGCGCGGCGGATCGCACGGATTCCCATCCGATCGTCGTCTGCGGCGGGCCGCTCACCTTCTCCAACCCCGTCCCGCTCGCCGCTTTCGCCGACCTGGTGGTGATGGGCGAGTCGGAGGAGCTGGTCCACGAGCTCTGCGACGCGCTGGGCGCCGCGGCAGGAAAGCGCGAGCTGATCGAGCGTCTCGCGCGCCGGCCCGGCTTCTGGGCCCCGGCCCTCGCGCCGTCGCCGCCGCCGGTGGTCAAGGCGGACGACGGCCGGCTCCCGGCGCGCTCGCAGATCGTCACTCCGCACACCGAGCTCCGGAACATGTTCCTCATCGAGCCGGAGCGGGGGTGCTCTCGCGGGTGCACCTACTGCGTGATGCGCCGCACCACCAACGGCGGCATGCGCACGGTGACGCCGGAGCGCGTGCTCGAGCTCGTCCCGGAAGGCGCGCGGCGCGTCGGCCTGGTGGGCGCGGCGGTGACCGATCACCCGGGCATCGTGGAGCTGGTGCGGACGCTGGTCGACGGCGGCCGGCAGGTGGGCATCTCCAGCTTGCGGGCGGACCGGCTCTGCGCTCGGCCCGAGCTGGTCTCGCTGCTGGCGCGCGCCGGAGCGAGGACGCTGACCACGGCGGCGGACGGCGCGAGCGAGCGCCTGCGCAAGGCGCTCGATCGCCGCACGACCTCGGCGCAGCTCGTACGGGTCGCGGAGCTGGCGCGCGAGGCGGGCTTCCACAAGCTCAAGCTCTACCTGATGGTCGGCTTGCCCGGAGAGACGGACGACGACCTCGCCGAGCTGGCGCGGCTCTCGGCAGAGATCTCGCGCATCGTGCCGCTCTCGTTCGGCTGCGCGCCGTTCGTGGCGAAGCGCAACACGCCGATGGACGGAGCGCCCTACGCCGGCATCGCCGAGGTGGAGGCGAAGCTCGCCTTCCTGCGTGCTCGGCTGCGCGGGAGAGCGGAGGTCCGGCCCACCAGCGCGCGCTGGGCATGGGTCGAGTACATGCTCGCGCAAGGCGGCCCGGAGGCGGGGCTCGCCGCCGAGCAGGCCTGGCGCGCGGGAGGCTCGTTCGCCTCCTGGAAGCGCGCCTTCGCCGAGCGCGACGTGCGCCCGGTCCTCGCGGCGCGCCCGCCTGATGGACGGCTACGCCTCCCCGCCCTCGCCCGCTGGCCCATCGTCGCCACCGGCTGACCCGCCGCGAGAGTGACTACAGCTGGTTCACGCTACCGGCTGATCCGCCGCGAGAGTGACTAAAGCTGGTTCACGCTACCGGCTGATCCGCCGCGAGAGTGACTAGAGCTGGTTCACGCAGAGCGCGCGGAGAACGCAGAGGTTTTTTTTGAAAAGCAAACCCTCTGCGCTCTCAGCGGGCTCTGCGTGAAACCCTTCCCTCTGCGCCCTCAGCGGGCTCTGCGTGAAACCCTTGTAGTCCTCCTGCGGCGCGGCTAGGGTTCCGGCCCCTCGCTGGGAGACACGATGGCACGGGCCGCGCTCCAGATCGGGTACCACGACCACTGCTTCGACGGAGTCGCGTCCGCGGCGACGTTCCTGCGCTTCTATCGCGACAGGATGCGGCCCGGGCTGCCGATCGACCGGGTCGCCTTGCGCGGGCTCGCGCACCGCGCCGGGCAGCTCTTTGGCGAGGAGGCTTTCGCGGGCGAGGAGAACGCGGTGGTCGACTTCCGCTACACCAAGGACCCGCGCCTCACCTGGTGGTTCGACCACCACCAGAGCGCGTTCGAGTCGCCCGAGGACGAGGCGCATTTCCGCGGCGACGCCTCGGGACGGAAGTTCTGGGACCCGACCGCCAAGAGCTGCACGCGCTTCCTCGCGCGCATTTGCCGCGATCGGTTCGGCTGGGACTTTTCTCCCCTGCAGGAGCTCGTCGACTGGGCGGAGGTGATCGACGGCGCTCAGTTCCCCGATGCGAGGACCGCGGTCGAGCTGACCGAGCCGGCGATGCAGTTGATGCTGCTCATCGAGGCCAGCAAGGATGCGGAGCTCTGCCCGCGCCTGATCCGGGAGCTCTCCGAGCGGCCGCTCTCGGAGGTGCTGCGCGAGCCCTGGGTGGTGCAGCCGCTGGCTCCGATCCTGGCGCGGCACCGCGAGGTGGTGCGCACGGTGACCGAGCGGCTGCGCGTCGAGCGCGGAGTGGCGGAGTACGATCTGGCGGACCTGGGAATCGACAACGTGAACAAGTTCATCGCATACGCCGCCGATCCGTCCGCCGTGTACACGGTGGCGGTGACGCGCGGCACGAAGCGCAGCAAGATCTCGCTGGGCTCCAATCCCTGGAAGCAGGACCTGCGGCGCCACAACCTGGCCCGGATCGCCGAGCGCTACGGCGGCGGCGGGCATCCGGCGGTGGCCGCGATCAGCTTCGAGCCCGACCAGCTCGAGGAAGCGCGCGCCGCCGCCCGCACCATCGCCGCGGAGCTTCGGGGCTGAGCAGTCCGTTCGCGGACGCGGCGAGGCGGACGCGAACGACTGCCCGGTGTTCGCGGGGAGGCGGTGAGCCTCCCTCGCGGGTGCGGCTTTCGCGACTAGAGTGCATCCCATGACCGCCGCGCCGTGAAAAGCGTAGGGCCGCCCTTAGGGCCGCCCTATCGGCGGCCACTAGTTGGCTGGCTTGGTCTCGGCCTTGGCTTCCTTCTTGGCCGCGGACGGCGAATCGGTCATCTCCAGGTCGACCGTGAGCTGCACCTCGTCGCCCACGGCGACGCCGCCGGCTTCC
>DASQBG010000185.1:0-3624 GCA_035635335.1 Myxococcales bacterium | reverse complement strand
CCGCTTGCGGGGGGTAGCGCCCCAGTCCGCTCTCGTCGCGCTCGTACGGGGCGGCGCGCTCTCCTTCCGGGAGCACGGTCGCGCCGGGGAGCAGCGCGGACAGCTCGGCGACCAGGCTCACCCGAACACCTCCACCGCGCTGCCGGTCATCGCGAAGGGCGCCTCGGCGGCGAGGAAGCGGACCACCTGCGCGACCTCGCCAGGCTGGATCTTCGGGGGGAACGGGGTCTTCCTCAGCATGTCCGTATCCACGCTCCCGGGCAGCACGACGGCGCAGAAGATGCCCTGCTCCCGGCCCTCCTCCGCGAGCGATTTGACGAACCCCGTCAGGCCCCACTTGCTCGCGTTGTATGCCGCCGCCTGCGGCGTGCCCAGGGTACCGGAGATGGAGCCTACCGCCACGATGCGCCCGCGCGTGCGGCGAAGCGCCGGCCAGGCCGCCTTGGCGCAGAGGAACGCGCCCTTGAGGTTCACGCCCAGCACCCGGTCCCATTGCGCCTCGGTGAGCTCCTCGATCGGCCCGCGCTCGAGCACGCCCGCGTTCAGCACCAGGAGGTCCGGCGGGCCGAGGTGGCGCTCGAGGTCCCGGAAGAATCGCGCCACCTCCGCGGAGCTCGACACGTCGCACTTCTGGCTGAACGCGCCGCCGGGGACCTCGGGCGCGGAGCGCGAGGCGCACACCGCGACGCGCGCCCCGGCCGACCCGAGCACCTCGGCACAGGCCCGGCCGATGCCACGCGATGCGCCGGTCACCACGCAGACCTTGCCCTGCAGCGACACTCAACCCTCCGCGCGGCGGGCGAGGCTCGCGCGCAGCTCGGGGTCCTTCTCGAACGAGCCCGCCCAGGCTTCGACGCTCACGCGGCTCTGCCGGCGGCGGGGGCCGCGCACCTGCATGCAAGCGTGCTCCGCCGTGATCACCACGCCGGCGCCGAGCGGCTGCAGCGCCTCCATCACCGACGCGCACAGGCGCTGGACCAGGTTCTCCTGGAGGATGAGCCGGTGCGCGAGCGCGTCCACTGCTTCGGCGATCTTCCCGAAACCGACGAGCTGCCGGTCCGCCGCGTAACCCACCGCGGCGCTGCCCTTGTAGGGGAGGAGGTGGTGCGGGCACATCGAGTGGAAATCGATCTGCGAGACGATCACCAGCTCGCCCTTCTTCGGCGCGGGCACCAGCGAGCTCTTCAGCGCAGCGACCGGATCCTTTCCGTAGCCGTCGAGGAGGTCCTCCACCCACGCCTTCGCGACGCGCTCGGGCGTGCCGCGAGTCTCCGCGTCCAGCTCCGCTCCCGACGCGAGCAACAGGTCGGCGATGGCGCGGGTGAGCGCCTCGCGATCCGGCGTGCGCGCGGGTCGGTCGGGAAGCATCAGCGAAAGCCCTGTGGACCGCGGTAGGCGACCGAGAACCCCGGGATCTCCCAGATGCGCACCTCTGCCAGCCCGGGGAGCTTCCCGGTCAGGCGGCTCCAGCACCAAGCGGCCACGGTCTCGGCGGTGGGGTTCTCGATGAAATCGTTCAGGTTGGCGTGGTCGCACTTGGACAGGATCTGCTCCTGCACCGCCTTCTCCACCTCGCCCACGTCGACGAAGATGCCCGTGTACGGATCTGGCTCGCCCCGCAGGGTCACCGCGAGCTTGTAGTTATGGCCGTGCACATTGGCGCACTTGCCCTGGTATCGGGGCAGCCGGTGCGCGGCGGCGAAGGTGAACTCGGCCTGGATCTCGTGCATGGACACCTCGATAGCACGGTCTCGGTGGGATGCGCGGGAGCGCCAGTGGCTTCGCGGAGTTGCGCGCCGAAGCGCGCGGCCGCGCGGGCGATTCGAGCGATTTTGGAATCGTTCGGGCGTCGAGGACGTCTGAAGGCCGCGGGGGGAGGAGACCCACCTTGCGGAACGATCACGCCCGAACCCTTCTGCACCCGGTGAGCGGTTCCAACGCGCGGGTCGACGTGTACTCGGAAGCGCCGCTGCCCACCCGCCACGGGCTGTTCCGCGTGCTCGTCTTTCGCGAGCGTGGCACGGACAAGGAGCACGTCGCCGCGGTCAAGGGCGAGGTGCGCGGGCGCGAGGGCGTTCCCGTCCGCGTCCACAGCGAGTGCCTCACCAGCGAGATCCTCGGCAGCTTGAAATGCGACTGCCGCGATCAGCTGGAGCATGCCCTCGGTCTGATCGGCTCGGCGCCCTGCGGCGCCGTGCTCTACCTGCGGCAGGAAGGCCGCGGGATCGGGCTCGGCAACAAGATCCGCGCGTACGCGCTGCAGGCGCGCGGCGCGGACACGTACGAGGCGAACCGCGCCCTGGGCTTCGCGGACGACCTGCGGCGCTATGACGTCGCTGCGTCGATCCTGAAACAGCTCGGCGTGCTCTCGGTGGACCTCATCACGAACAACCCGCTCAAGATCGCCGGCCTGGAAAAGGAAGGCGTCCCCGTCCGCGGCCGCATCCCTTCGGTCGCCCCGCTCAACCCGCACAACGCCGATTACCTGCGCACCAAGCGCGACCGCACGGGCCACCTCATCGAGCTGTTCGCGGACGAAGAGACGGCCTAGGGAGGCGATTCGCCGACCGCGAGCCGGAGGGCGCGCCGGAGGCCGGCGAAGGGGAGGACTTGCAAGGCCCCCTCCATGGGCGCCCAGCGCTGCGCATCGTGCTCTCCCGGATCGAGACGGACCTCGGTTCCAGGAGGGACGCGCAGCGCGAAGGCCGCCTCGTGGGCGAAGCGCGGTGCGCGCGGGCCCTGCGCTGCCAGGCCGGGAATGCGCGCGGGGTCGAGCGCGAAGCTGTGTGCGTAGCGCAGGTCGATCAGATCGGAGAGCGCGGGGGTGAGGCCCGTCTCCTCGTAGACTTCGCGCGCCGCCGTCGCGACGGGGGACTCGCCCGGCTCGCGGCGCCCCGTGAGCGTCTGCCAGAAACCGCCGCGCTGGGGGATGCGCCGCAGGAGCAGAACCTCGGCGTCGCCCCGGAGGATCGCCACCGAGACGGTCTCCAATTCGACCTGCACTTCCGACGGCTCGCTCTCCCACACTGCCGCCGCGTTTGCCGCGGCGCGCTCCTCGACCCGGGCGAACGCCGGAGCGCGTTCGCCGAGCAGGGTCCGCAGCGACGTCACGCCCGCGTCCGAGATGCCGCAGGGCACGATGGCGGCGAAGTCGCGCAGATCGGTGGAGACGTTGAGCGCGAATCCGTGTGAGGTGATCCAGCGCGAGATGTGGACGCCGATCGCGGCGACCTTCGCGGCCGGCGTCCAGATGCCGACGCGCCCCGGAACACGCTCCGCCCGGACCCCGAAGTCGCCCGCGGTGCGGATGAGGATTTCCTCCACGCTGGCCACGTATTTGCGAACGTCTTTCCGGTCCGGCTTCAAATCGAGGATCGGGTAGCCGACGAGCTGCCCAGGGCCGTGGTAGGTGACGTCGCCGCCGCGGTCGGTCTCGAACACCTCGAATCCGCCTGCCCGGAGCTGCTCGGGCGTCCAGAGCACGTTGCCGGGCTTCGCGCCGCGGCCGAGCGTCACGACGCGCGGGTGCTCGAGCAGCAGCAGCGTGTCGGGCACCAGGCCGGCGGCGCGCGCCTCGACCAGCAGACGCTGCGCGGAGAGGCCGTCTTCGTATTCGACCAGGCC
>DASQBG010000184.1:0-13995 GCA_035635335.1 Myxococcales bacterium | reverse complement strand
GCGGCACTCTATCGCGAAGCCTCGGCGATGCGCAGGGAGCTGGAGCCGGCACGTGCCGCATGGGACATGGCGCACGCGGTGGAATGCCTGGCCGCGGGCGGGCAGGTCGACCAGGCGGTCGCGGCCCGCAGGGAGCTGCTCCGCGCCTTCCCGGGTCACTCCGGCCCCAAGGCAGCCGCCGATTCCGCGCTGCGCAGCGTCCGGCTACCCGCGGACGAAGAGAAGCCGCGCTGAGCAAGCAGTGATCTCCGCCTGACCGGGTCGGCTCGGGGTCGGGCAACCGGCCGACTGCGCCCGCCGCCTCTGGCCGCGTACAGTCGCTCCGCTCGCGACCGCGAGCCGGAGGCGTCAAGTGCCCTCGGGGAGGAACTCGTTGCTGCTCGCTCTGGGGCTCGGGCTGCTGGCGGGCGTCACCGCCTGGTCGGCCATCGACGGGCAGCAGCGCAAGGTGCGCGAGGGCTGGAAGACGGTGAAAGTGCTCTGCGCCGCGCGCGACGTCCCGGAGGGGGCCGAGCTGGCTCGCCCGATGGTGGCCATCCGCGAGGTGCCCGCCCGGTTCGTGACCGACTCCTATCTGTCCGTCGAGGAGGACGGGTCGGTGAAGAACGACCCGGTCGGACAGCGCGTGCTGGTGCCGCTCAAGGCCGGCGACCCGATCCTCGCCTCTCATTTCGCGCCGGCGCGCGAGGCCGACCTGTCCGCCATGGTCCATCCCAAGGGTCGGGCGGTCACCGTGGACGTGCAGGAGCGCAACGCGGTCGGTCTCTGGGTGCGCCCCAACGACCACGTCGACGTGGTGGGCTCGTTCCGCGACCCGCAGACGCAGCAGCTCAAGAGCGTCACCCTGTTGCAGAACGTGGTGGTGCTGGCCACCGGGCGCGTCAACGCCAGCACGGGCCACGTGCCGGACGAGGACCGCCGCTACACGAGCGTCACGCTGCTGGTGCTCCCGGAGGAGGCGGAGATCCTCACCCTGGCGCAGGAGACGGGCACCCTGACGCTGCTCCTGCGCAATCCGGACGATCTCGACTCGCAGGAGAAGCGCGCGGTGGTCGACCAGCGGCAGCTTCTCACCGGCGAGCGCGCGGGCGAGCTGCAGCAGAAGCGGTACCGGACCATCCAGATCATCCGCGGCGCGCGCGGCGATGTGGCCGGCGCGGCGGCGAGGAGCGACTGAAGCCGTGCTCGCCTGGCTCTCCTTCCTGCTGGTCGCGGCGGCGGTCTTCCTGCTCGCGCTGCTCGCCTTCGCCATCCTGCGCCGCGCCTTCGAGCAGTACCGGGCGCGGTACGTGGCCCGGTCGCTGCGGGATCTCTCCGACATGTTCCTTTTCGTGGAGCCGCGGCAGCTCGTGCTGCTGAACGTCGCGGCAATGGCGCTCCTCGCCGCGCTGGGTCTCTGGGCCGGCGGGGCTCTCCTCTGCGCGCTCGCGGCGGCCTTGGGATTCTTCGCGCCCGCGCTGGGCGTCCGCCTCTACCGCCGGCGCCGCCTCCGGCAATTCGACGCGCAGCTCACCGAGGCCCTCCAGCAGATGGCGAACGCGCTCCGGGCGGGCCTGACCTTCCACCAGGCAGTCGAGCAGGCTGCCCGGGACGCCCTGCCGCCGCTCGCGCAGGAATTCCGGCTCTACCTCAAAGAGACGAAGCTGGGCGTGCCCGCGGACGAGGCGCTCTGCGCGATGGCGGCCAGGGTAGGGAGCGAGGACCTGGAGCTGGTGGCCGCCTCGACCAACCTCGCCCGGCAGATGGGAGGAAACCTGGCGGAGATGTTCGAGACCATCGCGGCGACCGTCCGCGAGCGGTTCCGCCTGGAGGGCAAGATCCGCGCGCTGACCAGCCAGGGGAAGCTGCAGGGGATCATCGTCGCCGCCCTGCCGCTGGGCGTGGCGGCGTTCCTGGACTGGTACCGGCCTGACTTGATGCAGCCCATGTTCGAGCACGCGTTCGGGTACGTCCTGGTCGCGGCCATCGTGCTGCTCCAGGCGACCGGGTTCGTCCTCATCCGGCGCATCGTCGCCGTCGACGTGTAGGAGCGCTTCCGTGCACGCCGGCCCGCTCCCGCAGCTCACCGCCCTCGCCGCCGCCCTGCTCGCGGGCGCCGCCGCGGCGCTGGTCGCTCGGGCCGCGCTCGGAGCGGCGGCGGCGCTCCGCATGACGGCCAGGCGCGTCGCGCCGGAGCCGGTCGGGGACGCCTCGGCGGCCGTGCGCGTGTTCCGCCGCGCTGTGCTCGCCCCGGCGGCAGCCGCGAGCGGGCGCGTCCTCCCGGCACGTTGGCGAACGGCGGCCGGAGTGGCGCTGCGCCGCGCCGGTCATCCGGGCGAGCTGTCCTCCGAGGAGGCCTTGGGGTTGGTGCTGCTCTCCGCGGCAGCGTTCCTCGCGGTCGGAACGCTCGCCTGGTCCTGCCTGCGCGTGGACCCGGTCGCGATCCCTGGCTCGGCGCTGGCGGGTGCCGCGGTCCCGCTGCTGTGGCTGCGGGATCGGACCAGGGCGCGCCGCGCGGCCATCGCCCGGGCGCTCCCGTACGATCTAGATCTGATGACGCTCTCGGTCGAGGCAGGCCTCGACTTCGCCGCGGCGCTCGCCAAGGTCGTGGACAAGGGGCGCGAGGGGCCGCTCTCCGACGAGCTGTCGATCACGCTCAAGGAGCTGAGGCTGGGCAGGACGCGCGAAGAGGCGCTGCGGGACCTCGCGGCGCGCGTCGAGCTCCCCGCGCTGACCAGCTTCGCGCACGCCCTGGCGCAGGCGGACCGGATGGGCACGCCGCTGGCGAAGGTGCTGCGCGTCCTCTCCACCCAGATGCGCGCGGAGCGGACCCAGCGCGCCGAGAAGCTGGCCGCCGAGGCGCCGGTGAAGCTCCTCCTCCCGCTCATCGGATGCATCTTCCCCACCATCTTCCTCATGCTGTTCGGCCCCATCGCCTACCAGGTCTTGCTGGGTGGGGATTTCTGATGCCTTTCGAGCTGACCATCGCCGAAGGGACCGGGCGCGGACGGCGCTTCCGCTTCGATCTGGCCGAGGTGACCATCGGGCGCGCCCCTTTCAGCGACCTGCTGCTGATCGACGCCGCAGTGTCGCGCAGCCACGCGCGCATCTGCGCGGAAGGCCCCGGGCACGTGCTGCTCGACGCAGGATCGTCCAACGGCACCGCCCTCAACGGAACGCCGATCCGGGGCGCCGCGGCCCTCAGCCCCGGCGACCGCATCGGCATAGGTCCTCTGGTGTTCGAGTTCGGGCGGCGCCGACGGGCCGCGCCAGGCTGGTGGAGGCGCTGCGCGGCCGGGGCTGCGCGGCCCGCGCTGGCGCGCCTGGCGCAGGGGCACTTCCGCGCGCTGCCCCGGTGGGCATCGACCTGCGTCGTCGCGGGCGCAGGGTCATGCCTGGTGGCAGCGGTGGTGGCATCGGCTCCCGGGCGCGAGTCGCATGCAGTCGCCGGCCAGTCGGCCGTGCCACCCGGGGCCGGCGCGCCGGTGCCCGGACCCGCGGAGATCGGAGCCCCGCGAGACGGGGCCGAGGCGTCCGGCGAGGCGCGGGGTTGGTACGACCGCGGACTCCGGAAGCTGGAGGAGCGCCGCGTCGCTCCGCGCAACCTCTACGACGCCTGGAAGAGCTTCACCGCCGCGCGCGGGCTGCTGGACCGACGCGACCCGGCGCCGCCGCTCGATGCGCTCCCCGCGCTCATCGAGGCGGCGGAGCGGGAGCTGGGAGCCGGGTGCAAGAAGCTCCTCTTCACCGCCAGGCGATTCGAGAGGTACGGCGAGGAGCAGAGAGCGCAGGCGGTGTACCGCGAGGTGCTGCTCCACTTCCCCGGCGATGACCCGAGCGGCTGCCGGGCCCGGGCGCAACAGGATCTCTCGACCGGCGCGGACGGCGACGGGAGCGCCAGATAGTCGCGCGATGGCCTCCTCCCCGCACCGCCGAGCGCTCCGCTCCCTCGATCCGCCGCTCGACGCGACGGTGGTCCCCGGCCGGGGCGGGGGGCGGGCGCCCGGGTCGGCGCAGCCGCCGCGACTGGTCGTCGTGAGCGGACCGCGAGCGGGCACGATCGTCGCGCTGGCCGGCGACGAGCTGACCGTCGGGCGCGCATGGGACAACGACGTCGTGCTGCCGGACATCTCGGTGTCGAGGCGGCACGCCTTGCTGCGCCGCCACGGGGCGGGATACCTGCTGCTCGATCAGGGGTCCGGAAACGGCACGCGCGTGAACGGCCGGAAGGTCGACAAGGCGCGTCTCCGCAGCGGCGACGAGATCGTCCTGGGCGACTCGGTGGTGCAGTTCATCGAAGCGGGAGGGACGGCGGTGTGCGGCGCCGCGGCCGCCGCGAGCGCGCCGGGCGGGCCTGCCTGGCGGCGCGGGCCGCTCCGCCCGCGCGGCGCGACCTATGCGGCGATCGCGGCGTTGCTCCTGGCGGCGACGTCGGTCGGGCTCTGGCGCCGGCTGGAGCGCGAGCGGGTGGCGATGAAGGCGTCCGAGCAGCGTCGGCCGGTTCAAGCCCCTGCGCGCCAGCGCTCCGAAGAGGGAGCGTCGCTCGACGAGCCCCAGTGGGGGCAGGCCGCCGGCGAGCCGAAGCAGGCCGCCGAACCCGATCCGGAGCAGCCAGGGGCCCAGGCGACGCTCGAGCGCGCTGGCGGCGAGGCGGCTTACGTCCCGGCGCTGACCCAGGCGGCGGCCGACCGTGCCCGCCCCGAGGCGCTGGAGCCGAAAGCTGCGCTCACTGGCCAGCACCGGGAGGGGTCTGCGGTCCGCCCGACACGGCGGGAGCCAGCAGTGGCGCCGAGGATCGCCGAGGCATTTTTCGCGGGCGACCTCGACCTCGCGCTCGAGCGTGCCAGGGCTGCGCGCGCGGAGCCCGCGGCCGCCGCCATGCTGGTCCGCCTGGAGCGGTTCGCCTCCGCCTGGCGGGCGGGGGTGACGCGCATGCGGGAGGATCGCCCGGCGGAGGCGATCGCAGCGCTCGAGCAGGCCGACCGCGCGCTGGCCGCCCGGGCCAACCAGGCCTACCTCAGCGGCTACGTGGCGAAGGACAGCGACCCGGACGCGGCCAGGCGGGCGTTCCGCCTGGTGGTCGCGGCACTCCCCGCGACCGACGAGACCGCGATCAAGGCGCGCCGCTGGCTGGACCGGCTCGACGGCAAGGCCGGCGCCGAGGATTAGTTGCCGCCGTATTCGGGGAGGCTACGCCTTTTCATCGCGCGGACGTCGTCGGCTGCGCTCTGGCCGGCGCCGTGACCTTGCCCCGAGGAGAGCGCGCCGTTTGTCGGCCCCCGATGTTATGAGTTGCAGTCTCGTGCCCGAGCGCCTTCCACCCAGGGGACCGCAGGCGGCGCAGCAGGAGGCGCCGCCCACGCCCGTTGCGCCCGAGCGCGGCCCGGGGCAGTTCGACCTCTTCGCGCCCCGCGCCCGCCCGCCGGTCGCGATGGCGCAGCCGCGCATCTACACGGTCGCGGAGCTGACGCGCGAGGTGAAGGGCGTCCTGGAGGGCCGGTTCCCTGCGCTCCACGTGCGCGGCGAAGTCTCGAACCTGCGCCGTCCGTCGAGCGGCCACCTCTACTTCACCTTGAAGGATGCCGAGGCGTGCATCGGGGCCGTGCTTTTCGCGCGCGAGGCGCGGCGGCTTCGCTTCGCGGTGCAGAACGGGCTCTCGGTGCTCGTCCGCGGAAGGATGTCCCTGTACGAGCCGCAGGGCCAGTACCAGCTCATCTGCGACTCGATCGAGCCGCTCGGCGCGGGCGCGCTGCAGGTCGCCTTCGAGCAGCTCAAGGCGCGCCTCGAGGCGGAGGGTCTGTTCGATCCCGCCCGCAAGCGCCGGCTGCCGTTCCTGGCCCGACGGATCGCGGTGGTCACCAGCCCTGCCGGGGCGGCGGTGCACGACTTCCTCCGCGTGCTGCACCGGCGTTTCCCCAACCTGCCGGTGTTGATCGTCCCCGCTCGGGTGCAGGGCGACGGCGCGGCGCAGGAGATCGCGCGCGGCATCGGCCGGGGCGCCGCGGCGCCCGACGTGGACGTGCTGGTGGTGGCCCGGGGCGGCGGCAGCCTCGAGGACCTCTGGCCGTTCAACGAGGAGGTGGTGGCGCGCGCGCTGTCCGCCTGCCCGGTGCCGACGGTCAGCGCGGTGGGCCACGAGGTCGACTTCACCATTGCCGACTTCGCCGCCGACGTGCGCGCGCCCACGCCGACGGCGGCGGCCGAGTTGCTTGCCCGCGTCAAGGAGGAGTTGGTCGCCGACCTCGCCACGCGGCGGGCGCGCCTCCTGCGCGCCTGGCGTGCGCAGGCCGAGAAGCGGCAGGCGCAGCTCGACTCGCGCCGCGCCCGCATCGCCGATCCCCGGCGGCTCATCGGCGAGCGCAGGTTGAGGCTGGACAAGCTGCAGCAGCGCCTCGAGGCGAAGCTGCGCGAGGAATCCGGCGAGCGGGGGCAGCGGATGCAGGCCTTGCGCGACCGCCTGCAGGCCGCCCATCCGGCCGCCGTCCTGCACCGCCTGCACAAGGACGTCTCGCGGCTCGAGGAGCGGCTCAAGTACCTGGCGCGGCGGGCGCTGGCTGCGCGCAGGCACCGGTTCGAAGGGCTCGCCGGCCGGCTCGACGCGCTCAGCCCGCTCCGGGTGCTCGCCCGCGGGTACGCGGTCGCCTTCGACGAGCGCGGCCACGCACTGCTGCGCTCCGAGGCGGTCGGCCCCGGCGACCGCGTCCGCGTGCGCCTGCACCGCGGCGAGCTGGAGGCAGAGGTGACGAAGATCGCGGCACCGCCGCCGGACGAGGAGTAGTCGCCGCCGGCGGGGCGGCGCTATGTTTCATTGCGGACGGATCTGCGCTTCATTTTTGTCCGTGGCGCGGGAGGTCGAGGAGTGCTATCGCAAATCGCCGTGGCCGAGCCGATGACCCAGAGCTCCCCTCCGGCGGACGAATCGCGCTACGAGGAGATCGTCCAGCGCCTCGCCAAGGTGGTCGAGCGCCTGGAGGGGGGCGGCCTGTCCCTGGAGGAATCGATCGCCGCATTCGAGGACGGCATCCGGCTGGCGCGGGCAGGGGCCGCCAAGCTGGAAGAGGCGGAGCGAAAGGTGGAGCTGTTGCTGGAGAACGATCGCGTCGCCCCCTTCGGCACCGACGACGCGACACGCAGATAGATCGCGAGGAGTCTCCGCGCGTCGGATGGTACCGATGGCCGGCCGCAAGAAGATCATCATCGTCGACGACGACCGCGAGACGCGGGAGATGCTCAAGATGGCCCTCGAGCTGGAGGGCTACGAGGTGACCCAGGCCGCCAACGGCCTGCGCCTCATTTCCACCCTGCATGTCGACCGGCCCGACCTCATCCTGCTCGACGTGATGATGAGCTGGATCGACGGCTTCGAGCTGTGCCGCGCGGTGAAGAAGAACGAAGAGTTCCGCGACATCCCGGTGATCTTCATCAGCGCCAAGAAGACCGCCGGCGACATCCGCACCGGGCTCGCGGCCGGCGCGGCCGACTACTTCTCCAAGCCCATCGACATGGAGCGCCTGCTCGCGCGCATCCAGGCGCTCATCGGTTCCGCCGGCGCCGGGACGGCTCACGAGCGCTGATGGCGCGCCGCCGGGCCGATCTGCTGGTGCAGCTCCGCGGCCTGGCCGAGTCGCGCAGCAAGGCGCAGGCGCTCATCCTGGCCGGCGAGGTGGTCGCGGGGGACCACCGGGTCGACAAGCCCGGCCAGCTCCTGGACGAGGCGATCGAGCTGCGGCTGAAGAGCGGCGAGGCGCTCAAATACGTCTCGCGCGGCGGAGCGAAGCTCGAGCATGCGCTCGACCGGTTCGGTCTCGAGGCCCGCGGGCTGGTCTGCTGCGACCTGGGCGCCTCGACGGGCGGGTTCACCGACGTGCTGCTCCAGCGGGGCGCGCTCCGCGTGCACGCCGTCGACGTCGGCTACGGCCAGCTGCATCCGCGCCTGCGCGGCGACCCGCGGGTGATCGTGCACGAGCGGGTCAACGCGCGCGCCCTCTCGCCGCGGATGCTCGGCGAGAAGTGCGGGGCGGCGGTGGCGGACCTCTCGTTCATCTCGCTCAAGCTGGTGCTTCCGGCGCTCGCCTCGGTGCTCGAGCCGCCCGCCTGGTGCGCGGTGCTGGTCAAGCCGCAGTTCGAGGCCGGCCGGGAGGAGGTGGGCAAGGGTGGGGTGGTGCGCGATCCGGCGGTGCACGAACGCGTCGTGGAGGACGTCCAGGGGGCGCTGCGGGGCCTGGGCTTCGCCGTGTCGGGCGCCACGCCCTCGCCCCTCCTGGGCCCCGCGGGCAATCGGGAATTCCTGGTCGCAGGTCGGCTCCTGTAAGCCGGAGTGGGGGTGACGGCAGTCCAGCAGATGTGCAAGAGTTTGGGTCGAGTCCGCCGTTCCGGAGGCGGTCCAGGGAGGCAGGGGTGTCGGTGCATCCCGTAGTCCGTGTGCGTGTTTGCGCTCCGCCGGCCGAGGCACGGAGGCTCGCCTCCCGTCTGACCCGCGGAGGCATCGTCGCCGCCCCCGACGATGGCAGCGCAGCCGAGCTGCTGGTCACGGTGGGGCTCATGCCCGCGGACCTCGCGCCGGTGCGCGCACGCTGCCAGGTGCTCTGCGCGGTGGGCGCGCCGGCGGGCGGATACTTCGCCGCGGGCGCCGACGAGGTGGTGGTCCCCTTCGAGCCCGAGATCCTCTTCCGGCGCCTGAAGCTCTGGATCGAGCGCGCCGACCTGCATGCGCGCCTGGAGCGCCTCACCCAGCGCGCCGCCGTGCTCGAGCAGGGCCTGGCGGACGCCGCGCACGACATGCGCGCGCCGCTGCACGCCAGCATCGGGTACGCCGAGCAGCTGGAGAAGGACGCCACGCTTCCGGCCAAGCTCCGCCCGGGTGCGCAGACGGCGCTCCGGCAAGCGGAACGGGCCCTGCAGGTGGCCGAGCGGATCCTCGAGAACGCGCGGCGCGACAACCCGCTGGTCGAGCCGGTCCGCGTGGACCTCGCCGGGTTGCTCGATGCCGCGGTCCAGGGAGCGGAGGCCAGCGCGCGCGCCAAGGGCGTGGTGCTGGCCGCGGCGCCGCCCGCCCGTGCCGTGGAGATCCGGGCCGACGGGGAGATGCTGGCGCGCCTGCTCGACAACCTGGTTGCCAACGCCGTGCGCGCCACTCCGCAGGGAGGCATGATCGAGGTCAGCGCCTGGCGCGCCAGCCCACGGCACGTGCGGTTGTCGGTGCGGGACAGCGGGCCGGGCATCCAGGGCGGCGAGCTGGCCAAGCTGGTGGCGGGGCTGGGCGCCGGCCGCGGGCTGCGCATCTGCCGGGACATCGCCGAGAAGCACGGGGGCGATTTCTGGGCAGAGAGCACGCCGGGGCAGGGCAGCCGGTTCGTGGTCGAGCTGCCGCTCTCGTTCCCGCAGAGCCGGCCGCGCGTGCTGGTGGTGTCGAACGACGAGAAGTGGGTGCGCGAGGTGGCGCGGTCGCTGCGCGAGGCCTGCGATGTCCGGAGCGCCACCGTCGCGGCCGCGAAGTTGGGCGGCCGGCGGACCGACCTGGTGCTGGTGGAGAGCCGGAGGGGCCAGTCCCGAAGCCTGGCGGCGCTGCGCAACGCGGCCAAGGGCGCCCAGGTGCCGGTCATCGAGCTGCCCAGCGAGCTGGCGGCGGCGCGCCTCGCGCGGACCCTGGCGCACCTCACGGCCTGATCAGTCGCCGGTCCGTTGGCCTGTGCCGTGCTCTTCGCTCGCGGCACAGGGGCAAGAAGCGCGCTAGACTCGCGTCCATGAAGCTCCGGTTCGCCCTGGTCGCCCTGCTCGCGGCGCCCGCGGTCCTCGCGCTGGTCCCCGACAAGGAGCTGCCCGCCTTCACCGGATACGTGGTGGACAAGGCCGGCGTCCTGGACCAGGGCGCCGTCGAACGGATCCGCGCCACCGCCTCCCGGCTCGACCACTCGGGCGTCGCCCAGATCGCCGTCTGCACCGTCCCCGACCTGGGCGACTGGAACGTGGAGGAATTCACCGTCGACCTCTTCCGCAAGTGGGGTCTCGGCCACGGCAAGAAGCGGGCGGACGGGCTGCTCCTGCTGCTCGTCCCGGGGAAGCCCGGCCACCGCAAGATCAAGGTGGAGGTCGGCTACGGGCTGGAGGGGATCCTGCCGGACGGGAAGGTGGGCGCGCTCATCGACCAGCACGCCGTGCCGGCGCTCCGGCGGAACGATTACGGCGACGCGGCGGTCAAGCTGGTCGACGCCCTGGCGGGCGTGGTGGAGAAGAACGCGGGAGCCGGCGGCGAGCTGGCGCCGGAGCCTTCTGGGATGCGCGGCGGCCGGGGAGTCGGCGCGGCGCGCGCTCCGACGCGCGAAGGAGGACTGGGAGTCGCCATCCTCTGCATGGGCGCCGTGCTCTTCGCGCTGGTGTCCAGCGGGATGCGCAGGCGGTTCCCAGGGACGAAGACGCTCGTCATCGCCGCGCTGCTCACCGCCGTCGCGGTCGTGGCGTTGATCGGGCTGGGGGGCGGCGCCGGCTGGATC
This sequence comes from Myxococcales bacterium, assembly GCA_035635335.1. Lineage (GTDB taxonomy): Bacteria > Myxococcota > Myxococcia > Myxococcales > 40CM-4-68-19 > VBKO01. The sequence goes on along the minus strand of DASQBG010000184.1, from coordinate 3,526 downwards.
GCCCTCCTGGTCGGCCTGGTGGTGAACGGGTTGGCCTACGCCTCCATCCGCTCCCACAAATGTCCGCGCGACGGGTCGTGGATGATGATCGATCAGCAGGTCGTCGACGAGCCCACCTACTGGAGCCGCGGCCTGGCGCACGTCGTCGAGCGGTGCACGAACCCGCGCTGCGGCTACAAGCGCGAGTACGACAAGGAGCTGCCGCGCAAGCAGCGCACCGTGTACGTGGGCGGCGGCGGAGGCGGCGGAGGCTGGGGCGGCGGCGGCGGCGGTGGAGACGGTTTCAGCGGTGGCGGCGGCGGCGACTCCGGCGGCGGAGGCGCGAGCCGCGAGGTCTGAGGCGTATTTCTTGCCGCCATCTTCACGGGCGGGTCATGCCCATGTCACGTGGCGGAGCCTGTGATGGCGCGAGGTCGGAGCGCCCGCCGCCTGTGCAGCTGGCGTTCGAGCTGAGCTCCTCGCCGCCGCTCCGGGATGGTCAGCGCTGGCGGTCGAGTGCGGCGAGCACCTCGTTCGTCGTCGCCCGCTTCTTGTAGCTCTCCGTGAAGAACCGGGCCGCGACCTTGCCGTCGCGGCCCACCACGAACACGGTGGGCCACGCGACCCCCGTGCTTTCGTCGGCCACGCCGAAACCGCGGATCGCGGTCTGCTTCGTGTCCGAGAGCAGCGGGTACGTCAGACCGAGCTTGGTCGCGAGCTCGGCGGAGTCCTTCGGCTCGTCCGCCGAGACGACCACGAGCGACCCGCCCTTCGCCGTGAACTCTCCGAGCCTCTGTTGCAGCTCACCGAGCTGCGCGCGGCAGTAGCTTCACCAATGTCCGCGGTAGAAGACGACCGCGGCGGGCAGGTGCTGGGAGAGGGTCCAGGTGGCGCCCTTCTGATCGGGAAGGGCTACCGGCGGCGCCGGCGCGCCCTCGGCGATCGCGGTGCGGGGCTGGTCCGGCGGCGCCTTGTCGCAGGCGGCTCGTAGCGGGGGCAGCGCGAGCAGGGCCAGGACGGTGAGCAGGCGGACCGTCATCGAGCCTCCGATGCGCCAGCCCGCGGCGCCGATTCGGCCTCGTCGCGGCGCAGCAGCCCCCAGGCCTGCCGCAGGCGGTCGCGCAGGTCTTCCACCTCGCGCGCGAGCATCCAGGCCTGGTCGCCGCCGCGCGTCGCGGCGAGCTGCCGCAGCCGGTACTGCAGCCGTTCGAGACCGGGGTACACCTCGCCCCCGATGATGTCGGTCCCCATCTCCACGTTCGTTCTGGACATCGCACCCTCCTCAATCGCCGCCCTGCGGGACGTAGTCCCGGGCGAGGTTTTCGAACCGCGTGAACTCGTGGATGAACGCGGCGTTCGAGGTGCCGATGGGCCCGTTGCGCTGCTTCCCCACGATGATCTCCGCGATCCCTTTCAGCTCTTCCTTGTCCTTCTCGTAGACCTCTTCGCGGAAGAGGAAGATGATCGTGTCCGCGTCCTGTTCGAGCGCGCCAGAGTTATGCACGACGATGCCGTCGGCGAGCCACGAAGCAACATCGGGAACGGTGAGGTCGAAGACCTCTTCTTCGCCGGCGGGCGCGATAGCGACGATTCGGTCCCAAAACAGCTCGTCATTCGCGGCGTGGGAGCGGTAGCTGCTGTCGCCGATGAGATGGGCAAGGAGTGCCAGCCGACGCTCCGGCCAGCGTGGCGCGGAGGACGTGGTGGGCAATGCGCGCCCCACCGCAACGCGGTCTCCCGGCCGGAGGTCCCGCAGCTCGCGCCAGCCCATGCCCGTGAAGACGCGATGCTGGGCGGTGCAGCGCAGCGCGCGACCGCTCGTAAGCTGCAGATCGAACACTGGCCTTATACCCACCGACCAGACCTTGTCGCTGCGCGCTGCAACGATGCGCCGTTCCTCCGACATCGCGAGCACCTCGGGCTCCGTCCCGACCAGCTCGCGAATCGGGACGCGCCGCCCGTCGGCCAGTAGCACGACCGTGTCGCCGACGACGCACTCGCGGAGATCCGAGAGCTGGGGGCGTTTGTCGGGGCGCTTCTCGAGCGATCGGTTGAGCTGCGAGAGCGCCAGGACAGGGATGTTCAGCTCCTTCGACAGCGCCTTGAGGCTCCGCGAGATCTCGCTGATCTGTTGCTCGCGCGAGTCGATGCGCTCGTTCCCCTTCATCAGTTGCAGGTAGTCGACGACGATGAGCCCGAGCGGTGCTTCGCTGTCGGCGAATCGCCCGGCGAGCCGGCGCGACTTCGCGCGCAACTCCAGCGCGGAGAGGGCGGGCGAGTCGTCGATGTGGATGTTTGCGTCGGCGAGCGCCCCTGCCGCGTGCGCGAGCTTGGGCCAGTCGCTCTCGATGAGCCGCCCGGTGCGGATGCGCTGCGAGTCGACCCGCGCCTCGCTCGACAGCATGCGCATGACGAGCTGCTCTTTGGGCATCTCGAGCGAGAAGATGCCCACCCCGATGCGCTTGCCGTTGTACTTGGCGCGGCAGCCGACGTGCGTCGCGACGTTGAGGCAGTACGCCGTGTTGTGCGTGACGACGAAATCGCTCGTGACGTACAGATGATCGTCGGCATCCACGAGGATGCACTGGCAGGGTTTCTCGCCGGCGGGTTCGACCGACTCTATGAATCGGCCCAGGAACTTCTCCGCGTCTGGATTCCATCGCGCCAGGTGCTTCTTCGAGCTGACTGGAATGATCCCGTTTGGAAACGAGATCCGGATCCTATGGGCGGGGGCGCCCGTTCGCCTTTCACCGCGGTACACGTATGCGGTTACCCTCTCCCGGTGGGAGACCAGTCCCCCCAAGGACCGCACGAGCCAGATAACCCCTTCTGCGAGCCGCGCCGAGCTCGTCGAGAATTCAACGAGCTGTCCGCCGGGAACGACGACGTGCCCGTCGGTATCGAGGAGTCCACGAAGCAGATCGAGCCGTTCCTCGACGGTCGCGTAGAGGTAATCGTTCGGAATGAACTTTTCGAGGCTGTTCAGCCCGTAAAGGCCGTAGTGTTCGAGGGCGACACGTGTCTTGGATCGACGTACGGGGTCAGCAGAGCGCGCCTGCTGCAGCCGACCGGATTCCGTCAATCTCAACGTTCTTTTCTTCTGAGACTCCCAGGTGACCAGTCCCTTGGCTTTGAGCCGGATCAGGCGGTCGTGAAGGAGCGGCACGCTCGCACCAATCGTACTACCCAACTCGAGGATGGTCGGAGCAACACCTTGCTCGCTCGCAGCAGCGATCGCCACCAAGACCTGCTGCATCTTCTCTGTCGGTTCAGTGTTCTTCCGTCGAATTGACGCAGTGATTCCATCAACCGACACCGTGTCGCACGACGGTAGGTGAGAAGCCAATCGGTCGTGAAGGTCGGCTTCTGCGCCATCGAACCTCACGTTGATGTTCCGGAAGCTTCCGTCGCCAAGCAGCAGCCCCAAGAGATAGGGAGGCAGAAGTAGCGGACGACCGAGGGGCGCGAACTCGATCGGAGCGACCACCGGAATCCGGTGGTTCAGACGATCCGGTTCGCCGGCGACGAACAGGGACTTGCGGATCTC
>DASQBG010000183.1:0-30804 GCA_035635335.1 Myxococcales bacterium | reverse complement strand
CAAGGCCACGTCCCGGCCTTTGCGACGCAGGAGCGTGAGGATGACGGTCAGGAACGGCAGCGCCGCATCGTCGAGGTTCTCGACGTGCGAGAAGTCGAGGACGGTGCGCGGCGTCTCCTCGGCCATGACGAGGCGTCGCAGACGGATCGCCGCAGGCCGGTCGAATCTGCCTTCGAATCGGAAGACCGCCTCCTGGGAGGCCGCTTCCCTGAGCGGTTCCATCTCGTCCGCGACCGTAGAGCGGTTTCGCCTGGATGATTAGATGGACGCGGTCGAAAAGACTGTCTTGCAGGCGGAACGACCAGCTTCGTTGAATAGCCAGGCCGGCCCAGTTATTGTTCCACGGACGGAATAACAGACGATGGACGTCAACGAAATGCTCGTCTTCGCTCGAGTCGTGCAGGCCGGCAGCTTCACCGCTGCGGCGGCGAAGCTCGGAATGCCGAAGTCGACCGTCAGCAGGAAGGTGTCCGAGCTGGAAGAACGGTTGAAATCGCGACTCCTGCACCGCACGACCCGCAAGTTGAGCCTCACGGACGCGGGCCGGACCTACTTCGACTACTGCGCGCGGATCGCCGCTGAGGTCGAAGAGGCCGAGCGCGCGGTGAGCACGCTGCAGGAGAAGCCCCGGGGGCTTTTGCGCGTGACCGCTCCCGTCAACGTCGAATTCCTCGGCCCCATCGTCGGCGACTTTCTCAAGCGCTACCCGGAAATCCGGCTCGAGCTGCTCTGCACCGGGCGCGCGGTGGACCTCGTCGAGGAAAGCTTCGACGTGGCCATCCGGGCGGGGGCGCTCGCGGATTCGACGCTGATCGCGAGGACTCTCGGCAGCTCGCCCTGGAACCTCGTCGCGACCCCTGGCTACCTCAAGAAACGTGGACGTCCGCGGTCACCCGAGGACTTGAAGAAGCACGATTGCCTGTTCTTTGGCGCCGGGCGCAACCCCTTCGACCTGCGCCTCGAAAAGGGTGACATTTCGGTGGAAGTCGCCCTGTTCGCGCGCATGATCGTGAGCGACATGGAGATACTTCATGCGGTGGCGACCGCCGGTCTGGGCGTCGCTGTTCTTCCCGCGATGCTGTCCGTGAAGGATCTCCGTGCAGGCCGGCTGAAGCGCGTACTTCCTGACTGGAACCCTCCGGCAACGCCGGTCCAAGTGGTCTATCCGAGCAGCCGACACCTCTCTCCCCTCGTCAAAACCTTCGTCGAGCATCTGCAGGAACGGATGACGCCGCCACCGTGGGAGCTCGGACCCATGCGCGGTCGTCGGGAGGGGTAGCGGGTTCATTGCTCCGTCGACTGTTCCCCCCGCGAGACAGTCCTTTCGGCAACGCCCGTCCAATCATTCGAGCGCCGGCTCTACTCTGGTCGGAGGGGACCAAGGAGACGCCCATGACCACTTCGGCAACTACAGCGCAGACGCCGGCTGCGCTTCACGCTGCTGAGTCCCGCATTGCGCAAATCCAAGCGCGCCTGATCGCTCAAGGACGTTTGCGACCAGACTCGGTATCACCGGCACGAAGTTCGGCTGCGGCGTCGCGCTCTGTGGCGCCTGCACCGTGCACCTGGACGGCATCCCGAGGCGAGCCTGCTTGATGCCGGTGGGCGCCGCCATCGGGCATGCGATCACCACCATCGAGGGCATCGGCGCCACCCCGACCGGCAAAAAACATGCTCACTCCGGGCGCCGGGTGGCCCATGTCACCCTTGGTGTGGTTTTGAAGGACCGACTCGTCAGTTGCAATTCGGATTCGCCGGAGAGCCTGGGTTCGTGGCGGCGATCTTGGGAAAGACGATGGGCGAGGTTCCGTCGGGTTGGTTCTGCTGCACCAGGAACAGGTAGCGCGCCTGGTACCCGTACTCCTTGGGAAACATCAGGTATCCGCCGGGGACGATCGATTCCATCTTCAAGTTCGCCAGCGCCTCGCGCACGCGCTCGCGGTCGCTCGAGCCGGCCTTCTCGATGGCGGTAAAGAGCGCGCGAGACGCCTCATAACCCATGGCGGGATACCATTCCGGAGTGCGCCGGTACTTCGCCTTGAACGCATCCACGAAATCCTTGTTCAAGCCCTTGGCGCCGAGCTGCGCGTTCCACCAGACGGCGGACAGGACGTAGTCGGTGCCGTGGGGAGGAAGCGCCGCGACGGCCTCCTTCTCGCTGCCGCGCGCCCCGTAGGTGACGATCTTCAGGCACATCCCGGAGGCAAGGTACTGCTTGTGCATCGCGATGTAGTCGGGCAGGTGCGCGTCGGCGAGCAGCGCATGCGCCTTGGCGCTCTGCACGCGCGAGAGCAGCGGCTTGAAGTCCTTCGTATTCAGCTCGAACGACTCGTCTAGCACGATCTGATAGGACGAGCGGCGGCTCGGCGTCTTGGTCGCAAACTCATGCACGCCTGAGCGAAAGTCCTTGCCGTGCGAGGTGTTCTCCCAGACGAGCGCGAGACGCATTGGACTGGGCAACTTGCCCGCCCTCTGGGCGTCGTCGATGTAGCGCAACAGCGCGTTGGCCAGCTCGTCGACCGGCGACTGGAGCCCGAACAGGTACTTGAAGCCCCTCTCGTACAACGGCGTCGCGGACGCCGCTCCCGCCAGGTACGGTACGCGCAGCCGCTCGGCGACCGCGCTCTGCGGCTCGACCAGCGCGGTCGAGTAGGTGCTGATGAGGAAGTCCGCTCCCTCCTGCACCAGCTTCTCCACCAATTTGGTGGCGTTCTCGCCCTTGCTCTCGTCGTCGAGGAGGCGCAGCTCGACGGGCACGCGCTGGCCGCCGATCTGCAGGCCGCCGGCGGCGCTCAGCTGATCGAACGCCAGCTGGATGCCGTCCTTGTACATGTTGCCGGCCTTCGACTCCGACCCGGTCATCGGGACTGTCGCCCCGATCACGATCCTTGCGGGTCGGCTGCTCTGCTCTGCTTGTGTAGCCGGTGCGGCCAATGCCGCGACGACAAGTGCGAAGATGATTCGACGCATATTTTCCCCCAGCGGAAACCTCAACACATTACCGGCGCGCGCGGAGGCCGCCAGTAAACGGTCGGTCGCACATGCGCGCTTCATGTAGGAGCAGACGCGCCGGCCGCAACTTCGCGAAGGCCCAGCTGGTCGAGCTTGCGCAAGAGCCTACCGTTCGGCGTCACCCTGGGGCGCGGCCTTCTTCACGAGCTGCACCAGCGCCTCGTACGGCTGCGCTCCGACGACGCCGTGGCGGCCGGCGACGAAAGTCGGCACGCCCGTGACCCCGTACTCGCGCGAGAGCTTCCAGTCCGCGTCGACGGCATCCTTGAACGTCCGTTTCTCGAGCACCTCGCGGGCGGCATCGACGGACAGGCCGACCTGCCGCGCGATGTCCAGAAGCACGGCGGGCCGGGAAATGTCGCGCGCCTCGACGAAGTACGCGCGGAAGAGAGCGTCGTGGATGGCCTCGCCACCAGGCTGCGTGTCCGCCCACTTCCCCAGCTCCTGGGCCAGCCGGCTGTTGTACGTCATGGCGCGTTCGCCGTACGGGAGCCCTTCGGCGTCCATCCGCGCCTTCATCTGCGCGTGCATGGCCTTGAGGTCAAGATTGCGCCCCGCGAAGAGGTCGGCCAGCGACCGACCTTCCGCCGGCGTGTCCGGGTGGAGCGGGAAGTGCACCCACTCCACCTTCACGTCGTGCTCGGCCTTGAGCTTCTCAATACGCACGGTACTGAGGTAGCACCAGGGTCACACGTAGTCGGAGAACACGGTCAGCGTCACCGGCTTGCTCACGCTACCTCCTTGGCAGGACGAAGGCGATCATACGACGCTCGCCGTTTTCTGCTCAATCGCGCGGATCACCGCAACCATAAAAGGAGCGGTTCTCCTCGCCCGCCAGCGCCTCCACCTAAGCGTCCCGACTTCGAAGAGGTAGCCGCACTGTCAGACGCTCCAGAGCCGGTCGAGGAGCCCGCGGAGCATCAGCCGCGCTCGATGAACGCGCGCGCGGATTACCTCCGGCGAGGCCTGGACGATCGCGGCGGCGTCCTCGGCCGGCAGCTGCGCCAGATCGCAGAGCACGAAGGCGGCTCGAACGCGCTCGTCCATGTCATCGAGCGCTTCCCGAAGAAATCCTGCGACGTTCATCTGCTCCAGCCGAGCGGCGCCGAGCTCGGGCCATTCTCCGCCGGGTTCGAGACCGCCGTCCGCGTCGAAGCCTGGCAGGAACGCTTCCAGCCAGACCGCCTGGCCGCGGGAGGCCCGCTCCCGTTGCCTGGACGCCTTCTTCATCGCGATCCCGTACAGCCAGATCCTGAAGCTGGAATCGCTCGGCCGGGAGCCCGCGTCGCGGTATGCAGAAAGGAACGTCTGGCCAGTAACCTCCTCGGCATCGCTGGCAGAGGTGCAGATGTTTCCGGCGATCCGGTAGACGGCGTCGCAGTGCCGCGCCACCAGCGCGGCGAATGCCGCGCTACTCCCCTGCCGCGTGCGCTCGGCGAGAATCTCGTCGGTCATGGCGGCGAGCTCGGCTCCGATCAGGCCCCGAGCTCGCGCGGCTCCTCGAGCCGCGGCGGCTGCATGGGAGTCGAGAGCAGCAACGGAGCGACGGTCGCCAGCTGGGAGAGCGTGAACGCGGCCACGATGATCCACAGAGCGATGAGGGCTGCCGGACTGATCCAGAATTTGATCGTCTTCACGGTGACCACCCCTTCGGTTCGGAAAGCGGACTCCCCGGGTCCGGGATGGATGGTTGCGACCCCGATGCAGCCAGGCAACGCGAATCGCTCGCGATCGGACGCTTCAGATCCGCAGCGGATCGCACGATCCTCTGTGGATCGCCGGTCCGCCGCACGGTATCCACCCGAGCAGCACTCCGCCCCGCGTCATCTGCAATGCGTCACGTGGGGCTGCATGCGCGGGAGGGCGGGCCGGCCGGCCCATCGAGGACCTGCTGGCGGAACGCGCGCGCACCGGCACGTTGCTGAAGCGCTTTCCGACGCTCGCCGAGGTCGCGAACTTCGCGGCCTTCGTCGCCTCGGATCGCGCCAGCGCGATGACCGGCGCGATCGCCAACCTGACTTGTGGCTCGCTGGTGGACTAGCCAAGGCCGCCTGGTACACAACCTCGCCCGAAAGCCCAAGCCGATCGGGTAGGCAAGGGCACGACTGCCTCTCGACGCTGCGGCGTCCCCCGCTTAGGGTCCGCCGCGCTGTGCCAGCCGGCCAACTCAGGAGAACACCATGACGGAGAACTTGAACCTGCAGAACATCCGCTACGACCGCAGCAATCGGCAGATCCAGATCGACACTCCAGGCAACGTCCCTGTGCGGGACTTCCTACAGCACCTCAAGCAGCAGGGCCTCGACGCGAAGGATGTGCTCCCCGTCTTCCAGACTGGCGACGTACAGGGCGGTAGCGGCAAGAGCAACGTCGAAAGCGGCGCCGGGAGGAGGAACACGTAGTCTCTGTCCCCAGCCGTCTGGTGCAGCGCCCGGGGCAGCCCTCGAAAGGGGGCTGCCCTTTCTTGCTGCCCCGGCTGGCGGGGCCTGCAGAATTGCCCGATGATGCGCCCGGCGGGGTGGGGGAGGCGTGCGTGGTGGAGGACGGCCGGGATCGGGTCTGCGATCAATGCAAGCAGCAGGTGGTGTGGGACGACTGGCGCACCGTGGTCGGAGGGGACGTTCGGCGGGGCCGCTGTGGCTGCCCGGGCAAGAGCTACCTGCAGACCCGGCCCCGTCCGAAGGCGACCAAGGACAACAGGAACTAGATCCGCGGGCTCGCTCCTCCCCGAACCCGTGTTATGGGAGCGCGCCATGGAACCCGGCGCCTACCTCGCTCATCTCCACCAGCAGACCGAAGCGTTGCACGAGCAGGGACTGTTCAAGCGCGAGCGCGTCATCGAGGGCCCGCAAGGCGCGGTGATCCGCGTGCAGGGCGGGCGCGAGGTGTTGAACTTCTGCGCGAACAACTATCTCGGGCTGGCCGATCATCCGCGGGTCGTGAAGGCTGCCCGGCAGGCGCTCGAACGCCACGGATACGGAATGGCCTCGGTGCGCTTCATCTGCGGCACCCAGGACGTGCACAAGGAGCTGGAAGGGCGGCTCACGCGCTTTCTCGGCACCGAGGACACCGTCCTCTACTCCTCGTGCTTCGACGCCAACGGCGGGCTGTTCGAGACGCTCCTCGAGGAGGGCGACGCGGTGATCAGCGACGCCCTCAACCACGCGAGCATCATCGACGGCGTCCGGCTCTCCAAGGCCCAGCGCCTCCGCTATGCCAACAACGACATGGCCGACCTCGAAGCCAGGCTGGTCGAGGCGAAGGACGCGCGCGTCCGCCTCATCGCGACCGACGGCGTCTTCTCGATGGACGGGATCCTCGCCAATCTGAGATCGATCTGCGACCTCGCCGAGAAGCACCAGGCGCTGGTCATGGTCGACGACTCGCACGCGGTGGGATTCACCGGCGAGAAGGGGCGCGGGACCCACGAGGCGTGCGGCGTGATGGGCCGGGTGGACATCCTCACCGGCACGCTCGGGAAGGCGCTCGGCGGCGCCAGCGGCGGGTACGTCTCCGGGCGGCGGGAGATGGTTAACTGGCTGCGTCAGCGCTCGCGTCCCTACCTGTTCTCCAACACGCTGGCGCCGTCGATCGCCGCCGCGTCGATCGAGGTCCTCGACATGCTCGAGGGAACCGGCGAGCTCGGCCAGAAGCTGCGCGACAACGCCGCGTACTTCCGCGCGGGAATGACCAGGCTCGGCTTCAAGCTCGTCCCCGGCAGCCACCCGATCATCCCGGTGATGTTGGGAGACGCCAAGCTCGCGATCACCATGGCCGACCGGCTCCTCGAGGAGGGAATCTACGTGATCGGCTTCTCCTTCCCGGTGGTGCCGCGCGGCCAGGCTCGCATCCGGACCCAGATCTCCGCGGCCCACGAGCGGAAGCACCTGGACCGGGCGCTGGCCGCGTTCGGAAAGATCGGCCGCCAGCTGGAAGTGATCCAGTGAAGGCGCTGGTCAAGGCAGAGCGCAAGCCGGGCTTGTGGCTACAGGAGGTCCCCATCCCCGAGCTGGGGCCCAACGACCTCCTCATCAAGGTGCGCAAGGCGGCCATCTGCGGCACCGACATCCACATCTTCAACTGGGACGCGTGGTCGCAGAAGACCATCCCGGTGCCGATGGTCATCGGCCACGAGTTCACCGGCGAGGTCGCCGCCATCGGAAGCGCGGTGACCGGCTTCACCAAGGGTGAGCGGGTGAGCGCCGAGGGGCACATCACCTGCGGCCACTGCCGCAACTGCCGCGCCGGCAAGCGCCACCTCTGCCGCAACGCCGTCGGCCTGGGCGTGCAACGCGCCGGCTGCTTCGCCGAGCTCATCGCCGTCCCCGCGGTCAACGTGTTCCGCGTCCCGAGGGAGATTCCCGACGACATCGCCGCCTTCTTCGACCCGCTCGGCAACGCCGTGCACACCGCGCTGTCCTTCGACATGGTCGGCGAGGACGTCCTGATCACTGGCGCCGGGCCGATCGGCGTCATGGCCGCGGCGATCGCGCGGCACGTCGGAGCGCGCCACGTGGTGGTCACGGACGTGAACGACTATCGACTCGGCCTGGCCCGCCGGATGGGCGCCTCGCGGGCGATCAACGTGAACCAGGCCTCGATCGAAGGGACCATGAAGGAGCTCGGGATGACCGAAGGCTTCGACGTGGGACTGGAGATGAGCGGCAACGGGACGGCGCTGCGGGGGCTCCTTGCCGCGATGAACCACGGCGGCCGCGTGGCGCTGCTCGGCATCCCGACGGGCGAGGTCGCCATCGACATGAACCAGGTGATCTTCAAGGGCCTGGTGCTGAAAGGCATCTACGGCCGGGAGATGTTCGAGACCTGGTACAAGATGACCGCCATGCTGATGAGCGGCCTCGACGTTTCGCCGGTGCTCACCCACCGGTTCGCCGTCGAGGACCACCTGAAGGCGTTCGAGACGATGCGATCCGGGCAGTCGGGCAAAGTCATCCTCGAATGGGCGTAAGCAGCCGCAGGATCGGCGCAGTGATGTTCGAAGGATTCAGGCTCGAGCGGATCGACACGGGCGAGGCGACCATCCGGGTCCGGCACGGCGGGAGCGGTCCGCCCCTCCTGCTCCTGCACGGACATCCGCAGACCCACCTCATGTGGCACCTGGTCGCTCCGCAGCTCGCCCGCGAGTTCACGGTCGTCGCCATGGACCTTCGCGGCTATGGCGAGAGCTCGAAGCCGGCGACGACCCCCGACCACGAGCCCTACTCCAAGCGGGCGATGGCGCGGGATTGCGTCGCGGTGATGGAGCGCCTCGGGTTCCCCCGTTTCGCGGTGGCGGGCCACGACCGCGGCGGACGGGTCGCCTACCGCCTGGCGCTGGACCACCCCGAGCGGGTCGGCAAGCTCGCCGTCCTCGACATCCTCCCCACCGGCGAGCACTTCCGCCGCGCCGGCATGGCCTTCGCGCTCGGCTACTGGCACTGGTTCTTCCTCGCCCAGCCATACCCGCTGCCGGAGAAGCTCATCGGCGCCGATCCGGAATGGTTCTTCCGCCACCGGCCCGGGCGGCGATCGGTCTTTGCGCCCGAGGTGGAAGAGGATTACCTGCGCTGCTACCGCAATCCCGAGACGATCCACGCCGCGTGCGAGGACTATCGCGCGGCGGCGACCTACGATTTCGCGCTCGACGAGGACGATCGCGCGCACCAGAGGAAGATCCCGGCGCCCGTCCTCGTCTTGTGGGCCGCGCGCGGATCGCTGCCTGCCTGGTACGACGTCCTCTCGGTTTGGCGCGACTGGGCCGACGACCTCCGCGGCGGTCCCATCCAGGGCGGACACTTCTTCGCCGAGGAAGCGCCCGACGAGACAGGCGCCGCGTTGAGATCGTTCTTCGCGGGCTGAGCGCGAAGCTGCTGCGAATCACGCCGCGCTGAACACCTGGCGGACGCTCGCGGCGTGCTTCCCGGCGAAGTCCGGAAAAGCCTCGGGATGCACGCAGGCGGCCATGATCTCCATCGACTCGACGATCCGCGGGCCGGGCCGATTGAAGTAGGCATTCCCGTCCGCGACGTACACCCGCGCCCGCCAGCCGGACGGCAGCGCCTCGCGCAAGACCTCCAGCTCCTCCAGCGTCCGGCCCAGAGCGAACCCGCAGGGCTTCACGAGCACGACGTCCGGGTCGAGCGCCGCCAGCGCCTCGGGGCCGAGGGTCGGGGCGTGATCCCCGGGCCGCGTCACGAGCGGCTCGCCTCCGGAAAGGGTCACCAACTCCGGCATCCACATCCCGCCGATCATCACGGGCGCAATCCATTCGAGGGTCACGACTCGGGGCCGCCGCCGCAGCGGCGCCGCGCGGCGCGCGATCCCGGCAACCCGCGCGCGCAGCTCTGCCACGACCCGCGCCCCGATTCCGCCGCGCCCGATCGCCTCTCCCACGCGGGCCAGGTCGTCCCAGATGTCGCCCAGCCGCATCGGGTGCAGGTTGACGATGGCCACGTCCTTTCGCGCAAGGCGCGCGACCGCGCTGCGGACGTCGTCGAACGACACGGCGCACACGTCGCACAGGTCCTGGGTGACTATGACGTCGGGCCGGGCTTCGCGAAGGCGCTCGAGGTCGATCTCGTAGATGGCGAGAGCGTCCCTGAGCACGTCGCGGACGGCTGCGTCGATCGCCTGGCTCGAGGGAAGCGGTCCGACCCGCGCGGAGGTGAGCACGGGCACGTCCTCGACGCCGGGGGGAAAGTCGCACTCGTGCGACCGGCCGACCAGGTCGGCGCGCGCCCCGAGCGCACAGACGATCTCGGTGGCCGACGGCAGCAGGGACGCTATGCGCACAGCCGCGAGGATACCCCGCCGCGGCCCTTTCCATCCCGCAGGCGGTCAGCGGTTGTGGTCGGACACCAGCCGATCCAGCGCCTCGTGATCGCTCGGGGAGAGCTTCTCCTTTGGAGACGCCTTGGCGGCGCGCTCAGGCTCGGCCGCGGGCTCCGAGGCATGGTCGTCCCAGCGGTCGAGGCGGTCTCGGGCGCGGGCGAGCGGCTCGTTTCCCTTGCGAGAGCGCGGTTTGCGGGGCGCGGGATCTCCGGGCACCCGGTCCTTGAGCCACCTCCATGCGCCGGCCGCCTCGGACGCGACCTCGTCCGGCAGTCCTTCCCGCCGCGCCCGCTCCCAGAGCGTCGCTCCGTCGAACGGCAGCAGGAAGAGCGCCGCGGCGGCGGCGGCAGCGCACAGCATCACCACGATCCCGAGGAGACGGCGGAGGCGCCCGAGGAGCATTGCCACGATGATCGCCCCGCCGCACAGGAGCAGCAGTTTGGCCATGGCGGAGAAGTGCCACCAAGTGGTCGGGTAGGCGACTTTTCTGCCGCTCCACCCCGCCCCGCCGGGTCAGCGCGTGGCCCGCCACTGCAACCTCGTCCTGCGCGATCTCTGACCGGCGCGCACCGGCGTCCCCTCCGGCCGGGTGCTACAAACGGCGTTGCCTTGCGCCCCCGCGACGTCGCGCTAGCACTCCTCGTGGTCGCCCTGTGGGGCGTGACCTTCGTCGTCATCAAGATCGCGCTTCGGGGTGTCTCGCCCTTCGTGCTCGGCGGACTGCGCTTCGCCGTGACCGCCATCCCGGCGGTGCTCTTCGTCCGGCGCCCGCGCGTGCCGCTCCGGCTCTACGTGGGGTTCGCGCTGACCGCGTTCGTCCTTCAGTTCGGCCTGCTGTTCTGGGCCTTCAAGCTGGGGATGCCGTCGGGCCTGTCCTCCGTCATCCACCAGTCGCAGGCGTTCATCACCGTCCTGCTCGCGGTGCCGGTCTTCGGCGAGAAGCCCCGCCGCCCGCAGATCGCGGGCATGGTGGTGGCCGCGCTGGGCCTCGCCTGGATCGGCGCGGAGAGCGGGACCTCGTTCCCCCTGGTCGCGTTCGCGCTCAACCTGTGCGCCTCGGCCGCATGGGCCGTAGGGAATCTCATCAGCCGATCGCTCTCGCGACACGGCCCGGTGGACGGCGTCGCGTTCGTGATCTGGTCGAGCCTGATCCCGCCGCTGCCCTTCTTCGCGCTCGCCTGGACCTTCGAAGGCGGCGCAGCGGTCGCCTCGAGCCTCCGCGCGATGGACGCGGTCTCGTGGGCGGCCGTCGCCTACCTCGCCTTCGGCGCCACGCTCGGCGGCTACGGCCTGTGGAACCGGCTGCTCAACTCCTACCCGGCGGCCCAGGTGGCGCCGTTCACGCTGCTGGTGCCGGTGGTCGGCCTCCTGGCGGGCAGGCTCGCGCTGGGAGAACGGCTGACCGCGGCGCAGCTCGCCGGGAGCGCGCTGGTCGCGACCGGGCTGGCGCTGCCGGTCGCGGCCGCGCAGTGGCGGCGCCGCTCCTGAACCGGACCGGATCCAGGAGCGGCGCCAGGCTTTCTTACTTCGAGGCGGCGGCGGCCTTCAGCGGCGCGGCCTTCGCGCCGGTCGGGTCCATCTTCGAGGCGCCGTGGAAGAGCGCGCCCTTCTGGACGACCAGCGAGGGCGTCTCCAGATCGCCGCGCACCTTCGCGGTCTGGTGGATCTCGACGGCGGTCTTCGCCTTGATGTTCCCGTTCACTTCGCCGTCGACGAGGATGGTGCCGCAGGTGATGTCGGCGTCGATGCGCGCCGCCTCACCGACCACCAGCACGTCGTTGGTGACGATGGAGCCGATGAACCGGGCGTCGATGCGGACCGTGCCCTCGAAGGTGAGCTTGCCTTCGAAGCGCGCCCCGCGCCCGAGCAGCAGATCGCTCCCGGGGGCCGGGACCTGTGCGACCGGGGCCTCGGGGGCCTTTGCCTCGGGGGCCTTCGCCACGGCGACGGGCTCCTGCCGCTCGGGCGTGGGCTGGGCCAAGGCGGCGCTCGACTTGCGATCGTTGACGGACGTTTCAGCGTTCCAGAGCGACATGAAGCCTCTTTTTCGCCGGTGGACAGGCAAGCAAACAGGCGCCCGGCGCGGCAGCCTGCTCCCTCTCCTACCCACCGCCGCGGGGCGGTATTCCGCCGATCGTGCCGGCCGGGCACCCGCCCGGCTTGCCTTCCCCGCGGGCGAGGTCGTACACCGTTTCGCATCTTCCCCCGGGGGTCCCTCGTGCTCAAGAAGCTGCTGCTCGCCGTCGTCGTGGTCCTCGCCCTGTTCGCGGTGTTCGTCGCGACGCGGCCCAGCTCGTATCGCGTGTCCCGGGCGCAGGCGATCGCGGCCCCGCCCTCGTCCGTCTACGGGTTCGTGGCGGACTTCCATCAATGGGAGAAGTGGTCGCCGTGGGCCAAGCTCGATCCGGCGATGAAGACCACCTACGCCGGCCCGGTCGCGGCGGCCGGCTCCTCGTACGCGTGGACCGGTAACGACAAGGTGGGCGAAGGCAGGATGACCATCGTCGAAGCCAAGCCGGGCGAGCGGGTCCGCATCCGGCTCGAGTTCATCAAGCCATTCGCCTCGACCAACTCGACCGAGTTCGAGTTCACGCCGAAGGCCGCCGGGACGCAGGTCACCTGGACGATGGTGGGCCAGAACGGGTTCGTGGGGAAGGCGTTCTCCGTGTTCATGGACATGGACAAGATGATCGGGAACGACTTCGACAAGGGCCTCTCGCAGCTCAAGGCGGTCGCCGAGGCGGAGAAGGCCCCGGCTGCCGCGGCCGCGCGCTGACGCCTCACGTCCGCCGCAGGTCGCCCGACGCATCGAATCGCAGGATGCGCCCGGGCAGCGGCCGGACCCAGATGCGCTCGCCGGGGCGGGCGGCGAACTCCGCCGCGGCGCGCGCCACGAGTTGCTCGGCGCCAACGGTCACCGTGACCCACGTCTCCGCGCCGGTCAGCTCGGCAAGCTCGACCGTGCCTTCCAGCGCGCCTGCCGCCGGCGCCGCGAGAATTTCGAGGTGCTCGGGCCGGATGCCTACCTCGCCGCCGGGGACGCCGAGCACGCGGCCGGGGACGACGTTGATGCGGGGCGTGCCGAAGAACTCCGCGACGAACCGGTTCGCCGGCCGGTCGTAGATCTCGCGCGGCGCGCCGACCTGTTGCAGCTCGCCTGTGCGCAGCACGGCGATCCGGTCCGAGAGCGTCATCGCCTCCGCCTGATCGTGCGTCACGTAAAGGAAGGTCGCGCGGAGCGCGGCGTGGAGCCGCTTCAGCTCGCCGCGCAGCTGCGCCCGCAGCCCCGCGTCCAGGTTGGACAGCGGCTCGTCGAAGAGGAACACCCGCGGCTTGCGTACCAGCGCGCGGCCGAGCGCGACCCGCTGCCGCTGCCCTCCGGAGAGCTCGCGCGGCTTGCGCGTGAGCAGCGGCGCGATGCCGAGCAGCCCGGCCGTCTCCGCGACGCGCCGATCGATCTCCGCCCGCGGCAGGCGCGCGAGCTGCAGCGGGAAGGCCAGGTTCCCCCGCACGTCCTTGTGCGGATACAGCGCATAGCTCTGGAAGACCATGGCCACGTCCCGCTCGGCGGGCGAAAGCCCGTTCACCGGCGCTCCGCCGATGCGCACCATCCCGCTGGTCGGCTCGTCCAGCCCGGCGATCAGATTCAGGGTGGTCGACTTGCCGCAGCCGGAGGGACCGACCAGCGAGACGAACTCGCCGTCCTCGATCTCGAGCGATAGCTCACGCAACGCATCGGGGGCGCCCGGGTGGGACTTGCGCAGGCGCTCGAGCGAGACGCTCGCCACGGCTACTCCTTCACCGCGCCGGCGGTCAGCCCCGAGACGATGCGGCGCTGGAAGAGCAAGGTGAGGATGGCCAGGGGGAGGGTCGCGACCACCGACGCGGCGGCGATCTGGCCCCACGGCTCGACGTGCTCGCCGGCGAAGAGCGCGATCGCCACCGGGACGGTCCGCTTGGTGGGCGTGGAGAGGAAGGTCAGCGCGTAGAGCAGCTCGTTCCAGGAGAAGATGAAGACCAGGATGGCGCTGGTGGCGAGCGCGGGCCAGGAGAGCGGGAGGAAGACGTGCAGGAACGCCTGCCAGGGCGTGCAGCCGTCCACGCGCGCGGCGCGGTACAGCTCGTCCGGAAGCTCCTGGAAGAACGAGGTGAGCAGCCACAGCGTGAGCGGGAGCGCAAACGTCGTGTACGGCAGCACCAGGCCGGCCAGGCTGTCGCGCAGCCCGACCGCGCGCAAGACCAGGTACAGCGGGCCTACCGTCGCGATGGGCGGGAACATGGAGATGGCGAGCGCTCCGCCCAGGAGCAGCCTCCGCCCGGGGAAGTCGAGCTTGGCGATCGCGAACGCGGCCGAAGCGCCCACCGCGAGCGAGACCGCGGTGGTCCCGGCGGCGACGACGAGCGAGCTCAGCACCGCCCTCGCGAACGTGCCCCCCAGGCCGGCATAGCTCGAAAGGGTGAGGCTGCGCGGCAGCGGACGGGTCAGCTCCGCTTCCGGCCAGATCGAGGTGAGCGCCTGCCAGGCGAGCGGCCCCAGGAAGAAGGACAGCACGGCGGCCACGGCGAGCGCGCGCTTCATCGCCGACGCCCCAGGACGCGCAGCCAGACAAGGCCCAGTGCAAGGACGCACGCGAACGTCGCCACCGAGAGCGTGGACCCGTAACCAAAATCGCCGGACCGCATCAGCGTCTTGTAGGCGTAGATGGAGAGCGTCTCGGTGGCGTTGGCCGGACCGCCTTCGGTGAGCACGTAGATGGCGTCGAAGACGCGGAAGGCGTCGAGGGAGCGGAAGAGCAGCGCGAGCAGGATCGCCGGCCGGAGGAGCGGCAGCGTGACGGAGAAGAAGACGCGGGCGGGCCGCGCGCCGTCGACGCGCGCCGCCTTGAGCACCTCCTCGGGGATGGCCTGCAGGCCCGCGAGCAGAAGCAGCGCCACGAACGGAGTCGTCTTCCAGACGTCGACCAGGATGGCCGCGTGCAGCGCCATCCGCGGCGAGCCCAGCCAGTCGATCCCGGGAGCGATCCGGTGCAGGAGGCCGTAGTCCGGATTGAACAGCCAGGCCCACATCCGCGCCGACACGGCGGTCGGCACCGCCCAGGGCAGGAGCACCGCGGCGCGGAACAGCCCGCCGCCGCGCTGGAGCAGCACCGCGACCAAGAGCCCCAGCGCGAGCTCCGCCGAGACGGCCACGGCGGTGAAATACGCGGTCGTCGACACCGCGGACCCGAAGCGCGCGTCGCCGAGGAGGAAGCGGAAGTTGGCAAGTCCGACCCACCGCTGCTCGTGGAAGATCAGGATCGACCGGTGGAGGCTGAGCCACACCGCGGCGAGGACCGGCGCCACCGCGACCCCGCCCAGGACCGCCACGGCAGGCGCGGCGAGCGCCGCGGCCTGCCGGCGCGCGTTCATCGCTCCTCCAGATGCGTGACGATGCGCTGCGCGCGGGCGAGGGCTTCCTCCGGCGCGCGCAGCCCGACCACCGCGGCCGACAGCTCGCCTTGGATGGCGTCGCTCGCGAGCGCGTAATAGGGCGAGACCGGCCGCGGCCGCGCCGCGACCGCGACGGGCAGGAGCGCGGAGATGAACGGCGCCCCGTCGCGGACTCGCGCGTCCTGGTACACGGCGCGGCGCGCCGGGATGCGGGAGTAGCGCAGCGCCAGCTCGACGGCCGCCTCGTGCGAGGTGAGGAAGGCCACCAGCCGCTCCGCCGCGCGCCGACGCGCCGGAGGCAGCCGCGCGCCGACCGCCAGCTGCCAGCCGCCGAGCGCGCCCGGACCCGGTTGCCCGGTCAGGCTGGGCAAGGGCGCGAAGCCGACCTTCCCGCGCACCGGCGACCCCGGGGCCTGCACCTCTGCCCACACGTAGGGCCAGTTGCGCAGGAACACGGCGCGCCCGTCCTGGAAGGCCCGTCGCGTCTCCTCCTCCGCCGAGGAGATCACCGACCGCGGGGAGAGCCCGCTCGAGATCGCGTCGCGCAGCCAGTGGAGCGCCTCGCGCGCTTCGGCGGTGTCGACCGCGATCCGTCCCTCGCGAAGCACCTCGCCCCCGTGCCCCCACACCGCCTCGAAGACGTTGCAGTTGAGCCCCTCGTATTGCCGCCCCTGCCAGAGGAACCCGGCGAGGCGCGGGTCGCGCGCCATCGCCTCGCGGGCCAGGTCGCTCAGCTCGGCGTAGGTGCGCGGCGCCCGCGGCACCAGGTCGGTGCGGTAGTAGAGCAGCCCCACGTCGAGGAACCACGGGACCGCGTAGACGCGTCCTTCCAGCGTGACCGCCTCGACGGGGCCCGGGAGGAACTCCTGGCGCAGCCGCGCCGGCGGAAACGCTTCCGACAGGTCCGCCAGCCAGCCGGCCCGCGCGAACTCCGGCGCCCACACCACGTCGATGGCGAAGACGTCGAAGTCGTCCGCGCCGCCTTCCAGCGCGGTGACGAACATCTCCCTCGCGACGTCGGACGCATTGGGCAGCGTCTCGGTGCGCAGCAGCACGTCCGGGTTCTCGCGCCGGAACCGGTCCAGGAAGGCGTGGAACGGTCCCGGATCGCCCCACAGCGGCTGGTGCTTGAGCAAGAGTGGGACCGCCCCGGGAGGCGCCGCCTCCCGCCCGGTCCGCGAGCACGAGGCGCAGAGGAGCAGCGACAGGCAGAGGGCGCGCACCGCGTGCATGATCGGCGTCCCGCACCTGGACGGCTGCGGCCGGGCCCGCCTGTGTTCAGTGGGAGGCGCGGCGCTACACTCCGCCGGTGCGAGACCGGGCGGACGTGGTGGTGGTCGGGGCCGGCGTGATCGGCGCCAGCGTCGCCTGGCACCTTGCCGCGCTCGGCGTACGCGACGTGCTGGTGGTCGACCGCGCCGCGGCGCCGGGCGAAGGCAGCACCGGACGCGCGACCGGTGGCTTTCGCGCTCAGTTCGGGACCGCGATCAACGTGCGCCTGTCGCTGCTCGCGCGCGGGAAGCTGCGCCGCTTCCGCGACGAGGTGGGCGCCGATCCCGGATATCGCCCGTGCGGGTATCTGTGGTTGGCGCGCGCCCCGGAGGAGCTCGACGCCCTCCGCGCAGCTCAGCGGGTGCAGCACGAGGCAGGGCTTGCCGAGGCGCGGATGGTGGAGCGGGGAGAGATCGCCGAGCTCAATCCAGCGGTGAGCCTGGAGGGCGCGATCGGCGGCGCGTTCTGCCCGTCCGACGGGTTCCTGCGGCCGCTCGACGTCCTGCGCGGTTACCTCGATGGCGCGCGGCGCCTGGGCGCGCGGGTCCGCCTTGGCGAGGAAGTGAGGGCGCTCCCGCGCGGGCCGGGCGGCCGGATCGAAAAAGTGCAGCTCGCCAGTGAGGAGATCGCCTGCGGCACGGTGGTGAACGCGGCGGGCGCGTGGGCCGGGCCGCTGGGGCGACTGGCGGGAGTGGAGGTGCCCGTCGCGCCTCTCCGCCGCCAGGTGGCGTGCACCGCTCCTTGCCAGGCGCTGCCGGAGGACATGCCCATGACCCTCTGGCCCGGCGACGGTTTCCACCTCCGGGTGCGAGACGGACGCGTCCTGCTGCTCCGGCCGGCGGACGGCGCCGCGGATCCCTTCCGCGCCGAGGTGGAGGACGCGTGGATCGACGAGGTGCGATCGATCGCCGCGCAGCGCGTCCCGGCGCTCGCCGGAGTGGGAATCGATCGCGCGCGCTGCTGGGCAGGCCTGTACGAGATGTCGCCCGACGGGCATGCGTTGCTGGGCCGCGCGGCCGGTTGCGACAACCTGGTGCTGGTGAACGGCTCCTCCGGGCACGGCGTCATGCACGCTCCCGCGCTGGGGGCGCTCGCCGCCGAGCTGATCGTGCATGGCGCGCCGCGCTCGCTCGAGGTGCAGGCGCTCCGGCCCTCCCGGTTCGACGAAGGCACGCCCGTCGGCGGTTCCGGCCTTCTGTAGAGGAGCTGCTTCAGGCCGTCCGGCCGCGCTCGCGATCGGATCGGCGGCGGCTCGCGTTCAGGAGCCGAGCGTCCGCGTCCAGGAAGGCGGCTTCCCAGCTCGACCCACGGCCGCGCACGCGGAACCGCAACGGCCGCTGGCTCAGCTCACCGACCAGGCAGCGGGCCTGTTTCCACTGGTCGGCGATCGAGACCGCTCCGCGCTCCCCCCAGCGCTGGCGTGCCTCGGCGACCGCCGCCTCTTCATCCATCAGGGTACGGAGCACGAGGTCAACTTGTGAACGTCCGCTGGATGCAGCAAGCACCGAGTCGACGGACCCTCGCCTGTCCGGCACAGTGATCCCGGGTGTCCTTGCGCAGCAAAGTGAAGAACGCGCTCGACGAAGCGCGGATCCTGGTGCTGGGGACCCAGGTGCTCTTGGGGTTCCAGTACCGGGCCTTCTTCGAGCGCGCCTTCGACCGGCTCCCGCGCAGGAACCAAGATCTGAAGCTCGTCGGACTCGTCCTCTTGCTCGGGGTGATGGGGCTGCTCCTCTTGCCCGCCGCGCGGCACCGCCTCGTCGAGCGCGGCGAGGACACTCCAGGCCTGCACCGGTTCACGATGAACGTGATGGGCGTCGCCTTGGTCCCGTTCGCCGCGGCCCTGGGCCTCGACCTGTTCGACGCCGGTTGGACGCGGGGACCGCGGGTCGCGGTGGCGCTCGGCCTGGCGACCTTCGCGGTGGCGATCGCGTTCTGGTTCGGCATCGCGCTCGTGTTCGGGCACCGCCCGCCCGGCGCGGACGAAGGAGGCGGCATGAAGCTCGAGGACAAGATCGTCCAGGTGCTCACCGAGACGCGCGTGGTGTTGCCCGGGGCCCAGGCGTTGCTCGGGTTCCAACTCGCGATGACGTTGATGGAGGGCTACGAGCGACTGCCGGACTCCTCGAAGGACCTTCATCTCGCGGCGACCTGCGCGATCGCGCTCACCGTCGTGTTCCTGATGGCGCCACCCGCCTTCCACCGCATCGTCGAAGGAGGCGAGGACACGGAGAGGTTCCACCGCTTCGCCAGCTGGATGGTGCTGGCCGCCATGGTCACCCTGCCGCTCGGGTTCGCCGGCGAGCTGTGGATCGTCGTCCGCAAGCAGACCGGCTCGCTCGCGGCGGCTCATGCGGCCGCGGCGCTGGCGCTGCTCTTCTTCTACGGCCTGTGGTTCTTCGCGATGCTCGTGCTGCGCGCGCGCCGCCCTGCCCGCGGCCGCTAGCTTTTCTTGTGGTGCAGGGGGCAGGCGTCGAGCGCGGGCGCCGGATCGAGCGCGTCCTTGCCGGCGAGCACCTTGGTGATCTTGCCGCCGGAGTCGATGACGAAGGTGACCCGGTCGGCGTACGTCTTCCCATTGTGTTGCATCTCGACTCCGTAAGCGCGCACCACCTCGCCCTTCGGGTCCGCGAGCAGCGGGAACGGCAGCTTCAAGCTCTCGGCGAACTTCTTCTGCGTGTCGAGATCGTCCATCGAGACGCCCAGGACCTGGGCGTTCTTGTCGGCGAACCGCGAGGCGATGTCGCGGAACGCCGACAGCTCCTGGGTTCAACCCGAGGTGAAGGCCTTGGGGAAGAACGCCACCACCACCGACCGGCCGCGCAGGTCCTTGAGGCTCACGGCCTTGCCGGCCGAGGACTCGAGGGTGAACGAGGGCGCTGACTGTCCCGGCTCCGGACGGGCGGCCGCGACCAGGAACATGGCTGCGAACAGGGCCTGTGTCATGTGCGGCTGCATATACGCAAGCGGGCTCTTGCGCCACCCTGTCGGTCGCCGGCAGCCCCGACGAAGGTCGGGCAGCCGAGCGCTTGCTGCTCCGATCAGTGGCCTGCGCGTGCCTAGCTTCTTCCAGGGGGTCGGATGGGGGGTCGGGTCCAGCCCAGGGACCTCGAACGGCTGTCGAGCGCCGTATCGTCGCGTCGCGCGGAGGCGCTCGCCGCCTGGAGCGCCGCGGTGCGCGAGGCGGCTCGGGCGCGGGGACGCGAGCCTCTGCTCCTCGAGATGGGGCCCGCGCTCTTCGCGCACCTGCTGGAGGACCCCTCCTCGCTGGAGCTGCCGGCCGGAGCCGATCCGGCGCAGGTCTCGGAGGAGCTCGCGCTCATCGGCGAGGCGCTGGGGCCCTTGCCTCGCTCGGGAGCCCGCGCGGCCGCTCGGGCAGTGGCCGAGCTGCAGCGCGCCGCCGCGGAGCAACTGTCGAAGCGACAGCAGGAGGCGCTGCGCGCGCTCGATCGCGTGCTCGCCGCCCCTGACCCCGAAACGCTCTTGGAGGCGCTGCTCGAATCCGCGCCCTCGGTACACTCTTGCGCGCTCTACGCCGCTCGCGAGGGGACCCTGCGGCGCGAGGCGGCAGCAGGCCTTGCCCGGGAGCTGCCCGATGCGCCGGACGCGCTTGTGGAGCTGGCGGCGCGAGTCCGCGAGCCGGCCAGCGCGGGCGATGCCTCGCAGGAACCGCTGCTCGAAGGATCGCCGGTCGCGGGCGCCGGCTTGCGCACGCTGACGGCGCTTCCGCTGCTCGAGGGCGGCGCGGTGACCGGAGTGCTGGAAGCGGGATCGCGGACGGCCTGGCAGCTCGGCGAGGTGGACGAGCTGCTCCTGGGGGCCGCGGCCGCGCGCGCGGGCCCACTCCTCTCCCAGCAGCAGGCGCGGCGGCGCATCGCCGAGCTGGAGCGACGCCTCGCCCTGCAGAGCGACCTGGCGCGGATCCTCTCCGAGTCGTCTTCCACCGAGGAGGCGATGCGCGGCGTTCTCGGCGCAGCCTGCACGCACCTCGGCTGGGACGCGGGAGCGGCCTGGGTGCTCGAGACCGACGGCACGCTGCGGTGCCGGGCGACCTGGTCGCAAGACGACTTCCCCGCGGAAGTGCTGCACGACCTCTGCGCCGGCGCCGCCGCGGACGACCTGCCCGGGCGAGTGGTCCGGTCGGGTGAGCCGCTGTGGAGGTCCGACCTCAAGGACGCGAGCGATCTCTCCCGATCGGATGCGCTTGCCCGCGCCGACCTCCGCACCGCGTTCGTGGTGCCGATGGGCGTGGGCGGCGAGACGCTCGGGGCGCTCGAGCTGTTCTCGCGCACCCTGCAAGAGCCCGCGGGCCGCGAGCCGATCGAGACGCTGGGCCGGCAGGTCGGGCAGTTCCTCCGCCGGGCCCGCGCCCAGGACGAGGTCCGGGAGAGCGAATTCCTGAAGGCGGGCATCCTCGCCTCGGCGTTGGACGCCTTCATCGCCATCGATGCGCAGGGCCGCATCGTCGAGTGGAACGCGGCCGCCGAGCGCACTTTCGGCTGGGAGCGGGAGGAGGTGGTCGGGGTGCCGCTCGCCCAGGTGATCATCCCGCACCGGCTGCAGGCGACGCATTCCGAGGCGCTGCGCAAGCACGTCGAGACCGGGCAGGCCGGGCCCCTCATCGGGAACCGGGTCGAGATGCCAGCCATGCACCGCGATGGACGCGAGTTCCCGGTCGAGCTGGCAGTGACGCGGATCCAGCGGCCCGGCGGCGCGCTCTTCACCGGAACGCTGCGCGACATCACCGAGCGCAAGCGCGCCGACCGCGCCGCCCGGCGCGTCACCGAGACCTTCCAGGCCCTCATCGAGGCCTCGCCGCTGCCGATCATGGCGCACGACGGCGACGGCAACGTGCTCATCTGGAACCGCGCCGCGGAGGAGGTCTCCGGATGGAAGCGCGCCGAGGTGCTGGGAAAGCCGGACCCCTTCCTCCCCGCCGAGGCGCACGTCGAGGCGCAAGGGCTCTCCGGGAACGGCGGCCATGCGGCGACCGGGATAGAGGTCCGGCGCCCGCGCAAGGACGGCACGACGGTGGACCTCTCCATCTCCGTCGCTCCGCTGCGGACTGGCCGCGGGCGGCCCGGCACCATCGCCATCGCCGCCGACATCACCCAGAGCAAGCGCGCGCAGAGCGAGGCGGCGGAGACGGCCCGCTTCCGCGAGCATTTCGTCGGGATCGTCGGCCACGACCTGCGCAACCCGCTCACCGCCATCCTGACCGCGGCGCAGCTCCTCCTGCGCCACGGAGGGCTCTTGGAACGCCAGGCCCGCACCGTCTCGCGCATCGCCGCCAGCTCCGAGCGCATGGCGCGGATGATCGGGGACCTGCTCGACTTCACCCGCAGCCGGCTGGGCGGCGGGTTCCCCATCCAGACCCGGCGCATGGACCTGCGGGAGCTTTGCCAGGCGGTCATCGAGGAGCTGGAGCTCGCGTATCCGGAGCGCACGGTCGAGTTCGAGGCCCGAGGCGATGCCTGGGGCAACTGGGACCCGGACCGCATGGCGCAGGTGGTCTCCAACCTGGTGGGGAACGCGCTGCAGCATAGCCCGGAGAGCGGCACCGTCCGCGTGGACCTGCGCGACGAGGGCGACCGGGTGCTGCTCGAGACTTCGAACGCGGGGCCGGCCATCCCGGGCGAGGTGCTGACGCACATCTTCGAGCCGGGCCGGCGGGGGCCGGCCGGGCGCGGACGCAACGAATCGAGCGGCCTCGGCTTGGGCCTCTACATCGTGCAACAGATCGTGTTCGCGCACGGCGGCGACATCTCGGTGCGTTCCTCGGCGGAGGAGGGGACCACGTTCACCGTGTCGCTCCCGCGCCGCTCCCGCGCCCTCCCCTGAGCGCGCGGTTCGCCGACATTCCCGATGGCCGCCAGGGAGTGGATTACCGGCGTTTCCACCACGTCCTGCCGCTGGAAGCGCAGACTGTGGACGGCGACCCTTGACCGGGACGCCTCGCGCGCGCAGCCTCGCGTCATGAGACCGACCCTGGCAGCCGCCGCGGTGGCGTTCTCCCTCGCCTGCGCGTGCGCCAGCAGCCAGAGCGGCGCGACGGGGAAGGCCGCTCCTCCCGCCGCGCCCACGCCGGCGGCATCGGCTCCGTCCGGCCCCGTGGCGGCCGCTCCCCGGCCGATGACCGCCGCGGAAGCCGCGGAGAAAGCGCACGAGGACTGGAGCCGCTCCCGTGGCAGCGGCGGGGACGCGGCGCGGGCGAGCCCGGATGCGGGCCAGCGCTCCACGCAGCCGCAGGCGAGCGGACCTGACGACGCGCCGTGCGCAACAGACGCCGACTGCACGGTCACGCGCGTCGCCCCGGGGAGCTGCTGCGCCAGCTTGTGCTCTCCCCGGGCGGTGACGCGGGCGCGCGCCGCCGAGATCGAGCAGCGCAGCGCCGGGTGCCGGGGCTGCGTCGAGCCGCTCTGCCGCGACCCCGGGCGCATCGAGGCCACTTGCAGCGCCGGCCGCTGCGTCGCGCAGCGGGTCGCGTCACCGGATTAGCTCGCTGTAAAGGCGTAGCGCGCCGACCCTGGCGGCGCCTTGGTCCTTACGGATCGCGGACATCGTGGATTCGTTCAGGCCGCCGCCGGCGCGCGGCCGTTGGTCGCGCCGCCCTGGCCGCCGCGCAGCCCGGTCCACAGGGCGCTCACGACCAGCACCAGGAGCACCAGGGCCTGCGAGAGAAGGCCCTCGCGCGTCGCGTAGAGCCCGAGGGCGCGCACCTCGAATCCGCCCCAGACGGTGAGCGGAACCAAGCCGACCTGCTGCAGCGCGCGCACGCCGTTGCCCACCATCAGCACGGCGAGCAGGCAGAGCAAAACGCCGCACGAAAGCAGCAGGGGACGCGGCTTCAGCCGCCGGCCCAGCTTCTGGAACGCGGCCACCAGCGCGACCAGCGCCAGGAGCCCCACCGAGGCGCCGAGCGCCACCGACCCGCTTTCGCCGGGGGATTCGAGGAGCAGGCCGCGGAAGAAGAGCACCACCTCGAACATCTCCCGGTAGATGGCGGCGAAGGCGAGGCCGAACACCACCAGCGCGCTCCCGGCCTGCAGGGTACGCGTGGAGAGGAACGAGACCAGCCGCCTGGCGCTGGCCGCGGCGAGCAGCCAATGGCTCGCGTAGAGGAGCAGCGCAGCGGTGACGAGCTGGAGCGCGCCTTCCACAATCTCGCGGCTCGCGCCGGAGACTCCCAGCAGCGCTCCCGAGGCCCACCAGGTGAGCGCGCCCGCTGCCAGGGCTGCCGCCCAGCCGAAGTGCACGGCGCGCGCCTCGCCCGTCCGCCCCGCCTTGCGCAACAGGGCGAGCAGCGCAGCGACCAGGAGCGCCGCCTCGACGCCCTCGCGCAGGGCGATGACGAGCGCGGCCACGAACGCGACCAACGCGCCTCCGGGCCCGCGCACGTCCGCCTTCTCCAGCAGCGCATCGAGGCGCGCGGCGGGAGGACCCGGATCGGCGGGGCCGCCCTTGCCCGCGGTGCCGCCCGGACCGCCCTTGCCGGGGCCCCCGTCCAGCGCGACCCGCACGGCCAGGAACTCGCGCTCGATGTCAGAGACGAGCTGCGGGTCGCGCGCGCGCAACCGGGGCTCGTGCGGCTCGAAGTGGTCGAGGTAGGCGGAGATGAGCGTCCGCTTCGCGCCCGCCCGATCTCCGGAGGCGGCCTGCGCGAGCGCCTTCTGCACCTGGCGGCGCGTCTCCGACAGCCCGGAAGTCACGTCGTGCGTCTCGACGAACGGCCCCGCGCGCAGCGCGCCCAGCGCCTCGGCCTGGGCGCGCGGCGAGAGCCCCGCCGCCGCCAGCCGCACCAGCAGCGCCTCGTCGGCCTGGGTCGCCAGCTCGCGGTAGTCGCTCGGCAGCAGCGCGGCCCGGGCGAGGCGGAGTCCGCGCTGCGGGTCGGCCGGCGCCGGATACGCCAGCGAGAGCACGAAATAGGCGAGGTCCCAGCGGGCGGCGTCGTCGAGCGCGTCCTCGTAACCGGGCATCGCGGTGCCCGGGACACCGTACGTCGCCGCGCTGAAGATGCGCTGCGGGCTCGACCCGCGCACCTCGTCCGGCACGGCGAACGACGGCGGCTGCGTGGAGAGCCCCAGCTGCTCCTTGGGCGGAGCGTGCCCGTCCGCGCCGTGGCAGGCAGCGCAGGCCTGCGCGTAGAGCTGCGCGCCGCGGGCCAGATCCGGCGGGCGCGGCGGCAGGAGCGCGACCCGGAAGCGCTGGGCGATCTCGTCGCGCACCGCCCGAGCCTGGGAGGTCACTTCCGCCGGAGGCGCGCGCGCCTCGATCCGGGCGCGCAGCGCGTCGAGCCGTTCGGCCAGGTCCGCGCCCTGCGTCCCCGCCTCGTCGCGCAGCTCCTGCGCAGCCTCCGAGACGAAGTTCTGCTGCTCGGCATGCTCGTCCGCGGAGAGCACCTCGCCCGAGGGGCCCACCGCGCGCGGATAGTCCCCCGCCACGTAGTCGAGCAGCGCCACCGCGCGGCGCAGGCTCTGCCCCGGCTGGCCCAGCGCCGGCCCCGCCGCGATGAGGGTGAAAATGAGAATCAGTCTCAACATCTCCGGACAGGATACTGGCCAGGCGGGCGGTTGTCACTCCCCCCCGAACCGTGGCAAGCCGTCGCACTCACATGGCGTTGAGACTGCCCAGCTTCTTCCTCCGCACCCGCGACGACGGCGCCACACACTCCGAGGCGGCGCACATCCCCGGCGGGCGCTCGGTGCGCGACCTGGTGTTCGGCGCCAACGACGGCCTGGTGGCGGCCTTCGCGGTCGTCTCCGGCGTGCACGGCGGCGACGTGCCGCCGCGCATCATCCTGCTGGCCGGGATCGCGGAGCTCATCGGCGGCACCATCGCGATGGGCCTGGGCGCCTTCCTCGCCGCCAAATCCGAGCGCGAGTACATCCGCTCCGAGCGCGCCCGCGAGGAGTACGAGGTGGAGCAGTTCCCGCACGAGGAGCGGCGGGAAGTGCGCTCCATCTTCGAGCAGAAGGGCTATCGCGGGCAGGCGCTCGACACCATCGTGGAGCACGTCACCGCGGACCCCAAGTTCTGGGTGGACACCATGATGACCGAAGAGCTGGGGCTCTCGGTTGCCCCGACCACGCCTCCGCTGCGGTCGGGCCTGGTGGTCGCGCTCGCGTACGCGGTCGGCGCCGCCTTCCCGGTGCTGCCGTACGCGTGGTCCTGGACGGGGGACCGCGCCTTCGCGCTGTCGATCGCGCTGACGCTCACGGCGCTCTTCGGAGTCGGCGCCGCCAAGACCAAGATGACCGGACGGCCCTGGCTGCGCAGCGGGCTCGAGTCCGTCCTCGTCGGCGCCATCGCCGCCGCCGCCACGTTCCTCGCCGGCCGGCTGGTCGCCGGAGGGCTCGAATGAGCGATGCTCCCGAGCGGGAGCTGGCGCGCGCGCTCGAGCACGGACTGCGCGACGGCTTCGCCGAGCGCGGCAAGACGGCCTTGCATCTGGCCGAGCTGCTCCTGGACGCCGTGGACGAGGCGCTGTCGCTGGGGCACGGCAGGGGCAGCGCGACCGGCCTGGAGCTGCTCGCCCAGCGCGCGGACGTCTACGGGTGGGACGGTCCGCCCGGCTGGGACGAGGTGCTGTCGCGTGGCATCGGCGAGCGCGGCGAGCTGGAGCCGGGGGCCGCTCCGCTCGGCGGGCTGGGCGAGCCCGGCGATCGCGAGGGCCAGCGGCAACTGGCGGCCGCGCGCGTGCGGACCGAGGCGCAAAGGCTCGTCGCGCTGGGCCGCGAGGCGGCGCAGCTGGGCGACTCCTCGGGCGCGTCGGCCACCGAGCTGGTCGCGCACCCGACGCTCCCCCCGGGCGGGATCCTGGTCGCCACGCACGCCTCGCTGCTGCGCCTCCTGGCCCTCTCCTCGGCGAGCACGCTCCTGGAGCTTCCGGAGGACCTCCAGGCTGGCGCGCTGCCGCCGCCGGCGCTCGAGGCCATCCTCGCCGGGATGGATGCCCGCGCCGCGTCCGGCAGCGACTTCGCGGGCGCGCAGGAGGAATGGCTCGCCCGGTTGCTGCGGGAGAACTCCTCGGCGGCCGAGCCGTCGTTCCGCACCTTCTTCGCCGGCGTGTCGCAGGTGCTCCGGCTCGCGCTCTCGCTCCGCGCCTGGCGCGAGCAGGCGCGCAGCGGGCAGCTCCCGGCCGACCTCGAGAGCACGGTCGGCGCCATCGGCGCCTGGCAACCGGAGCGGTGGCAGGCGCTGCGCCACGGAGTCCCGGCCGCCTGGGTGCGCCAGCTATGCCCCGCGCAGCCCGACGCGCCGCCGCTCTCGCGGCTTGCTCACGAGTGCGAGCTGGCCCTGGATCTCGCCGGCAGGTTGTGGACCGCGCAGGGCCTGTCGCTGACCGGATTCGCCGCGCTCGCGACCCTGCTCTTCGCCCGCACCTGCTCCGCCCTGGCCCTCCGCGAAGAGCTGGGCTGAAGCGCGGCGGAGGATCCGGATTGGCGGCGGCAGGCGCGCCGCGTTACCATCGCGACGAACGGAGGTCCACGATGCCGGCCGATCCCTGGAGCACCCCCACCTCGTACGAGACCAGCGCCTCGGTCGAGGCGAGCTTCCTCGCCAAGGTCTACCGCTGGATGGCGGCCGGCCTCGCGCTGACCGGCCTGTTCGCCTACGCGGTGGTCACGAGCCCCGGGCTCCAGCGCGTCATCCTCGGCAACCCGATCGTCTTCTTCGGCCTGCTCATCGGCGAGCTGATCATGGTCGTCGCCTTCACGCGCGTCGTGCAGCGGGCGACCTTCGGGACCGCCGCGGCGATGTTCCTCGCCTACTGCGCGCTCTCGGGGTTGACCTTCTCGGTCATCTTCCTCGCCTACACGCGCGAGTCGATCGCCACCACCTTCTTCATCACCGGCGGCACCTTCGCGGCGATGAGCGCCTACGGCACGCTGACCAAGAAGGACCTCACCGGCTGGGGCCAGTTCCTCATGATGGGCCTCATCGGCGTCCTCATCGCGCTGGTGGTCAACATCTTCCTCCGCTCGGACGCGCTGGGGTTCGTGCTGAGCTGCGCGGGCGTGGTGGTCTTCACCGGCCTGACCGCGTACGACGCGCAGAAGATCAAGGGATACGCGCACGCGGGCGACGAGCGGCTGGCGCTGCACGGCGCGCTCACGCTGTACCTCGACTTCATCAACCTGTTCCTCATGCTGCTCCGCCTGTTCGGCCGCCGGCGGTAGCCGCCGCCGCATTCCGCGGCGCCACGCCTTTTCATCGCGCGGCCATTGTGGGATCGTTCCGCCGTGCATGCCGAGGCCCAGCCCCAGCCGCGCTGGGACCGCGGCGCCTTCTTCGACGTGGACGGCACGCTGGTCAAGACCAACGTGGCGCACGCATACGCCTACTACGTCTTCAACCGCGGAACGGTGCTGGGCGCGCTGGGGCGGATCGTCAAGGGCCTGGCGATGGCGCCGCTGTACAAGGCCGCCGATCTCTACAACCGCAAGGTCTTCAACGAGCTGTTCTACCGGTCGTACCGGGGCCTCAGCGAAGATCGGCTGATCGAGCTGGCCGACCGGCTGTGCCAGGACGTGCTCGCGCCCGCGGTGTACCCGGGCGCGATGGACATCCTCGCCGAGGCGCGGCGGGGCGGTTGCAAGATCGTCCTGTGCACCGGCGCCATCGACATCACCATGCGCCCGTTGGTGCGGCTGCTCGGCGCGGACGACCTGATCGCCAACTCGCTCGAGTTCGTGGAAGGGTTCGCCACCGGCAAGGTGATCCCGCCCATCGTGGAGGGCGCGCACAAGGCGCGGCGCATCCGCGACTACTGCGTCGAGCACGGGCTGAAGCTGGACCTGTCCCACGCCTATTCGGACAGTCTCTCCGACTACCCGATGCTCGCCGTCGTCGGTCGGCCGACCGCCGTGAACCCCGATCCTCGCCTGCGCGCGCACGCCCGCGCGTACGAGTGGCCGATCCTCGACCTGCGGTAGGCGGCTGCGCTCGTCTGCGCACCCCATGACTTGCCGGCAGAGCGGACCGTACGTAGATCACCGGGCGAGGGGGAAGGCGCATGCGGCGGCGGGACGTAGTCGCGCTGATGTACCACGGCGTCGGCGACATCCCCATCGACGGCAGCGACACTCTTCGTTACCGGGTCCGGGAAACGGAATTCGCCGCCCAGATCGACCTGCTCGCGCGCCTCGGCACGGTCCTCGACCCGAACGATGCCGCAGGCGGCTCTGGGGTAGTCCTCACCTTCGACGACGGCGACAAGACGGTCGTCGACGCTGTCCTGCCCCGGATACGCGCGCGCGGCATGAAGGCCGTGCTGTTCATGACCACGGCCTGGTTGGGCCGCCCAGGCTACCTCGATGCCCCGGGCCTGCGCGCGCTGGCCGGCGCCGGCTGGCTCATCGGCGCTCATGGCCACACGCATCGCTTCCTCAACCTGCTTTCGCCAGTCGAGCTCGAGACGGAGCTGGCCACTTCGCGCGGGCTCCTCACCGACGTCCTGGGGCGTGCGCCCACGCATCTCTCGTTCCCGGGAGGGCGGACCTCTCCGGCGGTCGAGGCGGCGGCGCGCGCGCACGGGTTCACCACGCTGTGGTCGTCCCGTCCGGGCCCGAACGAGGACATCGTGCGGGCCGTGCCGCTCCGGCGCACGGTCGTGCGGCGCAGCACGAGTCTCGGCCGGTTCGAGCGCCTGTGTAGAGGCGAGCCGTTCACCCATCTGGCGGACGAGCTGGACATGGGTTGCCGGGCCCTGGTGAGGCGCGCCGTCGGCGACGGCCGCTATCACGCCCTGACGCACCGGGTGCTAGGGGCGCTCGGCCGGAGATGAAGGATGGAGCACGTGTCCGCGCTGCAGGTGTTGGTACCGAACCCATTCCACCCGGCGCTGCTCGTGTCCGCCGCCGCGCTCGCGTTCGTGGTCGCGACCTATGCAGGATATCCGATCGCGATCTGGCTCTGGGGCGTCTTGCGCCCGATCCGGCGGGCGCCGCTGGACAGTCCGGAGAGCTGTCCGTCGATGACCTGCGTGGTTGCCGCGCACGACGAGGGCGAGGCCCTCGTTCGCAAGGTCCAGAACCTGCTCGACCTGGATTACCCGGGCCACCTGGACATCGTCGTCGCCGACGACGGCTCGACGGACGGCGCGCCGGCGCGCGCGCGTGCGCTGGCGCCCGACCGGGTCCGCATCGCCTCGAACCCGAGCCAGATGGGGAAGCCGTCGGCGCTGGTGCGGGCAGTGCGCATCGCGACGGGCGACCTGCTCCTCATGTGCGACGCGCGCCAGGTCTTCGACCGCGGCGCGGCGCGCGCCCTCGCGCGGCGGTTTCGCGACGAGAAGGTCGGAGCCGTGACCGGACAGCTCCGGCTCGACGGCGCAACCGGGCCTGGCCTGTACTGGCGCTACGAGACCGCGATCCGCATGGCCGAGGGACTGAGCGGCAACGTCACGGGCGTGACGGGGGCGATCTACGCCATCCGACGCGACCTCTTCCCCGCCGACTTGCCGGCCGAGACGATCCTCGACGACGTGTACGTGCCGATGAGGGTGGCATTGGCTGGACGCCGCGTCGCCTACGCCGAGGACGCCATCGCGCTCGATCGGGAGCTCGACATCGGCCGCGAGTTCACCAGAAAAGTGCGCACGCTTGCCGGCAATTATCAGCTGATGATCCTGATGCCCTCGCTGCTCACCCCGGCGCACCCTGTCTTCAGCCGGTTCTTCTGGCACAAGACGGCCCGGCTCCTGTGCCCGTGGGCGCTCGTTGCCGCCGTCGCCTCCGCCTGCGGCGCGCCGGGGGTGCTTGGCGAGGCGCTCCTCACCGTGCAGCTCTCCTTCTACGGGCTCGCTTTGCTCGGCTACCTTCGCGGCGGGCGCAGCGGCCGGCTCGCCTCGCTCGCGCACACCTTCGTCACCCTGAACCTGGCGGCCCTGTGGGCGCTCTGGCTGTTCCTGCGACGCCAATCGCGCGTAACCTGGGCGCAAACCAGCACCCTCGGCGGCGCAACCCCGTTCGAGGCGCGCGGCAAGCTGGCGCACTGATCGCTCGTCCCAGCTCGAGCACGCTTGACCTCCAGACCGCGGGCCGTTTATTATTGGTCGTATGGTAAATAATGTCTGCGTGGCCGGGGCGATGGTGCTGGCGGGGTGCAGCGGCCGTGGGAACGGACCCACGGAGCTGCAGGGGGTGGTCGAGCTGCACGAGAGGCAGCTCGGGTTCGACGTGCAGGGCCGGTTGGCGCAGCTCTACGTCCATCGCGGCCAGCGGGTCGAGGCCGGCGAGCTGCTGGCCGCCCTGGACG
>DASQBG010000182.1:0-5845 GCA_035635335.1 Myxococcales bacterium | reverse complement strand
AGAGGTAGTAGTAGATCGGGTCCGTGAGCTCCCGCCGCCGCCGCCTGCTCCTCGCCGCGCGCATCGCCGTCTGGATGGTGGTGGTCGCTTGCGTGGCCGTCTTCGCCCGCAACCTGCGCTGGCACGCCGTCCGCGAGGCCTTCCGCTCCGCCGAGCCTGCGCTGCTCCTGGCGGCCGTGCTGCTCTGGGTTCCCTACACGGCGCTCCAGGGCCTGCGGTGGTACTCGCTGGTCCGCGCGGTCAACCCGGTGCCGGTCCTCACCGTTCTCGCCTGCGCGTACGTCGGTTCCGCCGCGAGCGCCGTGCTGCCGATGCGCGCCGGCGAGGCGGTGCGCATCGAGTTGCTGGCGCGCTCGACCGGCCTCTCGCGCGCCGTGGCGCTGGGGACCGTTGCCATCGACCACACGGTGAATGGCGTGGTGATGACGCTCCTCGCGGCCCTGCTGCCGCTGTTCCTGGAGGTCCCCGTCTGGACCCGCGTGGTGGTGTGGAGCGGCGTCCTCGTCGCCGCGGCGCTCTTCGCGGTGATGCTGCGCCTGGCGCGCAAGCCCTCGGCCCGCCTGCACCCTCCCGGCAAGGTGATGGAAGTCGTGATCCGCCTGCGCGGCGGGCTCGTCGGCCTGCGCTCGCCTCGCGCGGCGCTCGGCGCATTCGCCGCCGCGCTCGCCGCCTGGACTATCGAGATCTCGACCACCATGGTGGCGCTGGCGGCCTTCCACCTCCCGCATGGCATCGCGCCCGCCATGGCGGTGCTCGTCGGAATCAACCTGGCCCTGGCGATCCCCGCGCCGCCCGCCAACCTGGGGAACTTCGAGCTCGGAGCGGGCTTCGCGCTGGTCGCGCTCGGGGGGGAGCGCGATCACGCCGCCGCCTTCGCGCTCGGCCTCCACGCGCTCCAGGTGTTCCCCACCCTGGTGATGGGTGGCATCTTCCTGCTCCGCTTCCGCCGCCGGCAAATCGCCGCCGCCGCGCACGCCGCCGCCCACCCGACGGAAGTAGAGGAGACCGCCGCCTTTGGCGAGGAGCGACTTCCCGCGGAAGGCTAGGCCGCGCCCTCGTCGCTCCGACCGCTTGCACCTCCCGATACGACGGGCCACGCGCGCGCTGCGCGGTCATGCCTCGCCCAGCACGCGCAGGTAGTTGCCGCCGAGGATGCCGCGCAGCTCGGCGGCGGTGAAGCCGCGGCGGGAGAGCGCCTCGGTGAGCGCCGGGTAGTGGCGCGCCTCGCGGATCCGGCGCGCGCTCCAGACGTAGCCGTCGAAGTCGGTGCCGATCCCGACGTGCCCGGGCCCGGCTACGAGCGCGCCATGCACCACGGCGTCGGCGAGGTCCTCGACGTCGGCGATCAGGCCGCGGGGGCGGAGCAGCCACGACCAGGTGATCACTCCGACCACCCCTCCGCTGCGGCCGACCGTGCGCAGCTGATCGTCGGACAGGTTCCGCTCGGTATCGTGGAAGCGGCGGAAGCCGGTGTGCGTGGCGAGGAGCGGCCGGGAGGACATCGCCGCGACGTCGGCGAAGGAGCGGTCCGAGCAGTGCGAGAGGTCGACCAGCACTCCCAGCTCTTCGCACTTCTTCACCACGCGCCGGCCGAGGTCGGTCAACCCGGGCGGCCCGCGGAAGGCCGAGAAGGGCCCGAGGCGCGCCGGCTGGGCAAGGCCGTTGTGCACGAAGTGGGTGAGCGTCAGGTACCGCAGGCCGCGCGCGGCGAGCTGCTCGAGCTTCTCCAGCGAGCCCTCGAGGTGGTGCCCACCTTCCGCGGCGTGGATCACCGCCAGCCGGCCGGAGTCGATCACTTCGCGCACCTTTCCGCGCGGCGCCAGGCAGGCCCTGTCCGGGGCGCGGGCGCAGAGGTCCTCGACGAATTGCATCGCGCCGAGCGTGGCACGGAACGGGCGCGGGAACGGCGGGATGGTGGGCGCGTAGACGCACGCGGTGAGCAGCCGCAGCCCACCTTGCACCATGCGCGGCAGATCCAGCTGCTGCCGCAGCGGGTTGTAGCCGTGTGCGGGCGGCCGGTGCTCGCGGGAGAGGTCGCGCTTCAGCCAGTAGGCCGTGAGCCCGGGATGCGCGTGCAGATCCGCAACCGGAGACCCGCGGTGCACGGCGGCAGCGTCGAGGGGCTCCGCGCCTTCACGAAAGACGAGCATCGCTCGCGACCAAAGAGTTCGTCAGTGTTGAGTGACGCGGACCGTGGTCTTCATCTGCTTGCCGGTCTCCAGGTCCTTTGCGCTCATCGTCAGGATTCCCTCGATGTTCACGTCGAAGGTGATCTCCAGCCGCGCCTTGCCGGCCGGGCCGGGCTTGAGCCCGCTGAAGAGGAAATCGCCGAGCAGCTCGTTGTGCGAGACGTGCGACGCGTCGCCCTGGAAGATGCGCATCGCCACCTCGGTCTGGCCGTCGAAGCTGGTGGTCGCCTCGATCGCCTTGGCGTTGGGGATGGCGGCGTTGCGGGTGAACACCGTGTGGAACTCCCCGCCTGCCTTCTCCAGGCCGATCGCCATGGGGATCACGTCGAGGAGCTGCAGGCGCAGGTTGGAGTTGTCCTCCAGCGAGTTCGCGTAGAGCGCCGCGCCGATCGCAACCGCTTCGTCGGGGTGCACGCCCTTCGAGGGAGCCTTGCCGAACACCTGCGTGAGCTTCTTCTGGATGACGGGCATCCGCGTCTGTCCCCCGACCAGCAGCAGCTCGTCGACGCGAGTGGGGTCGAGCTGTGCGTCGTTCATCACGCGGTGGAGGATCTCCATGGTGCGGTCGATCAGCGGCGTGGTCAGCTCCTCGAGCAGCTTGCGGGTGAAGACGAAGTCGATGTTCAGCGGCTGTCCCTGCGCGGTCATGGTGACGAACGGCACGTTGAACGGCGCCTGCTCGCGCGACGAGAGATCGATCTTCACGCGCTCGGCCAGGTCCTTGATCCGCTGCATCGCGACCGGATCGGGCGCGAGATCGATCCCGTGCTGCTTCACGAACTCCTTCAGCACGTGCTGGATCATCGCCTGGTCGAAGTCGAGGCCGCCGAGGAAGATGTCTCCGCCGGTCGCCTTCACTTCGAACACCCGGTCGCGGATCTCGATGATCGACACGTCGAAAGTCCCGCCGCCCAGGTCGTAGATCACCACCGTCTGTTGCAGGCTCTTGCCGATGCCGTAAGCCAGCGCCGCGGCGGTGGGCTCGTTGATGATCCGCACCACCTCCAGCTGGATCATCTTGCCGGCGTCCTTCACCGCCTGGCGCTGCCGGTCGGTGAAGTAGGCGGGCACCGTGACCACCGCGCGATTCACCTTCTCGCCCAGGTAGTCTTGTGCTACTCCACGAATCTTGTTGAGAATCTTTGAGCTGATCTCCGCGAGTCGGAAGTGCTTGTGACCGACGTCGAGCACCACGTCGTTCCGCTCGCCCGGCTTCATCTCGTAGGCGACCGTCTTCTGCATCTCGGCGACGACGTCGCTGCTGAACGAGCGCCCCACGAGGCGCTTGGCCGCATAGATCGTGTTGCGCGGGTTGAGTTGCCATTGGCGCTTGGCCTCGTGGCCGATGAGCTCGTTCCCCTTGTCGTCGATCGCAAAGATTGACGGAATGATGAAATCGCCGCCTTTGTATGGAATGAGCTTGACCTGTCCTTCCTTCTCGACGATGGCGGCGCAGCAGTTCGTGGTGCCGAGGTCGATACCGATGATCTTGCTCATCGGGGAGGTAGAGTAGCATGGTGGACTCGCTCCGCTACCTTCAGAATGTAGGCGAGCAGGTCCAGCAGTCGTTCGTGCGCAACAAGACGATCCTCGCCTTCCAGGAGTACATGGAGGTCTACTTCGAGCGGCCGCGCGTGCACGCGCGCGACGCGGCGCAGTACATCCGCGACTGCTTCGATTTCTACGGCAGCGAGACGGTCCAGCGCTCCAGCG
Organism: Myxococcales bacterium; assembly: GCA_035635335.1. GTDB lineage: Bacteria > Myxococcota > Myxococcia > Myxococcales > 40CM-4-68-19 > VBKO01. Next base: position 1,943 of record DASQBG010000182.1, on the reverse strand, counting down.
GTCCCGTCCGGCGCTTCAAGCTGTTCGACCGGCCGTTCGACCTGGGGGCCAACTCCTCGCAGGAGGGAGAGGGCGGCGCGCCCATCTGCGGCCAGGAGGAAGTGCAGAACGCGATCTACCGGATCCTGTCGGGTTTCGTGCGCGCAGGTCGGATGAACAAGCTCATCCTGCTGCACGGGCCCAACGGCAGCGCAAAGAGCAGCATCGTGGCCGCCATCCAGCGCTCGCTCGAGGACTACTCCCGCAAGGAAGAGGGCCAGCTCTACCGGTTCAACTGGATTTTCCCCAGCGAGAAGCTGGTCAAGGGATCGATCGGGTTCGGCGAGACCAAGAACGGCGGGCCGCGCGTCGAGAGCTACGCGCACCTCGAGGGCGAGCAGGTCGACGCCCGCATCCACTGCGAGCTGAAGGACCACCCGCTCTTCCTGTTGCCCCGCAGCGAGCGGCAGCGCGTGGTGCGCGAGACCACCAAGCCCGACGACGGCTTCCAGCTCTCCGCGGGCATCCTGGAAGGCGAGCTGTGCCACAAGTGCCGCCAGATCTACGCGGCGCTCCTCCAGAGCTACAACGGCGACGTGCTCAAGGTGCTCCGCCACGTCCAGGTGGAGCGCTTCTACATCTCGCGCCGCTACATGGCCGGCGCCGTGACCGTCGAGCCGCAGATGGCGGTCGATGCCGACTACCGCCAGGTCACGCAGGACCGCAGCCACGGCGCGCTGCCCGGGGCGCTGCAGAACCTGGCGCTCTTCGAGCCCTACGGACCGCTCGTGGCGGGCAACCGTGGGGTGATCGAGTTCAGCGATCTGCTGAAGCGCCCGCTCGAGCACTACAAGTACCTGCTCGGCACCGTCGAGACCGGCGTGGCGCGGATGAGCCACTTCCTGCTGCACCTCGACTGCGCGCTGATCGCCTCGACCAACGAGAAGCACCTCTCCGCCTTCAAGGAGATGAGCGACTTCGCTTCCTTCAAGGGGCGCATCGAGCTGGTGCGCGTCCCGTATCTGAGAACGGTCAGCGAAGAGCGGCAGGTCTACGATTTCCGGCTGCCGGAGACGGTCGGCAAGCACATCGCGCCGCACGCGTCCTGGGTGGCGGCGGAATGGGCGGTCCTCACCCGCCTGAAGAAGCCGGTCAGCGATCGGTACAAGGGCGAGCTGCGCAAGCTCGTCGACCACCTCACGCCGCTGGAGAAGCTGAAGCTCTACGATCACGGCGAGACGCCCGACCGGCTGGGCGGCGGCCACTCCAAGGAGCTGAAGAAGCACCTGCAGGACCTGTGGAAGGAGTCGGACGCGTACCCGAACTACGAGGGCCGCACCGGCGCCTCCGCGCGAGAGCTGAAGACGGTGATCACCAACGCAGCGCAGAGCGCGCAGTACAAGTGCCTCACTCCGCAGGCCATCCTGGAGGAGCTGTCCGCGCTCACCAAGGACAAGTCCGTCTACGAGTTCCTCCAGCAGGAGGTGGTGGACGGCTACCACGACCACGAGGAGTTCGTGCGCGTGGTGGAGAACGAGTACCTCGACGTGCTCGACGACGAGGTACGGGACGCGATGGGCCTGGTGAGCGAGAAGCAATACCGCGAGCTGTTCGAGCGCTACGTCGGGCACGTGCTGGCGTGGACGCGCGGCGAGCGCGTGCGCAACAAGGTCACTGGCGAGATGGAGCGCCCGGACGAAGATCTCATGGTCCAGACCGAGGGGATCGTGCTCTCCGGCGGCGAGGAGCGGCGCGAGTTCCGCCGCGCGCTGATCGCCGCGATCGGAGCGCACCGCATCGATCACCCCGAAGGGGACATCGACTACTCGCAGATCTTCCCCGATCTGTTCCGCAGGCTGCGCGACCACTTCTTCGACGAGCGCAAGCGTACGCTGCGCCGCAACTCGGAGAAGATGCTCCGCTACCTGGGCGACGAGCGGGGGCTGCTCACCGCGAAGGAAGTC
>DASQBG010000181.1:0-14459 GCA_035635335.1 Myxococcales bacterium | reverse complement strand
TCCCTTTGCGACGAGCGCCCGGAAGGCGCGGCGCCGCTCCTTGTCGCCGGCCGGCGCCCGGCCGCGCAGCACCTTGTGCAGCTCGCGCTCGAGGAGCTCCGCTTCGCTCGAGCCCTGCGCCGCCTCGCCCACCGCGGCGCGCGCCTGCGCCGTGCCCACTCCCTGCTCACCGAGCCTGCGTTCGGCGAGCCGCGGTGCCGCCCCCCGGCCGAGCAGGGTGCGCGCCCGCGCGCGGGCAACCTCCAGGTCGTCCATGTATCCCAGCTCCCGCAGCCGCGCCACCGCTTCCGCGCGCTCCCCCTGCGGCACTCCCGCCTTCTCCAGCGCCTTGTCCATCTCCAGGGCCGTGTAGGCCCTCCGCCCCAACAGCCTCAGCGCCCTATCCAGCGCGGTCATGCCTAGAAGCATTTCACGCGAAGCGCGAAAGAAGAAGAGGAAAGCGCGGAAGGTTTTCGATCCAATTCCTTCCGCGCTTTCCAACCTTCCACGCTTCGCGTGAAACGCTTTTGGTCAGAAGCGTTCGATCTGGAAGTCGTCGTCGGGGGCGGGGGCAGCGGCGGCGGCCGGCTTGCCGGGGGCAGGCTTCGCGGTGGTCGGCGTGGGGCGGCCCGGGGCAGGGGTGCCGGGGCGGGCCGGAGGTGGGGGGCGCGCCGGGGTCTTGCCGTTCTGGGCCGCCGGCTCGTCCTTCTTGTCGAAGTCGTCCCAGGTCGAGTCGCTCGTCCCGCTGATGCCCGAGGCGCGCAGCGCGAAGTCGTCCGGGTTCGAGGACTGCCGCACGGCTTCCTCGTACGTGATCACGTTCTGCCGGTAGAGCAGCATGAGCGACTGGTCGAACGTCTGCATGCCGTACGTGGTGTAACTCTGTGAGATCGCGGTGGCGATCTCCTTGGTGCGGTCCTTGTCCTCCACCATCTCGCGCACGCGCGAGTTGGCCACCAGGACCTCGACCGCCGCTACGCGGCCCTTGCCGTCGGCGCGAGGCACCAGGCGCTGCGACACCACGCCGCGCAGCACCGAGCCGAGCTGCAGGCGGACCTGCTTCTGCTGGTGGGGTGGGAACGCCGAGATGATGCGGGAGATGGTCTCGGTCGCATCCAGCGTATGGAGCGTGGAGAGCACCAGGTGGCCGGTCTCGGCGGCGGTGAGCGCGGTCTCGATCGTCTCCGCGTCGCGCATTTCGCCGACCAGGATCACGTCCGGGTCCTGGCGCAGCGCGCTCTTCAGCGCCTGGCCGAAGCTCATGGTGTCGACGCCGACCTCGCGCTGGTTGACGATCGACCGCTTGTCGCGGATGAGGAACTCGATCGGGTCCTCGATCGTCATGACGTGGCAGGTCTCGTTGGTGTTGATGTGGTCGACCATCGCCGCGAGCGTGGTCGACTTGCCCGAGCCGGTGGTCCCGGTGACGAGGATCAGGCCGCGCTGCTCGCCGGCGATCTTCTCCAGCACCTTCGGCAGGAGCAGCTGCTCGATGGTGGAGATCTTGAAGGGGATGACGCGCAGAACGGCCCCGAGGGTGCCGCGCTGCTGGAAGACGTTGACGCGGAACCGGCCCAGGCCGGGGACGCCGTAGGCCAGGTCGAGCTCGTTCTGCGCCTTGAACTTCTCCTTCTGGTAGTCGTTCATGATGCCGAACGCCATCCGCGAGATCTCCTCCGGCGGAAGGCGGCGGGCGTCCTTGAGCGGCACCAGGTTCCCGTCCACGCGGAACATGGGCGGGAGGCCGGCCTTGAGGTGGATGTCGGAGGCGCCGCCGCGCAGCGCCACCTGCAGGATCTCGTTGAGCTCCATCGTGCCTCCACCCGAGGGATGGAAAACGATAGCAGCGGCGGGTGAAGGCCCGAAAGTTCCTTGCGCCGGGGGATCTGCCGAGCCCGGAGGCGGTGTGCGAGCGCGCCGCACTACGCCGCACCTCCGCGGACAGTCGGCTCGGAGGAACAGCGATCAGCCGCCGAGATTTCCGAAGTACCGCTCGTGCAGGATCTGGGTCCTCAGGCCCGCTTGGCAGAGCACGGCACCGCGCTATCGGCCGCGGCTGGCGACGAACTCGTCCTGGGCCTTCTTCATCTCGGCGGGGGAGAGGTCCTTGACGTGCTGGGCGATGACCCACTGGTTGCCCCAGCGGTCGTGGACTTCGGAGATGCGGTCGCCCCAGAACATGTCGTCGGGAGGCATGACCACCTTGAGCCCGGCGTCCTTGGCGCGCTGGGGCGCGCTGTTCAGGAGAGAGTAGCGCAGCGGAGCGTACGAAGCGCGACGGCCCCGGCAAAGCGGGGCCGTGCGGCAAACAATCGATGGGTGGCTCGCTTACCGCTTGCTGAACTGGAAGCGCTTGCGGGCGCCGGGGCGGCCGTACTTCTTGCGCTCGACCACGCGGGCGTCGCGGGTGAGGAAGCCGGCCTTCTTCAGCGCGGGGCGGAAGTCGGGGTTCAGCTTGGTCAGGGCGCGGCTGATGCCGTGACGGATGGCGCCGGCCTGGCCCGAGAGCCCTCCGCCGACCACGTTGACGGCGATGTCCACCTTGCCGAGCTGCTCGACGACCTCGAGCGGCTGCTTGAGGATCATCTTGCTGGTCTCGCGCCCGAAGTAGGCGTCCAGGGTGCGGTCGTTGACGACGAACTCGCCCGAGCCGGGCTTCAGGCGGACGCGCGCGATCGACTCCTTGCGGCGGCCGGTGGCGGTGACGAGCAGTTCCTTGCTGGCGCTAGGCATTGGTCGCTTCCATCGCGGTGGGCTTCTGCGCGGCGTGGGGGTGCTTGTCGCCGGCGTAGATCTTCAGCTTCTTCATCAGTGCGCGCCCCAGGTTGGTGCGGGGCAGCATGCGGCGGACCGCGTCCTCGACCAGCCGGGTGGGGTGGCGCGCCACCGCCTCCTCGGCCGTGTACTCGCGGAAGCCGCCCGGGTACTGCGTGTGGTGGATGTACTTCTTGTCCTGCCACTTCTTTCCGGTGAGCCGGACCTTCTCGGCGTTCACCACGACCACGAAGTCCCCGCAGTCCGCGTGGGGCGTGAAGGTGGCCTTGTGCTTGCCGCGCAGGATGCTCGCGATGGTGGTCGCGGCGCGGCCCAGCACCTTGTCCTTCACGTCGATGACCACCCAGTTGCGCTGGACGGTCTCTTTGCTGCCCATCACGGTCTTCATGCGGCCCTTCTCTCCAAAAGGCGGCGTTCTGTACTGGATCCGGAGCAGCGTGTCAACGTTCGCCGCCCTCCGGATTCTTCCCGGACAGGAGGGTATCCATGTCCGCGAAGAAGCTCCGGGCCTTGTGCGTTTGCGCCTCGCCGGCCGCGGCCGGCGGCGGCCCGCTCAGGTCGACCCGGTCGACCAGCTCGGCCGGCAGGTCGTCGAGGAAGCGGCTGGGCGTGCGCGGGACGAGCTTGCCGCGCCGGAGCCGCTGCGCCGCGCGGGTCAGGGTGAGCCGCTCCCGCGCCCGCGTCATGCCCACATAGGCGAGGCGCCGCTCCTCCTCCAGGTTCGCCACGCCCTCCGCGGAGGGCTCCGCCGAGGCGTCGTCGAATCCGCGTCCGGAGTGCGGCAACAGGCCCTCCTCCAACCCGCAGAGGAAGACGCAGCGCCATTCGAGGCCCTTGGCGCCGTGCAGCGTCATGAGGGTGACCACGTTCCCGGGCTCGCCGTCGGCGTCCTTGGAGTCCAGCGCGAGCCGGGCGAGGTAGCCGGGCAGTCCGGCGGGGAGTGGGTCGTCCTCTTCCGGCGGTAGAGTCGCAGTCGTACCCCCAGTCGCTGTCGCTGTCGTTGTCGTAGTCGCTGTCGTAGTCGCTGTCCCCGTCCCAGCCCTCCCCCGCTGCTCGAACTCGGCGAGCTGGCGCAAGATCCCCTCCAGCGCCTCCACCCTCCGCGCCTGCGCCTGCGGGCTCTGCGCTCCTCGCCGGGCTTCCTCGAACAGGCCGACCTCCTCGCAAAGGTCGCGCGCGGCGCCGGAAAAGCCGCTCCGGGTCAGCCTTTCGCCGTACCGTTCCAGCAGCGCCACGAACTCCGCGATGCGCTCCGCGGCATGGGCCAGCTCCGGCGCGCCCGCGCGAAGCACCTCCCACACCGGCGCCCCCCGCGCCCGGGCCAACTCCTGCGCGCGGGCGATCGTCTGGTCGCCGATCCCGCGCGCCGGCACGTTCACGATGCGCAGCAGCGATACCTCGTCCTTCGGGTTCAGCGCCGCGCGCAGGTAGGCGATCAGGTCTCGCACCTCCTTGCGGTCGAAGAGCGAGGTCCCGCCCACGACGCGGTACCGCACGCCCGAAAGCCGCAGCGCCTCTTCCAGCGGACGGGCCTGGGCGTTGGTGCGGTACAGCACGGCGATCTCCCCGAGCGGCAACTTGTCCTCGTACGCGACTCGCAGGACCTCGTCGGCCACGTACCGCGCCTCGGCGTCGTCGTCCGAAGCAGAGACCACGCGCACGTTCGCGCCGCGGCCCCGGTCGGTCCACAGGTGTTTGGGCTTGCGTCCGGGATTCTTGCCGATCACGGCGTTGGCCGCCTCGAGGATGGCGCCGGTCGAGCGGTAGTTCTGCTCGAGGAACACCTCGTGGCCCCCGGGGAACTTCGCGTCGAACCCGAGGATGTTGCGCACCTGCGCCCCGCGCCAGGAGTAGATGCTCTGGTCGTCGTCGCCGACCGCGCAGAGGTTGCGGCGCACGCCCGCCAGACGTTCCAAGAGCCGGAACTGCGCCTCGTTCGTGTCCTGGTACTCGTCCACGAGCAGGTACCGGTAGCGTCGCTGGTATTGCTCCAGCACCTCGCGGTCCTCGAGCAGGCGCAGGGGCAGGAGCAGCAGGTCGTCGAAGTCGACCGCGCCCATCGTGCGCAGCCCCAGCTCGTAGCGCGGCTTGAGCTCGGCGGCGATCAGCTCGTACTCGTCGTCCGGGTGCCCCGGCTCGCCCGAGGTGCGCAGGCGGGAGAGGATCGCGACCACCTTTCCCGGGTCGAAGCGCCGGTCGTCCACCTTGACCTCGCGCAGCAGGCGCTTGACCAGCGCACCCTGGTCGCCCGCGTCGAAGATGGCGAACCGCTCCGGCAGCCCCAGCCGCGCGCCGTGCTCGCGCAGAACGCGCACGCCGAAGGCATGGAAGGTGGACACCGTCAGGCCCCGGCAGCGCTGGCGATCGCCGGCCAGCCGCGCGATGCGCTCGCGCATCTCCGCCGCCGCCTTGTTGGTGAACGTGACCGCCAGGATGGCGCGCGCCGGCACGCCCTGGTCGAGCAGGTGGACCACCCGGTGGGCGATGACGCGCGTCTTGCCGGAGCCCGCGCCGGCCAGGACCAGCACCGGGCCCTCGGTCTGGAGCACGGCCGCGCGCTGCTGGGGGTTCAGCCGGGACAGGTCGAGCATCGTAGGGCGGGGCGTTGTACCACTCGCCGCCGGATTCGGCGGCGGTGTTTTCTTCGCTATTTCCCGTCCCGCTGCTTGCGCAAGGCATCGAGGCGCTCCTTGATGCGCGCCTCCTCGCCGGATTCGCTCGGCTCGTAGAAGCGGCTGCCTTGCAGCTCGTCCGGGAGGTATTCCTCGGGGACGTAGTGCCCCTCGAAGTTGTGCGGGTAGCGGTAGCCGCCCGCGTACCCCATCGACTTCATCAGCGGCGTGGGCGCGTTGCGCAGCTTGAGCGGGACCGGCAGCGGTCCCCGCTCCAGCACCGCGGACCGCGCCTTGGCGTACGCGGCGATGACGGCGTTGCTCTTCGGGCAGGTGGCGAGGAACGTCGCGGCCTGGGTCATCGGCAGCACGCCTTCGGGAAGGCCGACCAGCTCGAAGGCGCGCAGCGCGTCGACCGCGACCTGCAGCGCGCGCGGGTCGGCGTTGCCCACGTCCTCGCTGGCGAAGATCACCATCCGGCGGAGCAGGAAACGGGGCTCCTCGCCGCTCTCCAGCATGCGCACCAGGTAGTAGACGGCCGCGTCCGGATCCGATCCGCGCAGGGACTTGATGAAGGCGCTGATGGTGTCGTAATGCGCGTCGCCGGACTTGTCGTAGAGCAGCGTCTTCTGCTGCAACGCCTCCTCGGCGTCCTTCTCGGTCAGCTCGGTCCGCTTCTCCGCTTGCGCGCGCGCGGCCGCCACCTCCAGCGCGTTGAGCGCGCGGCGCGCGTCCCCGCTCGAGTGGCGGACCACGTGATCGAGGAAGGCGTCGGACAGGCGCGCTCCGGTGCGTCCCAGGCCGCGCTCCTCGTCGCGGACGGCGCGCTGGACCACGTCGCGCAGCTCGTGCTCCTCGAGCGGCCGCAGCGCGAACACGCGGCAGCGCGAGAGCAACGCGGAGTTCACCTCGAAGCTCGGGTTCTCCGTGGTCGCGCCGATCAGGGTGACGGTGCCCTTCTCGACGTGCGGCAAGAGCGCGTCCTGCTGGGCCTTGTTGAAACGGTGGATCTCGTCGATGAACAGCAGGGTCCGCCGGTGCTGCTCGCCCAGGAGCAGCTCCGCGCCGCGCACGGTCTCGCGGATGTCCTTGATGCCGCTGTCGACGGCGCTGAGGGCGATCAGCTCGGCGCGCGTGGTGGAGGCGATCACCCGCGCGAGCGTCGTCTTGCCGGTGCCGGGCGGGCCCCAGAGGATCAGGGAAGGCACCTGGTCGGTCTCGATCGCCTCGCGGAGCAGGGTGTTGGGCCCCAGGATGTGGCGCTGCCCGACCACCTCGTCCAGCGTGCGCGGCCGCATCCTCTCGGCGAGGGGCGCCACCCGCGGGTCGCGGGACGCCGCGGAGCGGAACAGATCACCCGGCTGGCCGCGCCCTGAGCGGCCGCGAGGCATGTAAGTGGGAGGCATTTTCAACAGGTTTTATTGGTCCGGCCACGCGGCCGCAAGCGCGGCGGCCAGCGCGATGAACGCTCCCGCCGCCCACCCTGCCAGGACGTCCGTGATCCAGTGGACGCCCAGGTAGACCCTGGAAAGACCGATCAGCAACACGAGGCTGCACGCCCCGAGCAGGATCGCCCGCCGCCAGGCGGGATACGCCCTGGCGAGGACTCCTGCCACCGAGCCGTAGACGGCGGCGGAGGCCATCGCGTGCCCGCTGGGGAAGCTGTAGCTGTGCAAGGTGGCGATCTCCTGGAACAGCGAGGGCCGCGGGCGCTGGAAGATTTCCTTGAGGCCGAGGTTGAGGAGCTCCGTCACCGCCACGACCAGGACCAGCGCGACGGCGCTCCTGCGGTCGTGCGAGCGCACCCGCCAGATGGCCACCGCGACCACTACCGCGGCAACGGCCGGGAACGATCCGAGGAAGGTGAAGGCGAGCATCACCGCGTCCATCCAGGGCGAATCCAGCCGGTGGAGCGTAAGGCTCACCGCGCGGTCGACGGCGGTCGTCTCGCGCTCCTGGACCTCCCTGGCAATCTTGGCGAATACGCCGAGCGCTCCGAGGCCTGCGGCCGGGATCAGCAGCCAGCGGAAACGATCGAGCCACCTGGGGTGGTCAGCTTGCTCCGGCACCGCGCCGCTCCGTTGCCTCCGCCGGGCAATATAGGCTCGCAACGGAGGTGGAGATCGTGCGGCCGGGCAGGCCTGATACAGTTCCGGCGGTGCGCACCGTCGGTATCGTCCCCCGGCTTCACAGCGAGTCCGCTGCCCAGCTGGCGCGCGAGATGGTCGCCCGGCTCGCCGAGCGGGGCGTGCAGGCGGTGGTGGAGGCAGAGGCAGGCGTCTCCGGGGTACCGGCGGCGCGGGGGCGGGAGCTGGGGTCGACCGCCGATCTGATCGTCGTGCTCGGCGGGGACGGCACTCTCATCCACGCGGCCGGCCTGTGCTCGGGGCGCGAGGTCCCGATCCTCGGCGTCAACATGGGCACGCTCGGTTTCCTCACCGAGTTCCCCCGCGACCGCCTCTGGGAGGCGCTCGACGAGGCGCTCGCCGGCAAGCTGCACGCGTCGCGCCGCCTGATGCTGTCGGCGGAGCTGTGGCGCGACGGGAAGGTGCTGCTCTCCGGAGCGGTGCTCAACGACGTGGTGGTCTCGCGCGACGCGCTCAGCCGCCTGGCGCGGCTCGACGTCTCGGTCGACGGCAGCGAGGCGGCCACCTACGAGGCGGACGGGCTGATCATCGCCACGCCCACCGGTTCCACGGCCTACTCGCTGAGCGCGGGCGGCCCCATCGTGTACCCGACCCTCGACGCGGTCCTGCTCACGCCCATCTGCCCGCACGCCCTCACGCAGCGGCCGGTGGTCCTGCCGGCGGACCTGCCCATCCGCGTCAAGCTCGTCTCGCGCGGGGAGATGTTCGTCACCCTGGACGGCGCGCACGGCCGTCACCTGCAGCTGGGCGACGAAGTGCAGATCAGCACCGCCCCGCACCGGACCGTCCTCTTGAAGAACCCCGACCTGGACCCGTTCGCGATCCTGCGGCAGAAGCTGCGCTGGGGGGCAAGGTAGCCACCCGTCGCGGTGGAACGCATTTCCAGTCCGCGATCCAAGCGCAGCGCCGCCCTATCGGCGGCGACTGTCACGGCGGCAACATCCCGCCCGGGGTGAGCAGGGCGCGCACGGCGATGGCCTCGAGCAGCTCGCGGTCGCTCTGCACCGCGTCGGTGAAGACCGCGCCGATCTCCCCCTCGCGCACCCAGGCCACCTGCGCCTTGACGAAGAGCGGCACCTTCCGCTGCGGGACCCTGATGGAGAGGGCGAGCGGGGTCCCCACCGGCGGTGGCGCCTGGATGAGCATGGAGAGGCCGCCCGCGCCGATCGTGCTGGTGACCAGTCCCCGGAGGTCGTCGGGCTCGAGCAGGTGGACGTCGAGCCCGGCCGGCGCCCGGAGCTGCCTGCGCCGGCCCTCGTGCGTCTGGGTCCGCCCGAGGAGCTGAGCGACCAGCTCCCGCCAGCGGCCGCGCTGGACGTCGCGCAGGCCGTCCGCCAGGGCGCGCTCGGTGAGGTCGCGCAGCTCGGCCAGGCTGGCGTCGGCAGCCATCGAGGGATCGTAGCACCAGTGGCCGCCGATAGGGCGGCCCTGCGCTTGGATCGCGGCCGCTCGGGTCGCGGCCTGATTTGTCCGCGGCTCGGGCGCCGACTGTCAGGGGGGTTTGCTAAGGTGCGCGGCCATGCTGGAGCTGCTCCGGGTCCGCGCCTTCGCCATCATCGACGAGTTGGAGGCGCACTTCGCGCCCGGGTTCAACGTGCTGACGGGCGAGACCGGAGCGGGGAAGAGCATCCTGGTCGACGCGCTGCACCTCGTCCTGGGCGGGCGCGCGCAGGCGGACGCGGTCCGGACGGGCGCCGACGAGGCGGAGGTCCAGGCGCTGTTCCGCCCCCGCGATCCGGCCGCCACCGACGCGCGGCTGTCCGGGCTGGGCCTGCCTGCGGCGGGCTCGGAGCTGGTGGTACGCCGCACGGTCCAGCGCGAGGGGCGCAGCCGCGCCTGGGTGAATGGAGCGCTGGCCACCGCCGCCCAGCTCGCGCAGGCCACGCGGGGGCTCCTCGACATCTCCGGCCAGCACGAGCACGTCGGCCTGCTCGACGCGCAGACGCACCTGGCGATGCTGGACGGATACGCCGGCCTCTCGAGCGGCGAGTACGAGGCGGCCTTCGCCGCGCTCTCCGAGGCGGAGCGCGAGCGGGCGCGCCTCGATTCGGACGAGAGCGCCCGGGCCGAGCGGGCGAGCTTCCTCCGCTACCAGCTCGACGAGCTGGAGAAGGCCGACGCCAAGGCTGGCGAGGACGAGGCGCTCGCGCAGGAGCGGCGGGTGCTGGCCGCCGCCGAAAAGCTGCGCGGCGGGGCCGAGGAGGCGGAGGCGCTGCTTCGCTCGGGCGACGAAGCGGCGGTGGTCGCAGCCTCGCGCGCCTGCAAGCGCCTCGACGAGCTCGCGGGGATCGATCCCTCGCTCCTGCCGGTGGCGGCGGCGGTGCGCGGGGCTGCGGCCGAGCTGGACGAGGCGGGGCGCACGCTGGCGCGGTACGCAGGGCGCGCGGGCGGCGATCCGCAACGCCTCGAGACGATCGACGAGCGGCTGGAGCTCTTGCGGCGGCTCTCGCGCAAGCACGGCGGCACCCTGGCGGCGGCGCTGCAGCGGCGCGAGACGATGAGGACCGAGCTGCAATCGCTCGAGCATCACGACGAGGCGCTGGCCGCCGCCGAGGGCCGCGTCCGCGAGCTCGCGGGGCAGGCCCTGCGGCTCGGCCGAGCGCTGTCCGAGAAGCGCCGGGCGGCGGCGGCCGGGTTTTCGCGCGCCGTCTCGGTCGAGCTGTCCGCCCTGGGCATGGCGCGGACGGAGATCTCGGTCCGATTCGGTCCGGTCGGCGAAGGAGGGATCCCGGCCGAGGGGGAGGTTCTGGGGCCCTGCGGGCTCGAGGCGGCCGAGCTGCTCCTCTCGCCCAACCCGGGCGAGGAGCTGCGCCCGCTGGCCCGCATCGCCTCGGGCGGCGAGCTGTCGCGCGTGCTGCTGGCGGTGAAGCGGGTCCTAGCCGACGCTGACGATGTGGACACGTACCTGTTCGACGAGGTCGACGCCGGCATCGGCGGCGCCACGGCCGACGCGGTCGGCCGCGCTCTCGCCGCGGTCGCCCGCGGCCGGCAGGTGATCTGCATCACGCACCTGCCGCAGATCGCCGTCTTCGCCGAGCGCCACCAGGTCGCCGAAAAAGAGGTGCGGCGCGGGCGCACGCACAGCCGGGTTGCGCCGGTGGAGGGGGAAGCGCGGGTGCAGGAACTGGCGCGACTTCTCTCCGGCCAGGCGACGCAGGTTGCGCTGCAGCACGCGCGCGAGCTCTTGGAGAAGGCGCGGTCGCGGCGCGCGGCGTCCGCGCGGAAAGCGGGGTGAGGTGTAGACTCGGCCACGGCACTGGAAGGAGAGCCTGCCCTGAGCGCGTTCCGCAGCGCGGCCCGGACCGATACCGGGATGAAGCGCGAGCACAACGAGGACAGCTGGCTCATCAACGAGGACCTCGGGCTCCATGTCGTCTGCGACGGCATGGGCGGACACGCCGGAGGCGAGACGGCCAGCCGCCTCGCCGTGCAGACCATCGAGCGCGAGCTGCTCGGCGCTCGGATGCGATCCGACGATCCGTTCGCGTCCGCCGCCGCGCTGGCCGAGGCGCCCGTCGCCGGCGCCCTGCGGGAAGCGATCGAGGGCGCTTGCGCCGCCGTGTACCGGACCTCGAAGGCCAATCCGGAGCTGCAGGGGATGGGCACCACCTGCATCGCGCTGCTGCTCCAGGGCGAGATCGCCATCCTGGGCCACGTCGGCGACAGCCGCGCGTACGCGGTGCGCGAAGGAGAGGTGGTGCAGCTCACCGACGACCACTCGCTCGTGAACGAGCAGGTCCGCGCCGGGCTGCTCACCCCGGACGAAGCGCGGCACAGCCGGCTGAAGAACATCATCACGCGCTCGGTGGGCTTCGAGGAGGACGTGCTGGTCGATCTGATAGGCTTCGAGACCAAGCCGGGCGATCGATACCTGCTCTGCTCCGACGGCCTCTCGAACCTGGTCGACAACGAGGAGATCGGCGCCCAGCTCCTGCGCCACGACGACCCCGATCGCGCCTGCCGCGCGCTGGTCGACCTCGCCAACGAGCGCGGCGGCGACGACAACATCACCGTGATCGTGATCCACCGCGCTGCCTGAATCGTCCGATCCGCGACGGCGTCGGGTGCCCTATCCAGCCGAAAGGTGCGGTACCCGCCCACCCGCCCGGTAGCCGGGGCGGACGAATGAGTTGACCACCCGTCGAAGAATCCGATACTGGACGCAAGCTTGCGGCCAGTCGGCCGCGCGCCCAGCTTGCTTGCCGGTCCGGGGCCTCGAATCCGCGGGAAGCGGACGTGCCGGCGGAAGGTTGGTGGGAAGACGGGCGGGCGGCGCGCGCGGGCAGGGGCGCGCCGCGGCCGGCGAGGGAGCAGGAGGAGGTCCTTGGATAAGTCGTACACGATCCTGGTCGTGCCGGATCGCGACGCCAAGGTGAAGAAGATCCGCGTCGAGCACCGCGTGCTCGTGCGGGCCGCCCTCTGCCTGGGGCTCGTGCTCGCCGCGCTGGCTGGCGCCATGGCGCACTACTTCAACGTGGTCGGCAAGGTCGCCGAGAACAAAGTGCTGCGCGACGAGAACCTCGAGCTGCAGAACCGGTGGCGCGAGGCGGAGCAGAAGTTCGCCCACATCAACGACGAGCTCGACCGCGTCAAGCGGCTGAACGCAAACCTACGGCACATCACCCAGCTCAACGACCCCGATCGCAAGCTCAGCATCGCGGCGCCGGAGCCCGTGCGCGGCGGCGGTCCGGAGTTCGTCGGCGGCGGGATCGCCACCGAAGCCGCCCAGGCCGGCATGGGCGCGGTGGGGATGTCCAAGGGAGCAGCCGCGGGCGGGGAAGGGCGCATGATCGCCGACGGCGACTCGGCTCCGGGGCCTGCGGACCAGGGCGACCTGCTCAAGCAGCTGGACGAGCTGGGCAAGAAGGTCAAGGCGCAGGAGCAGGAAGCGCGCTCCCTGAAGAGCTACTTCGAGGACCAGCAGGCCCTGCTCGCCTCCGCGCCCTCCATCTGGCCGGTGCGCGGCTGGGTGACCTCCGACTATTCGGTGCGCCTCGATCCGTATACCGGCGAGCGCGTGATGCACGAAGGCCTGGACATCGCCACCGCCATGGGAACGGCGGTGCGCGCTCCCGCCGACGGCACGGTGGTGTTCAGCGGGCTGGAAGGCGGCTACGGCCACGTGCTGGTGCTGGACCATGGCTACGGCCTCAAGACCCGGTACGGCCACCTCTTGAAGATCGACGTGAAGGTGGGCCAGAAAGTGCGGCGCGGCGACGTGGTCGCGGCGGTAGGCAACTCCGGCCGCTCGACGGGCCCGCACGTGCACTACGAGGTGCGCGTGAACGGCGTGGCGGACAACCCGCGCAAGTTCATCCTCGAGGAGTAGCGCGCCGGCGCGGCGGGCGTTCGCTTGACAAGCCTGCCCCACAGCTTACGCTCTGCAGGGTCCCCCGGGAGGATGATGCGCGGAGCGTTGGCAGCGGCATGCGCGGCGGTGTTGATGGGCCTGGCCTCGCCGGGCGCCTTCGCCTGCGCGTCGCTCGCGGCCGCCGCCCGCGGCGCCGCCGAGCAGCAGCACGCCGCGTTCGCGCAGCGCGCCGCCTCCCGGTCGGTGCCTGCTCGCGTCGAGCGGCGGACGGCCGCGAGCCCCACGGGGCCCGAGGCCGCGAGCGCTCCTCCGGCCGGCGAGCGCGCAGCCGCCTGGCGCGCGCCTTCCGGACCGGCGCCGAGCCAGGCTCCTCCCGCCGCGCGCTCGTAGCGCGTCCGCCCGCCACGCGGGCTCTCCGCGTTTCCGTCCCTTTCCGCTTCGCTTCACGAAGGTTTCCCGATCATGTTCGATTACGTCCTGAAGAAGATCGTCGGCACCAAGAACCAGCGCGAGCTGCGCCGCATGCAGCCCGTGGTCGCGCGCATCAACGAGCGCGAGGGCTGGGCGAAGTCGCTCTCCGACGAGCGCATGCGCGAGCAGATCCGCGCCTTCCGCAAGGAAGTGTCCGGCGCTCCTGAGAAGGAGAAGTCGGCGGTGCTCGAGCGCCTGCTGCCCGACTGCTTCGCGCTCACCCGCGAGGCGAGCGTGCGCGCGCTGGGCATGCGCCACTTCGACGTGCAGCTGGTCGGCGGGATGGCGCTGCACCGCGGGACGATCGCCGAGATGAAGACCGGCGAAGGCAAGACGCTGGTCGCCACCCTGCCCTGCGTGCTCAATTCGCTGGAAGGGAAGGGCGTCCACGTCGTCACCGTGAACGATTACCTGGCCCGCCGCGACGCGGAGTGGATGGGCCGCCTCTACCGCTCGCTGGGCCTCACCACCGGCTGCGTGGTGCACGGGCTGACCGACAAGCAGCGCCAGCACGAGTACGGCTGCGACGTCACCTACGGCCAGAACAACGAGTTCGGGTTCGACTACCTGCGCGACAACATGAAGTTCCGGCTTCAGGATTACGTGCAGCGCGAGCTGCACTACGCCATCGTCGACGAGGTGGACTCGATCCTCATCGACGAGGCGCGCACGCCGCTCATCATCAGCGGCCCGTCGGAGGAATCGACCGACAAATACTACAAGATCAACAAGGTCATCCCCGGGCTGATCCGCGATCGCGACTACACCGTCGACGAGAAGGCGCGCTCGGTGGTGCTCAGCGACGAGGGCGTGGAGAAGGTCGAGGCGCGGCTGGGCGTCCCGAACCTCTACGACCCCGAGCAGATCGAGACCCTCCACCACGTCGAGCAGGCGCTGCGCGCGCACACGCTGTACCGCAAGGACCACGAGTACGTGGTGAAGGACGGCGAGGTGATCATCGTCGACGACTTCACCGGCCGCCTGATGCCTGGACGGCGCTGGTCGGACGGGCTGCACCAGGCAGTGGAGGCGAAGGAGAACGTCAAGATCGAGAACGAGAACCAGACGCTGGCGACGGTCTCCTTCCAGAACTACTTCCGCCTCTACACCAAGCTGTGCGGCATGACCGGCACCGCCGACACCGAGGCCGAGGAGTTCAACAAG
>DASQBG010000180.1:0-12601 GCA_035635335.1 Myxococcales bacterium | reverse complement strand
GGGCGCAGGGCTCCCTCGTGGGCCAGCCCGAACTGGAGCGCGCGCACGGCGCGGCGGCCGAGGCGCCGGTTGAGCCGCTCGATGATGAGGTGGCGGGCGGCATCGATCTGGTCCCGCCAGCGGTGGTCCTGGACGAGCAGGTGCAGCGTCCCGGCCGAGAGCACCGTCGGCTGCGCGCGCGCGGCGAGGTCGGCGCCGACCGCGTCGGCCCACACCGCAGCCGGCACGTGCCGGTCGAGCCTTCGCGCGAGCCCCTGGCGGTCGAGCGTCCGCTGGAGGATGCCGCCCACCGCCTCGGCCCGGCGCCGCGGGAAGAAGTGCCCTTCGCTCACGAGCGGCTCCGCAAGAGCACCAGCTGCAGGGCCGGCATCAGCTCGTCGAGGCGATAGGGCCGCTCCACCACCGGCACGCCCTCCGGCACGCGGTCGCCCCGGTGCAGCTCGCCCCACCTGCGCGAGAGGATGAGCCCGGTGCCGCGCGCCTTCGGCTTGCACAGCCGGCGCAGCTCGGCCAGCGCCTGTGCGTCCACCGCCGGCCAGGCGCGGTCCTCGAGCACGACCACGTCGGGCGCTCCGTGCGCGGCTACCGCACGGCGCGCGTCGCACGGCGAGCTGCACACCGCGACCTGCGCGGCCGCGCGCCCGTAGGAGAGCAGACGGCGGACCCGCTCACCCTCGTGGACGTCTCGGCCGACCAGGAGCACCCGGGGCATGCTGGAGGGGAGGGGTTGGTTCTGCGCTGCGGTCCGCTGCGGCATGGGCTACCTCCTGATCGTCGAGCAACTCGCGCTTCTGGTGCTGGTCCTGGCGGTGGTCGGGTCCCAGCACGTCGACGAGGTCGCACAGCTCGTGCAGGCGTGAGTAGATGCGCTGCCCGACGCGCTGCTCGAGGGTCTCGCGGGTCTCGCCCTCGGTGCCGAAGCTCCAGGGAGCCCCGGGGCGCGGATAGTTGGTCGCCAGCAGCGTGGGGCGGCCGGCGTTGTAGCGGACGGAGATGATCTCGTCGAGCACGCCCTGCTCGAACTCGCGGTTCTTCCCGCCCTTGCCGATCTCGTCGATGGCGAGCACCTCGACCTGCCGCAGCGGCTCGAGCCACTCCCGGCTGGAGAGGCCGCGCGAGAAGCCGTCGCGGATGTCGCTGAGCAGGAGGAAGAACTCCTCGTAGCGGCCGCGCACCCCCTTGCGCAGGGCCAATTCGCGCAGCATCGCCGCGAGGAGGTGCGTCTTGCCCGTTCCCGGCGGACCGCACAGGAGCAGGGCGCGCGTCCCCGCCGCCTGCGGGACGAATTCGTCGACGAAGCGGCGGGCGCGGGCGAGCGCGCGCGCCTGCTCCGACCGGTACGGCCGGTACCCCTCCAGCGTGCGCCCGACGAACTTGAGCGGGAGGCGCAGCCCGGAGAGGAGGGCCAGCCGCCGCGGGTCGGCGCCGCACGCGCAGCCCCGCAAGACCGAGTAGCCCCGCTGGTCGGTGGCGAAGACGCGGCCGGTGCCGCCGCACGAGGCGCACTCGCGCGTGTGCGGGCACGGCTCGGCGACCGCGCGTCCGTCCTGGACGCGGAAGACGGCGCCGTCGCCGCCGCAGGTCGCGCAGATCTCCGGAGACGGTGCCGTGCCCACGAGGTCCATGGCTCTCCTACAGGAGAAAGGCGCGGGGAGGGACGCCGAGCCGCTCGCTGGCGGCGGCGAGGAGCTGGAGCTGGAGGCTCTTGCGGTAGCGGGCGCGGGACATCGCCGCCGGGCGAGGCGCCATGCGGGCGCGCAAGTCCTCGCCGAGCTGCAGGACGCTTTTCCGCGGCAGCTCCCGCAGCGCCTCGCGCAGCGCGGCGAGCGTGGCGGCCCAGTACGCGTCGCCGCCCGAGGCGAGGAGATCCTCGGCCCGGTTCGCGAGGCCTTCCCAGGCGGCGCGCCCGGCCAGGCGCGGCGAGCGGGCCGCCCGCAGCAGCTCGGAGGCGAGACTGGGCGCCGGAGCCTGCGCGCGCGGCTTGCGCCGCACCTGCGCGGCCATGGTCCCTTCGAGCAACTGCAGCGACAGGCCCACCTCGGCGGCACCGCGCGCCGTGGGGGGCTTGAGTCGGCGCGCGCGGCGCAGCTCTGCCTGGACTTCCGAGAGCGGGATTCCGGCCGCGTGCCAGGAGAGGGCGAGCCGGGCGTCGGCGGGCGAGAGCAAGAGCCCGCGCCCGCGCAGCCGCGACAGCTCTGCGGCGATCTCCTCGATGTAATCCCGCGGCGTCACGTCGAGCGTTCCATCGTACCTTTGGGGTCTGACTCTCCGGGGGAAGAAGCGCCTGCCTGCCCGGAACGGGGATGCGGTCTAACAGAGCATGCAAGACCCCGTCAACACTCATGAATTTCACACCGGCGCGCCACAGGTTGTCCACAGCCGGGGGGCCGTCCGGACCGCGGAAACGGGGCGCTTTTCTCCCCGGTCCACAGCCTTCGGGCAACGCGGCGATCGACGCTGTGGAGGAATCGCGCTGCGGCGTTTCCCGCGCGCGAAGACGAGCACCAGCACGCTCACTCGTCGGGCGTGCTCCAGCGCGGGTGCCGGAGGATCTGGGCGAGCGGGCCCTCCCGGCGCGCCCGGCGCGCGCGCTGGGGCTGGCGGGCACGCCGTTCCTCCTCGAGCACGACGACCTCGTCGTTGAGGGAGACGTACCCCTGCGCGCGGCAGAGCATCTCGACCGTGGCGGCCAGCTCACGGCGTGCTTCCCGCGGGAGCGCCTCGATCCAGCCCAGGATCTCGACCCCTTCGTCCGAGATCCCGCACTCGTCCTGCCACCCCTTCGCCATGCCCGCCCCTCCTGCCTGGCTACGATCTGCACCGAACGGGCCAGGCGCCATGAGGGGACCACGGGCAGCAAGCGCACGCCGGCAAGGCTCCCTCGCCGGCGGACATGCGAAGGGCGGCCAGGCATCCTGCCCGGCCGCCCTTCGGTCGCCGCTTCTGGGGGGAAGCGGCGGGCCGGTCCGGAAGGGGGGTCCGGATCCGGCCTTCTTGAGGATGGGCTCTAGCTGCAGCCCATCGAATTGCCGCAGTTCAGGCACTTGTAGCAGGTGCCGTTGCGCACGGTGATGTGGCCGCAGGCGTCGCAGAAGGGAGCGTCACCCGAGAGCTTGCCCAACAGCTCGTCCTGCGGCGAGGCAGCCTTCCGCCCGGGAGCATCGCCGCCGTTCGGCTTCTGCATCGCCTTGGCCGCGACCGCCGGGCTCGCCGCCTGCGACCCAGGCTCCGCGCCCATCGAGGAGGTGGGAGTGGCCGCCGCCGCCTCGGGCGTCACGTGCGCCAGATCGTCGCGGTTCAGGTACTCGACCCCGATGGCGCGGAAGACGTAGTCGATCACGCTGGTGGCGAACTTCACCCGATCGTGACCCTGCACAGGCCCCTGCGGCTCGAAACGGGTGAAGACGAACTGCTCGACCAGGGTCTCCAGCGGCACCCCGTACTGGAGCGCGATGGACACCAGCATGGCGAAGCAGTTCATCACGCTGCGAAGGGCGGCGCCCTCCTTGTGCATGTCGATGAAGATCTCGCCGAGCGTCCCGTCCTCGTACTCGCCGGTGCGCAGGAAGATCTTGTTGCCGCCCACCTTGGCTTCCTGGGTCAGGCCGTGCCGCTTGGCCGGCAGCCTGCGCCGGGAGCTCGCCAAGAGCTTCGGCGCGGTCCCCGTCGAAGCGAAGCAAGCGTCCGCCATCCGCTGTGCCTT
Source organism: Myxococcales bacterium (assembly GCA_035635335.1). Taxonomy (GTDB): domain Bacteria; phylum Myxococcota; class Myxococcia; order Myxococcales; family 40CM-4-68-19; genus VBKO01. The sequence continues at coordinate 8,898 of DASQBG010000180.1, read as the reverse complement.
CTCGGGCGTCAGGTCGGGGAGCAGCGTGAGCAAAATCTCCGCCATGCCCTTCGCGTCCTTCGGCGCGGGAATCTTCTTGTTCACCGGCTGGGCGTCGCCCGCGGACAGGGGCTGCGACTGCTTGCAGCCGTCGCGGTAGATGGCGATCGCCTTGAGCCCCAGCCGCCAGGACTCGCGATGGATCCGCTCCACGTCCGGCACGGTAGCGTCGTGCGGCATGTTGATGGTCTTGGAGATGGCGCCGGAGAGGAACGGCTGGGTCGCCGCCATCATGCGCACGTGGCCCATTGGTTCGATGTACCGGGTGCCCAGCGGCCCGCAGCGGTTCGCGCAGTCGAACACGCCGTAGTGCTCGGGCCGGAGGAACGGCGCTCCTTCGACCGTCTGCCGGCCGCACACCACCAGGGTCGCGGCGTCGATCTGCTCGATCGTGTAGCCGAGCTTCCTCAGGACCGCCTCGCCCTTGGCCGTGGCGGAAAGGCCCAGCCGCGACAGGCAGGCGGCGCCGAGCACGTGCGGGGCGAACGCGGCCCGCAGGTCGAAGACCGACTCGAGGCTCTTCTCCACCTTGGCGATCTCCGCCTCGGTGAGCCCGCGGGCGAGAAGCTCCTTGGGCGAGAACTCGGCGGTGGTCTTCAGCGTCGCCGTGCCGCGCACGTAGTCGACGATGGCCTGCACTTCGTCGGGCTTGTACCCGAGCTTCTTCAAGGCCCGCGGGACGCTCTGGTTGACGATCTTGAACGACCCCCCGCCCGCCAGCTTCTTGAACTTGATCAGCGCGAAGTCGGGCTCGACCCCGGTGGTGTCGCAGTCCATCAGGAGCCCGATGGTGCCGGTGGGCGCCAGCACGGTGGCCTGCGCGTTGCGATACCCGTGCTGCTCGCCCAGCGCCACGGCGCGATTCCACACCTCGTGCGCCGCGGCCAGAAGCTCCGCGGGCGCCAGGTCGAGGTCGATGTTCTGCACCGAGTCGCGGTGCATGCGCATGACCTGCAGCATCGACTCGCGGTTGTGCGAGAAACCCTGGAAGGGACCCTTGCTCGCGGCCATCTCGGCGGAGAGGGCGTAGGCCTCGCCCGTCATCACCGCCGTGATCGCGCCGGCGTAGGCGCGGCCTTCGTCCGAGTCGTACGGCAGGCCCTCGACCATGAGCAGCGTGCCCAGGTTCGCGTACCCCAGGCCGAGCGGCCGGAACTGCTGGCTGCGCTCGGCGATGCGCTTGGTCGGGTACGAGGCGAGGTCGACGGCGATCTCCTGCGCGAGGAAGAAGATGCGGCAGGCGTGCTGGTAGGCCTCGACGTCGAACTTGCCCGTCTTGCCTCCGGATGCCTCCGCTCCCGCTCCGGCCCGTCGGTCGGCGGAGCCGCCCTCCTCCCGGAGGAACTTCAACAGATTGAGCGAGGCCAGGTTGCAGGCCGTGTCGTCGAGGAAGACGAACTCGCTGCAGGGGTTCGAGGCGTAGATCCGGTCGGTCGCCTTGCAGGTGTGCCACTTGTTGATCGTGTCGTCGAACTGCAGCCCCGGGTCGGCGCACTTCCAGGCCGCCTCCGCCATCTCCGTCCACAGCTCGCGCGCATCGAGGCGGTCGACCACCTCGCCCGAGGTGCGCTGGGTGGTCTCCCAGGGGCCGTTCCTGTCCACCGCGGCCATGAACGCGTCCTTGATGCGGACCGAGTTGTTCGCGTTCTGCCCGGAGACGGTGCGATAGGCGTCGCCGTTGAAGTCCGAGGGGTACCCCCCGGCGATCAGCGCCTGGACCTTCTTCTCCTCGCGCGCCTTCCACTGGACGAAGTCGCGGATCTCCGGGTGATCGGCGTCGACCACCACCATCTTGGCCGCCCGACGGGTGATGCCCCCCGACTTGGTGGCGCCGGCGGCGCGGTCGAGCACCTCGAGGAAGCTCATCAAGCCGCTGGAGGTGCCGCCGCCCGAGAGCCGCTCCATCCTCCCGCGCAGCTTGGAGAAGTTGGTGCCGCTGCCGGAGCCGTACTTGAAGACGCGCGCCTCGTCGTGGACGAGGTTGAAGATGGACTCCAGGTCGTCGTTGCAGCTCTGGATGAAGCAGGCCGACACTTGCGGCCGGCTGTAGCCGTCGCCCGTCTGGTAGGCGGTGCCGGTGGCGAGATCCACCGCCCAGTTGCCGCCCGAGCCCTTGATCTCGTACTCGTGCCAGAGCCCGCAGTTGAACCACACCGGGCTGTTGAAAGCGCCCACCTGGTGCACGAGGTAGTAGCTCAGCTCCGCCTCGAAGGTCTCCGCGTCGGCGGGCGTGGCGAAGTAGCCGCCCTGCGCCTCGCCCGAGCTGCGCAGGGTGTGGGCGACGCGACGGACGAGCTGGCGGACCGACTCCTCCGCCCCGCTCCCGCTGGGAACGCCGGCCTTGCGGAAGTACTTGCTGACCGCGACGTCGGTGGCGAGCTGTGACCAGTCGGACGGCACCTCGGCGTCGTCCATCTTGAACACCACTTCGCCGTCGGCGCCGGAGATCTTCGCGGGCCTGCGGGTCCACTCGACCTCGTCGAGCACTTCCTGGGCGGTCGCCCCCTCCCGGGTGACGCGGCGCTCGATGGACAGCCCCTTGCCGCGCCGGCCGGACCGGGGAGAAGGATGGTGGCCGTTGCCCTGCGCCACGGGCGACGCGGCGGGCGACGCCGAAAGGCCGGTCTGCTCCTTGTTCCCGCTCTTCGCCATTCGTACCCCTCCTTCTCGACCAGCCCGTGGTGTGGGACTTGGCCCGCCGGACCGGCGAGCTTTCGTGCGAACAGGTGTGCCACAGCGCCGCCGCGGAAGTCAAACGGATCCTACCAGGGGTTGTATGAACGCGGTGCGTCAGGCGCAATGAGTAGTGGCATGCCCACAGGTTGTGGAGGGGCCGCGGGGACGCACAACGGTCCGCCGACAGGGTCGTTTTGCCTCCCGGCGCACAGGTCTTGCCCTTTGCTCCACAGGCGATCGAACTGTGGTATCAAGCGCGCCCCGTCCCTCGGAAGGACCGTTCCCCATGAAGACGCTCACAGAATTCTCCGGCACGCTCGTGCGCATGGCCGCGAAGGCACTGGCCGAGGCGCGCAAGCAGCTGCCGAAGGAGGCGTTCACGCTGCGCGTGCCGCCTCCCCTTCCTGATCCGCATCCGGACGTCGAGCCGCACGACAACAGGAACGAGGCGCCTCCCGAGGGTGGGCTCGACAGCGCGACGGACGCGGCGGACGACGAGCTCGCGAAGGACGCGGTCAGCCACATTCCCGCGAGCGCGCTACCCAAGCCGCACGAGTTCCGGCCGGGCGAGGCGGAGACGCCGAGCGATCGCGACACGCACGAAGACCCCGACGTCCAGTTCCGCCGCGAGGAGGAGGTCGTCGGCAAGGACCTCGAAGGCCAGGCGCAGGACGGGCCGCCAGCCCAGGACCCCGAGGCGGAGCAGCGGCCCCCGCCCCGAGCCGATCCAGAGGAGGCGGAGACCGACGTCGCCAAGAAGCTCCTCGACGAGGCGGTCGCCAAGGCGACCGGAACCACCGGCGAGCGGCTCGAGCGGCTGCGCGATGCGCTCAAGGCGGTCGGCAACCAGGCCGAGCGCGTCCGGCTGGTACGCGTGTTCCCGGCCGACGAGGTCGTCCCGGGGGCGAAGAAGATCGGCGAGTTCCAGTACGTCGTCGACCTGATGCCCCAGTCGATGAAGCAGGAGTTCCGCAAGGACGAGAAGGGCCGTGGCCCCCGTGGCCCGCGCAGGCCGTCGGGCGGGGGCAAGCAGAAGGGCGACACGCTCGAGGGCTCGTTCTCGATGGAATCGCTGGCGCAGGACCGCCGCAACGAGCGCGGCCCGGGCGCCGGCCGGCGTCCCGGGGGAGGACGCGGCGGACCCGGCGGCGGACGTGGGCCGGGCGGTGGCCGCGGTCCCGGTGGCGGTCGCGGACCTGGCGGCGGCGGACGGGGACCGGGCGGCGGCCGTGGCCCCCCGGCACCGAAGGGACCCTGAGAATCGGCGCCTGCACTGGCGCCGCGGGCTCCGCCCGGGAGCGGATCGGGGGCTGGGCATTCTTGGGAAAGCCGCCACGTCCTTGGTAGAACGGACGCGGGGAGGGCGGCATGCTCCAGGATCCCTCGGAGATCCTCAACCGTGTTCCCGAGTTGGAATTACTGGCCGGCGAGCCTTCCATCCGCAGGGCGATCGAGGCCGGCGACCCGTTCAAGATCTACCGCGCGCTCTTCTGGACGAGGCTGCTGGGCCGGCTCGCCTCCCAACGCGAGACGCTCAGCACCCTGCTCCGCAACCGCCGGCTCTTCGCCAAACCGATCAAAGGCAGCCCTTGGTTGGGGACGCTCAACGGCGTCGGCGCGACCTTGCTCGGGGAGTCCGAGCGGGACCCGGAAGGAACACACGTCGCGACGCACGCGGTGGTGATCTTCTTCGTCGTGCCGCTCCTGCCGCTCGGCGCCTACGTGGTCCGCAAGGAGAAGTCGGGCGTGTTCCGCTCGTCGTGGCGGATCTTCGCCCGGGTGCCGATGGGCCCCGTGCCGTGGCTGTGGAGCCGCTTGGTAGGCCTCGGCGCCCTCGCGAGCGTGCTGTTCGGCGTTTTCGCCGCGGTGCACTCCGCTCGTTACGGGGACGTGCGGGTCCTGAACGCCTTCGAGGTCCCGGTCGAAGTCACCGTGGGCGAGAAGAAGGCCACGGTTCCCGCGCGGGGAGACGCCGTGATCAGCGCGAGGGTGGGCAGGCATCCGGCCCGCGCGGCGACCGCCGAGGGCATCGAGGTCGACGCGCTCGATCTCGAGGTGACCAGCGGGAGGCGCGTGCTGGCCTGGAACCTCGCCGGCGCGATGCCGGCGTTCCTCCTCGACGTCGTCTACTCCACGGAGAAGGCGCCGGCGGAGACGACGGAACCGCCGCCCCGGGCGGTCTACTGCGGGCAGCGGGTCATCCAGCTCCCCGCCGTCGACTACGCGTTCCGCGCCCCGGAAAAGACGGTGAGCATGCCCAAGGGGTCCGGCCGGGTGGTGAAGTCCTACCTCGACTACGAGCGCGGCGCGAAGGACGCCTCGCGTCGATGCTTCTTCTACCTGGTGCAGAAAGGTCGGGAAGCCGACGCCGCCGCGTTCGTCGAGATCGCCGCGCGGATCGCGAAATGGGACCCGGACGCCGCGACCGTGGCCGTGCGCGCGCGTCTGCCCGATTCGATTGCACAGGCCTTGCGGGTGGCGAAGGAGGCGCGCGACGCGCGACCGACCGACCTCGAGGTGCACCGGCTGTACCAGGCCACCGCCGAGCAGGCGGGCGGCGGAAGCGAGCTGGTCGACGAATACCGGAAGCGGGCAGAGGCGGAGCCAGCCTCGGCCGACGCGCAGTACCTCTACGCGCGGCTCTTGCACGGGACCCAGGGCCGCACGCTCATCGACGGGCTGGCTGCGCGCTTCCCGGATCACGTCTACTTGCTGCGCGCCTCGTTCTACGTGCGCTTCCGGGGCGGCGACTGGAGGGGCGCGCACGAAGCGTGGACGAAGCTTCGTGCCCTCTCGGCCGATGCGGCCGCCGAGACGGCCGACGAGGAGATCCGCGCCCTGGTCGCCATGGGCAAGTTCGCGGACGGGATGAAGCTGGCGGGCGCCACTTTCGAGAAAGCTCCGCCCTGGGTACGCACCACGATGGCCCAGAGATTCGCCCGGGCCGCGGCGGTCGCAGGAATCGGCGCTTCCGACGTCCTGATCGCCAGGGTCGAACAGGAGGCCCACCTGGCCACCGGCGAGAAGCTCTGGCTGCTTCGTGAACAGAGCGGGTTGAAGGTCCCCAAGGAGGTCGCCACCCCGGGGCTCGCGCTCGTCAGGGCGCTCGCGCAGGATCCGGTGGGCGCCGTTCGGCTGGCCGGGTCGGCTTCCGACCCCGATCTCCGGGCGCTCGACCGCGGGGCCTGGGCGCTCCTCTATTGCGAGGCGGCGCGCACCGGAAATACGGAGGTGGAGCGGTCCCTCCTGCGCTTTGCCGGCGCCTCCGCTTGGGGGGAGCTGGCGGCGATGCGGAAACTGGCTCGCCTCGAGCTCGCCGTTTCCCCGGAGGTCGATCTCGATCCCGAGATCCTGGCTGCCACTTTGCTGGTGCGATCGAGAAATCCGTCGCTCCCCGCGCCGGAGCGCAAGGTGCTGGTCGACGAAGCGCGGCGCCTCGACGTGCTGCGCGGGTCGGTCACCAGCGCGATCCCGGCCTGGAAGATTTGAGGCGGATCGCGCTCACGCTCCTGCTGGCGGCGGACTCTCGGACCCGTGCCGTGAGCTCAGCGGCGGTGCACCTTGGTCAGCGAACCTTGGTCGGTCGGGTTGACCAGCACCTGGGAGACGTTCACGTGGGGCGGGCGCGTCGCCACCCAGACGATCACCTCGGCCACGTCCTGCGCGGTGAGGGGACGCATCCCGGCGTAGACCTGCTTCGCCTTCTCGGCGGACCCGAGGCGCACCACGGAGAACTCCGTCTCGGCCAGGCCCGGGGCGATGTCCGAGACGCGGATCTCGGTGCCGTTGAGCTCCAGCCGCAGGGTGTCGGAGACCGCGCGGACGGCGTGCTTCACCGGCGCGTAGATGCCGCCTCCCTCGTAGGTGCCGTACGCCGCGTAGCTCGAGATGTTGATGATGTGCCCGGCGTTGCGGCGAATCATCCCGGGGAGCAGAGCGCGGGTCATGCGGAGCAGGCCAATGAGGTTCGCCTCGATCATCCCGAGCAGGTCCTCGTCCTTGAGCTCGGCCAGCTTGTCGCGCCCCAGGGCCCCGCCCGCGTTGTTGATGAGGATGTGCGGAGTCTCCAGCTCGGCGGCGGCGGCGAACTTGTGGACCGACTCCGCGCTGCGCACGTCCAGGGGGAGGGCGAGCGCCCGCGGCGAGCCTGCCTTGCGCGCCGCCTCGGCTACCTTCTGCAGCCTGTCCATGCGCCGGGCGCCCAGGACCAGGGGATGCCCGAGCCGAGCAAAGGCGAGCGCGGCCGCCTCGCCGAACCCCGCCGACCCGCCGCTGATGACGACCGTGCCTTGCGCCATCTTCAGATCTCCAGAACGTCGATCGGAAGCGGCAGCTCGCGGCTGCCTTCCGCGCTGGAGCGATAGCACGTCTCGATGATCTGCACGCAGGCCACCGCCTCGCGCAGCTCGCGGCCGACCAGGTCCCCCGACTGCATCGCCGCCTTGAATTGGTCGAAGAGCGAATCGAACCACTGCGTGTGCGAGGCGTCCATCCAGTGCGAGGAGATGGTGCCCTTCTCGACCCGAGGCTTGCCCGACAGAACGCCCGTGGTCAGCTCCCAGTCGTCGTCGTCGATCACCAGCGCGCCGTCGGTGCCCTGCAGGGAGTACACCACCTTGCGCACGCCGGCCGTCCAGGTGAGGAAGCAGTGCGCGTACCCGGTAGGGAAGGTGAGCACCGCGTTCAGGTTGTCCTCGGTGTCCCACTTCTTGTCGAGCGTGAGCGCCTTGGCCGTCACGTGGGTGGGCAAGGACTGAAGCCACGCGAAGGTCAGGTAGAAGCTGTGGCTGCCGTGGTCCATGGCGATGCCGCCGCCCGAGGTCTTGCGGTCGCGGCGCCAGTCGGTGCGCCACTCCGCGACGCCCTTGGCGTGCGTGGTGCGGAAGGTGTTCAGCGTGACCGCGCGGACCCTGCCGATGCGGCCGGAGCCGATCACCTCCAGCGCGAACTTCACCACCGGCGCGTGCTTGTAGTTGTGCGCGGGGAAGACGACCCGCCGGTGCGCGCGAGCGGCTTGGACCAGCTCCAGGGCCTGCGCGGTCGTCGTGGTGAGCGGCTTCTCGCACAGCACGTGCGCGCCGCGACGCAGCGCCGCGAGCGCGATCTCGGAGTGCGCGTCGGGCGGCGTGCAGACGTCCACGAAGTCGAGGCCCGTCTCCGTCTCCAGGAGCTCCTGCCAGGTCGAGTAGAGGCGGGCTTTCGGCGAGACCGCGCGCGCCGCCTCGAGCCGGGCCGGGGAGACGTCCGCGACGGCGGCGATCTCCACGTCCTTGCGCGCGAGGTACGCGGGGTGGTGCCCCCTGCTCGCGATGAAGCCGAACCCGACGATGGCGCCCTTCAGCATCTGTCCTCCGCGGCGCGTGCTTATCGCAGGAATCCGACCGGCGCGGAAGGAAAACGCTCACCTGGAATGGCGTGCAAAGTCGCGGGTCGATAAAAGGGGACGGTCAAGGAGCGTCCATGACCCAAGGACTCCAAGTTGCCCTGGCGCTGCTCCGGATCGCCACCGGAATCAGCCTGCTCGGGCCGGGCCTCAACAAGCTGGGCTGGTTCGCGCACCCGGTGCTGGAGCCGATCCTGGCGAACTGGGCGCAGCACGCTCCCAACGGGATGGTCGTTCGCTACCTGCACCTCGTCACGCCCCACCACGCGGGGCTGGCGCGGATCGTGGCGGTGGGAGAGCTGGGGCTGGGCACGCTGCTCGTGCTGGGGTTCTTCACGCCGATAGCCGCGCTTCTCGCCGTGGTGATGGTCGCGCAGTTCCACCTCGCGAGCGGCGCGATGTTCCAGTCGAGCTACCTGATGGGCCAGAACGGGCTCGTGTACCTGCTCATCTTCCCGGTGCTCGTGGCGGGTCGGGCGGGAGTGGGCTTGGGACTGGACGGGATCCTGGGGCGCTCGATGCGGAGCTCTCCGCGACCGTTCTAGGCGAGCTTGCGCACGCCGCCCGAGCCTAGCGCGCCGCGGTGGCGGGCGTCTGCGGCGGCGCCTTGGCCGCGGTGGGCTGGCTCGCCTTCGTGGCGGGTGCGGCTGGGCGCGCGGTCTTCGCCTTCGCCTTGCGGCTGCGCTTGGCGGTCTTCTTGCCGGTCTTGTGGTCCGACTTCGACGCGGTCTCCGCGGTCGAGGCGGGGGCCGAGGCCAACGCGGCGGCGGAGGTCGGGGTCGAGGTCGGGGTCGAGGTCG
>DASQBG010000179.1:0-3211 GCA_035635335.1 Myxococcales bacterium | reverse complement strand
CGCGCGAAGCGATCCGAGCTGCGCGCCCAGCTCCGCGTAGTGGGCGATGGTGCCGATGGCGCCGTCCACGTCGAACTTGGCGTCGCCCCGGGTATTGCCGCCGTTCTGCATGGCCAGGGCGATCAGCTCGTCGCGCGTGGCGTGCAGGGCCTTGCTCCAGGCCTTCAAGAGCTCCCCTCGCTGCGCGAACGTCAGCTCGCGCAGGGCGGGACCGCCTTGCTCCCGGCTGAGCTCCAGCGCCGCGCCGAAGTCGATGCCGTTGGTCGATGTGCGGGCGAGGGGCTCCTCGGTGGCGGGGTTGACCAGCGTCGCGAAAGGCTCTTTCCCCTCGACCCACTTGCCTCCGACGAAGCTGCGCAGCGTCTTCATGGGCGGGCTGATAGCACAGTGGCCGGGGCTAGTGCGCGGGGGGACGAGAGGCGGGTTGTGTGTCGCGGGGAGCTTGCCGCGGCGGGCGAGGGAGCGTTTCCGGCATCTCCGCGAGCGCATACGCGACTACCGCAATGGCGGCGGCGTTCTTCGCGAGCTCCTCGGGGTCGATCTTGTCCAGCGTGTCCGCCGCGCTGTGGTGGATGTCGAAATAGTGGGTCCCGTCGGTCTGCACGCGGACCAGCGGCACCGAAGCGGGTTCGATCGGGCCGATGTCGGCACCGCCCGCCTCGCCGTTCTCCAGGAGAAGGCCGAAGGCCTCGAGCGCCGTGATCCAGGGCGCGAGCATCGCAACCCCGCCGTCGCCCGCGCGGAGCCGGACGGCGGTCGGGCGCGCAGCGCCTCCGTCGGCCTCGAGCGCCGCGACGTGCTTCGCCAGCTCCGCCTGGTGGGCCGCGGCGTATCCCTTCCCTCCGGCCAGGCCGTTCTCCTCGTTCATGAAGAGCACCACGCGCAGCGTCCGCCGCGGTGGCCGGGGGAGCGACGCGATCAGGCGCCCGGCTTCCATCACCATCGCCACCCCGGCGCCGTCGTCGTTGGCGCCGGTCGCCAGGTCCCAGGAATCGAGGTGCGCGCCAATCAGGACCACTTCTTCCGGACGATCCCGGCCGCGCACGTCCGCGACCACGTTCGCCGAGTCCGCGTCCGGCAGCATCCGGCAGCCGAGCGACAGGCGCACGCGAACCGGGCCGCGCTGGAGCAGGCGGTGCAGGAGATCCGCGTCCTCGGTGCTGACGGCAGCGGCCGGGATGCGACCGGCGTCCGCGTCGTAGCTGGTCATTCCGGTGTGCGGAGAGCGGAGCGAGGCGGTGGCGAGCGAACGGATCACCATGGCTACGGCCCCGACCCGGGCGGCGGCGGACGGTCCGTGGGATCGCATCTCCACGAAGCGGCCATAGTCATCCGGCGCCCGCATCGTGTGGTTGAAGAAGACGATCTTCCCTTGCGCGGCCGGGCCCAGCGAGGCCACCTCCGCGAGCGAGCGCGCTTCCACCACCTCGGCCGTGGCGTTGCCACCGACGCTGTTGCCCAGCGCGGTGAGGGCCAGGCGATGTCCGACGATGCCCGGAGAAGGCAGGATCTCGCCGCTCTCCTCGCCGCGGACCCAGTGCGGCACCTTCACCGGCTCGCGCCGCGCGACGAGCCCGTCCTGCTGGAACGCCTTCAGCGCCCACTGCACCGCTGCCTCCGCTCCCGGAGATCCGGACAGGCGCGGCCCGATGGTGTCCGTCAGGTCGCGGAGGCGGGCGTACGCGACGCCATCGGTGAGCGCCCCGCCCACCAGGTGGCGGGAGACGTCAGGGGGGACGGGAGCGGCAACGAGCATCAACGGCAGCGCGAGCAGCAAGGGTGGGGCCTCCTGAAAAGGCCGCACTCTACGCCTAATGGAGGTCAGGTGCGTGCGCCAGCGCGCGCACAATGTGGCGTGGCCTCGCCTGCCAACTGTGTGGTCTGTCAACGGTATTCGCAAAGGAGCGGACCATGAAACGAATTCTTCTCGTCGCCTTCGTGACCGCCGCTTGCGGCGGAAAATCGGGCACCGCGGTCGATCACAACCGGGCAGGCAGCGGTTCCTCGACGCTGCTGGTGAACGCCGACGTCACGGCGACGAACTCAGCCACCAGCCCGACCACCAGCCTGCAGGTCGACGTTCGTGACGGCTTGAACAACCGCGTGCCGGGCGCGACGGTCACCATCCAAAACGCCGGACTCGGCGGAGACGTCGCCTTGGTCGAGACTCCGGGCGGCACCGTTGGGCGTTACCTCGCCTCGAAGACCGTGCTTCCCTCCGGCGATTTCACGCTCACGGTGGTCAAGGGAACGGACTCCGTCCTGGGCGTCGTGGTAGGCAGCCCCGGCGTCCACGCCATCAACGCGCCGCTGCTGAACGGCACCTACCCATCGACGGCGCCCCTCGACGTGAGCTGGACCACGCCCGCAACTGCCAAGGCCGCAACCGTCACCACCCGCGATTATTCCGTTCAGGTGCCGGATACCGGTGCGTACAGCATTGCGACCGCGAACAACCCGGCGCGGACCGGGCAGCGTGTCATCGTGTCGCGCGTCAACGAAGTGGACCTCGCCGGCGGCCTGCCCGGATCCCGCTTCCGGGTCACGGTGACCACCACCGTGGATCCGTTCACGGTGCAATAGCGCCCGGGTGCATCACGGCTGCAATGCTTGCCGGATGCGCAGAGCGACCAGCGATGGGCCGGACACGTCGAGCCACTGCTTGAGCACCGAGCGGTGGCCGTCGAAGGCGAGATTTCCGCCGGCGAGGGCCGTCTGGAACGGCGACGCGTCCGGCCTTCCGCTGAACCACTGCTCGACCCTGAGGAGCGACTCGCTCCCGCCCGCGAACTCGCGCCACCAGGCGTCCTCGCGCCGCACCATCACATCCGGTTCCGCCGCCGCCCGCGGATCGGCCACGCCGAACCAGCGCTGGCGCAGAGCGTCGCTCGACCCCACGTCCACGCCCTGCAGCTCCAGCGCGTGCTCCGGCGGCCCGTCTGCGCTGCGCACGCGAAGCGCTCCCTCGCAGACGTGCCGCTTGGTCATGCGCTGGAGCTGCAGCGGCGCTTCGAGGAGCGGGTGTCGCGCCAGGTGGTCCTCGATCCGGCGCAGCGTCTCGGTCTCGCGCTCCTCGTCCGCGATGTCGAGCGCGACCAGCTTCCACCCTTCGCCGATCAGGTTCAGCCGCACGCCGGCCCCGCGCAGCGTGGTCAGATCGGGCGCTGCCCGCCGGAGGGTGCCCTCGAGCTGCCTGCGCACCAGCGAGATC
>DASQBG010000178.1:0-22487 GCA_035635335.1 Myxococcales bacterium | reverse complement strand
ACCACCGGGCCGATCACCTGCGTGACCTTCCCCGTCTTCTGCATCTCGGTCATTGCCACTGCGGCCATGTCGTCTCCGGATCCTTACTTGAGCGCCTCGGCGCCGCTGACGATCTCCATCAGCTCCTTGGTGATCGCCGCCTGGCGGGCGCGGTTGTAGTCGAGGGTGAGCCGCCCGATCATCTCCGACGCGTTCTTGGTGGCGGAGTCCATCGCGGTCATGCGCGCGCCGTGCTCGCTCGCCTCGCTCTCGAGCAGGGCGCGCCAGACCTGCATGGCCAGAAAGCGCGGGATGAGCGCCTGCAGCACCTCGGGCCGGCTGGGCTCGTAGAGGTGCTCCGCCGTGATCAGCCCTTTCTCCCCCGGCCCGCGCTGCGGCTTTGCGCGCGGCTGCAGGGGGAGGAGCTGCACCAGGCTGATCTGCTGCACGATGGCGCTCTTGAACTCGTTGTAGAGTAGGTAGACGGCGTCCAGCTCGTCCTTCTCGTAGGCCTGGATCAGATCCTCGGCGATCTCGCGGGCGTGCGCGTACCGCAGCCGCCCGAAGAACCCGACATAGTCCTTCCGGGTCTCGATGCCGCGCTTGCGCGCGAAGTCACGCCCGCGGCGCCCGACGGTGGAGAACTGGATCCGGTCGAACCGGGCACCCTCCTCGACGAGGAAGCGCTGGCCGCGGCGGATGATGTTGGAGTTGAATCCGCCGCACAGGCCGCGGTCGGAGGTCATCAGCAAAAGCTCCACCCGGCGGGGCGGGCGCACCGCCATGAGCGGGTGCGGCGGAAGATCGGCGTCTGCGCGCGCGCTCGCCAGCGAGGCGAGCATCTCGTCGATGAGCTGCGCGTAGGGGCGGGCGCGCACCACCGCGTCCTGCGCCCGGCGCAGCTTGGCGGCGGCCACCATCTTCATGGCCTTGGTGATCTTCTGCGTGTTCCGCACCGACCGGATGCGGGTGCGGATGATCCGGAGCGAGGCCACGTTCTCCTACCGTTGCGCCTTTGCTGCGGACTGGAACACGTCCTTGAACTCCTCGAGCGCCCGATCGAGCGCGGCGCGCACGTCGTCGGCCAGGTCCTTCTTCTCGCGGAGCAGCTTGAGGACCTCGGGGTGGCGGGTCTCCATGAACTCGACCAGCTCCTTCATGTAGCGGGGCACCTCGCTCACCTCGACGCTGCGGATCCAGACCACGCCGTTCTTGTCCTTCTGGGTGCCCGCGTAGATCTGGACGATCTGCTTCTCCACCGGCATCGGCTCGTACTGGCCTTGCTTCAACAGCTCGGTGAGGCGCGCGCCGCGGGCGAGGATCTCCTGCGTCGACTTGTCGAGGTCCGACCCGAACTGGGAGAAGGCGGCCAGCTCACGGTACTGCGCCAGCTCCAGCCGCAAGGACCCGGCGATCTTCTTCATCGCCTTGATCTGCGCGTTCCCGCCCACGCGCGAGACCGAGATGCCGACGTTGATGGCCGGCCGCTGGCCCGCGTAGAAGAGGTCGGTCTCGAGGAAGATCTGGCCGTCGGTGATGGAGATGACGTTGGTGGGGATGTACGCGGACACGTCGCCCGCCTGCGTCTCGATGATGGGCAGGGCGGTCAAGCTGCCGCCGCCGCGCGCCTTGGACATCTTCGCCGCGCGCTCGAGCAGGCGGCTGTGCAGATAGAACACGTCGCCGGGGTACGCCTCGCGGCCGGGAGGGCGGCGCAGGAGCAGCGAGAGCTGCCGGTACGCCACCGCATGCTTGGAGAGATCGTCGTAGACGATGAGCGAGTGCTGGGCGTGATCGCGGAAGTACTCGCCGATGGTGACGCCGGTATAGGGCGCGAGGAACTGCAGCGGCGCCGGGTCGGACGCGTTGGCCGCCACGACGGTGGTGTACTCCATCGAGCCGAACTTCTGCAGCTTGTCGACCACCTGCGCGACCGTGGACTGCTTCTGCCCGATCGCCACGTAGATGCAGAAGACCCCCTGGCCCCGCTGGTTGATGATGGTGTCGATCGCCACCGCGGTCTTGCCCGTCTGCCGGTCGCCGATGATCAGCTCGCGCTGCCCGCGGCCGATGGGGATCATGGCGTCGATCGCCTTGATGCCCGTCTGCAGCGGCTCGCGCACGCTCTCGCGCTGCACGATCCCGGGCGCCTTCACCTCGACCTTGCGCGTCTCCTTCGAGGCGACCGGGCCCTTGCCGTCGACCGGCTGGCCGAGCGCGTTCACCACCCGGCCCACCATCGCCGGGCCCACCGGAACCTCGGCAATGCGGCCGGTGCGCTTGACGACGTCGCCCTCGCGGATCTCCTGGCCCTCGCCCATCAGCGCGATGCCGACGTTGTCCTCCTCGAGGTTCAGCACCAGGCCCATCAACTCGTGGGGGAACTCGACCAGCTCGCCCGCCATGACGCCGGACAGACCGTAGACGCGCGCGATGCCGTCGCCGGTGGACAGCACGGTGCCGGTCTCGCTGACCTCGATCTGCTTGCCGTACGTCTTGATCTGCTCGCGCAGGATGCGACTGATCTCGTCGGCCCTGATCTCCATCTCGCCTTTTCTCCCGTCTGCCTACAAAGCCCCGCTCTTCAGCTCGCGCCGCATCCGCTCCAGCTGCGTGCGGATGCTGCCGTCCCACACCTTGGGACCCACTTGCGCGACCAGCCCCCCCACGATCTTCGGATCGCTGCGCGACTCGAGGACGATGGTGCGCCGGGTCGCCGCGGAGAACGCCTCGCGTACGCGCCGCAGATCCTCGTCGGTCAACGGCTTCGCGCTGACGACCGTGGCGCGCACGCGCCCCACCTTCTCGTCGAGCATCTCTCCGTAGCTGCGCGCAATGGCGGCGATCTCCACCAGCCGGTGGCGGTCGACCAGAAGGCGCAGGAAGCTGCCGACCAGCGGAGAGAGCGAGAGCTCTCGCACCAGGACGTCGACCAGCGCGTGGCGCTGCGCCGGCGTGTAGCCGGGGCTCTCCACCAGCGTGCGCGCCTCGCCGGAACCCCGGATCGCCTGGGCCACCGCATCCAGCTCCGCACCGATCCGCTCGTGCCCGCCCTCTTCCAGGGCGAGCGAGAAGAGCGCGCGGGCATAGCGGCGGGAAACGCTGGCTGGGATCACTTCAAACCCTCGATTTCCCTCGCTCACGGGGCGCGAAAGACGCGGTTCCGTAGCACGGAGCCCCGGGTCGGTCAATGACGGGCTGAGGCGAGCTTTGCACCCGCTTCGGGGCGGCGCCAGATTGCCCTGCATGAAGATCATCATCCAGGGAAAACACCTGCGCCTGTCGCAGGGCCTGAAGAGCTATGCGCAGGCGCACGTGATCGCGCCGCTCAACCGCTTCTACGACAACGAGGCGGCCGAGCTGCGGGTCGAGCTGGGCGACGTGAACGGCAGCAAGGGCGGCGTGGACAAGGAGTGCCACCTCACGCTGCACATGCCTGGCGCGCGCACGATCCAGATCGAGGAGGCCACGCCCGACCCGTACGCGTCGATGGACGCGGCTGCGCATCGGCTCGTGCGCGCCGCCAAGAAGGAGTTGCAGCGGATGCGGCGGCCCAGCCGGCGGCACAAGGAACACCCGCTCGCCACGGTGGTGGCCGAGGGAGGCGTGCCCGGCGGGCTGATCGAGGACCTGCCGAACGCGCGCCCGACCGGAGCGAAGCCGCGGCGAAAGCGCCGTTAGCCGCCGGCGAGGTCGGCGCGGGGCGATGGACTGCGTTCCGGGCGCGCCGTCCTTGACCGACCCTTGGCGCTGGTTACGTTGGCCGCGTCGCAGGGAGGCCGGGGAAGGGCCCGGCCGCTGCGGCAGCTTGCGCCGGAGACCCGGCGCGTAAAGCGCTTTTCGTTTGCAAATTTCAAAAGGAGGCATTGCCATGGCCATTACTCGCTACGATCCCTTCCGCGATCTATTCCGGTTGCAGGACCAGTTGTTCAAGACCTTCGGCGAGGCGTACGCCCCGCGCGAGGAGAGCGGCCTGACGGGCGCGTGGACCCCGCCGGTCGACGTGTTCGAGGACGCCGACGCGATCACGCTCAAGGTGGAGCTGCCCGAGGTGGACGCGAAGGACGTGGACATCCAGATCGAGGCGAACCAGCTGACCGTCCGCGGCGAGCGCAAGCTGGAGAAGGCGGAGGAGCGCGAAGCGTACCACCGCATCGAGCGGACCTACGGCGCGTTCAGCCGCAGCTTCACGCTGCCCGGCACGGTCGACGCCGAGCACATCTCGGCCGAGAGCAGGGACGGCGTGC
Organism: Myxococcales bacterium; assembly: GCA_035635335.1. Lineage (GTDB taxonomy): Bacteria > Myxococcota > Myxococcia > Myxococcales > 40CM-4-68-19 > VBKO01. The sequence goes on along the minus strand of DASQBG010000178.1, from coordinate 18,261 downwards.
TGCGCATCGTGCTGCCGAAGCGGGCGGAGACCAAGCCACGGCAGATCAAGGTGCAGGTCGAGGCTGCGCGGCCGAGCCAGGCCGCGGCCGCCACCAAGCAGTAGCCGGCCGCCCTCGAACCGAGGCGTGAAAGACAACGAGGCGGAGCTCCCCGGACGGGGGCTCCGCCTCGTTCGTTGGAAGGGAGCTGGCTAGTGCGCGGAATCGGGCGTCGGCGTCGGCCGGCGCGGCGTTCCGGAGGACGAGGGCGGCGCGCCGCTCGTGTCCATCTTGCAGTTGCCTTCGAAGAAGACGCCACGCTCGATGACGATCGAGGCGGTGGTGAGCGTCCCGCGCACCTTCGCGGGCGCCTTGATCTCGATGCTCTTGGTCGCCTTCGCATCGCCGTTGTAGTCGCCGACGATGATGAGCGAGCCGACCTGGATCTGGCCCTTCACCTCGGCGCCCTCGCCGATCATGAGCGTGTCGGTGGAGACGATTTCGCCGGTGAACTTGCCGTCGATGCGGACGGTGCCCTCGAACAGCAGCTTGCCCTCGAACGCGCTGCCCTTGCCGAGCAGGGCGTTCAGCTCGCCCGGCCGACCCGCCGCAGCCGCTCCGATCGCAGTCGGGCCCTTCTCTACTTCATCCCTGCGCATTGCCATGTGTGTCACCTCGTCTGGGGCTGTTCTAGCATCTACCCCGGAACCCGCGGCGACAAAGGTTTCTTCACGGACGAATGCCGAACACTGCCAGGATGGAGAAGATCAGCACCAGGAGCGCTTCTCCGGCGATGAAGCCCGAAGCGAGTGGGATGCTGTAGGTCCGCTCGCTCTCCGGTGCGCGCTTCGCCCACACATAGCCGGCGACGCCGCCCAGCACCATCGGCATGATCGAGTACCCCGGGATCAGCATGCCCAGCCCGACGCCGGTCGGGGAGGGGACGTACTTGTGCCAGCGCGGCTCGAGCACGGTGAGAAGGATGCCCAGGGCCAGCGCCACCACCATCGCGGCGAAGCAGCCGCGGGGGAGCTGGTCGAACCCGCGGTTGAGCAGCTCGGCGAACCCTGCCCACTTCACGCTGATGGGCGAGGCGAGGCCTCCGCTCCCTCCCAACCCGTAGCGGTCGCGCAGCGCCGGATAGGCGATGGCCACCGCGGCCGAGCCGACCGGGACCGCCATCAGCTGCACGAGGGTGAGGTGGCGGTTGTTCGCGCCGACGATCTTCCCCGCCTTGTAGTCCTGCATGAGGTGCTCGCCATGCGCGGCCACCGTGCCCGACATGCCCGAGCCGATCATGTTCACCCGCATGCTGCCCGGCGCGAGCGCGGCGAAGACGGCCTGCATGAGGTTCGCGAGCGCGCTGATGGGCGCCCAGTTGGTCTCGCCCAGGACGCGCGTGCCGACCAGCATCAGCGCGACCGAGAGGGCGAGCGAGACGAGCGTGAGCCACACCGGGAAGTCCAGCGAGTAGTGCTGCACCACGCAGAGGGCCACGGTGAGCACCGCCACCCCGACGGCGACGTACTTGAGCGGGAACTCTTCGCGTCCGGCGACGAGCTCGTTGGCCCGCAGAGAAGTGAAGCTGCGCACGATCAGCTTCCACTTCAGCGCCAGCGCAGTGAGGCCCCCGGCCACCATCAGGCCGGTGGCGGGCCACATCACCCAGCGGAGCACCAGCGCGTACGTCTGGTCGGGAACGATGTGCCGCGCGGTCAGCGCCGGCGGCGCGATCACCCAGGCGATGATCATGCCCAGGCCCATCGAGAGGGCGATGCGGGACCCGACCAGCAGGCCGGAGCCGAACGAGAGCAGGCTCACCTCGGTGCCCATCCGCAGCGCCGCGCCGTGGGCGCCGAGCGGGATCTCGCCCGGGATGAAGGGAAGGAGCTGCCGCGCTTTTCCGAAGAGCGCGGCCTCGAGGTGGAAGTCGCGGAAGAACGCGACCAGGGCGGAGAGGCCCAACCCCCAGCCGAGCGCGCGCACCCGCGCCCGCGCCTGCGTGCGGTCCAGGTCGAGCACCAGCATGGTCTCGCCCGCGGCGGTCCCGTCGGGGAACGGCAGGTCCTCGTCGTCGATGTAGTGGCGGCGCAGGGGGACGGCGAGCAGCACGCCGAGCAGGCCCGCCACCGACAGCCAGCCGAAGATCTGCAGAGACGAGAGATGGACGGAGAAGCCCAGCTCGGGCCGGGCATTGAGCATGTCCATGGCGGCCAGCACCACGCACATGAACCCGGCCTCGCCGGCGGCCGTGCCCGCCGTCTGGACCAGGTTGTTCTCCCAGCGCGTGCCGCGGATCCCGGTGAACAAGCCGATGGCAGCCAGCGCGAGGTACCCGAAGAAAGCGCTCACCACCGAGATGTTGGGGCCGTAGCCGATCTTGAGGACCACGTAGGGGTACGAGCCGCCGACGATGACCGCTACCACCATGGCGGTCGCCACCGCGCGGAAGGTCAGCTCGCGCCTGTGGGCCTGCGGCGCGCCGGGCGCGGGGCCAACGGACGGCTCGCGCGGCGCGGGGTGGCTGACCGCGATCTCGGGCGCGGGGAGATCGTCCGCGCCGGCCTTGGGGACCTCGTCACGCTTGACGTCGCGCATCGGGGCGGCTCCTCATCCTTCGCCCAGGATGGACACCAGAATTCGGTCGAGCTCGGCGTGGCTGTGGTAGCGGATCTCGACGGTGCCCGCGCCGTCCCGGTCGCGCAGCGCGACCTTCGTGCCGAGCTTGCGCTGCAGCTTCTCGACCACGTGCCGGAGCTGCACGCTGCCCTCGCGCCCGCGCTCCTGCCGGATCACCTTCTTGCCCTTGAGGCGCTGGACAAGCTGCTCCACCTCGCGCACCGAGAGGGCTTCGTGCATCACCTTCTCCGCCGCGCGGCGCAGGTCGGTCTCGTCGCCGAGCGCGAGCAGCGCGCGGGCGTGGCCCATGCTGAGCGCCCCGGACGACATCGCCAGCTTGATCGACTCGGGGAGACGGAGCAGGCGGAGCGCGTTCGCCACCGTCGACCGGTCCTTGCCTACCCTCTGGGCCAGCTCCTCCTGGGTGAGGCCGTGGTCCTCGATGAGCCGCTGGTAGGCCTGTGCCTCCTCGATGGCGTTCAGGTCCTCGCGCTGGATGTTCTCGATCAGCGCCAGCTCGAACGCCTGCGGCTCGGAGACGTCGCGGACGATGCAGGGCAGCTCCCGCAGTCCGGCGCGCTGGGCGGCGCGCCACCGCCGCTCGCCCGCCACGATGGCGTACCCCTCACCCTCGCGGCGCACCAGCAGCGGCTGCAGGATCCCGTTGGCCCGGATCGACTCGGACAGCTCGAGGATGTGCAGCTCGTCGAAGTACCGGCGGGGCTGGGCGCGGTTGGGCTCGATTTGCTCGATGCCCAGCAGGATGACGCCCTTGCGCTCCGCCGCCGAACCCCCCGGGATCAGAGCGCCCAGCCCGCGGCCCAGCGCCGGCCTCTTCGTCGCCTTCTCCATCCGTTCTCGCTCCTGCAAGGACCGTCTACCGGCGCGCGCGCTGCTGCTCGTCGGCCTCGGCGCCCGGATGGCGCCGCTTGAGCAGCTCTTCGGCGAGCGCGAGGTAGCTCTGCGCTCCCTTCGACTCGATGTCATAGAGGAGGGCCGGCCGGCCGTGGCTGGGCGCCTCCGAGAGCCGGACGTTGCGCGGGATGATGGTCGAGTAGACCTGGCCCGGCAGGTTGGCCTGCACGTCGTCCATCACCTGTCTCGCCAGGTTGTTCCGCGCGTCGAACATGGTGAGGACCACGCCTTCGAGCCCCAGCTCGCGGTTGAAGCTGCCGCGGACCAGCTCGAGGGTACGCAGCAGCGAGCCGAGCCCTTCCAGCGCGTAGTACTCGCACTGGAGCGGCACCAGCACGCGGTCAGCCGCCACCAGCGCGTTGAGCGTGAGCAGGCCCAGCGAGGGCGGGCAATCGATCAGCACGAAGTCGTAGTCGCCGCGGACGGGCTCGAGCGCGCGCCGGAGCCGGGTCTCCCGCTCGCCGGCCGAGACCAGCTCCAGCTCCGCCCCGACCAGGTCCGGATCGGAAGGCAGGAGCGAGAGCCTCTCGATGCCGGTGGGACGGATCGCCGCCCGGATGGGCCCCTCGCCGAGGAGCGCGTGGTAGAGGGAGGCTCCGTCCGACGAGTCGCGCGCCACGCCGACGCCGCTCGTGGCGTTGCCCTGCGGATCGAGGTCGACCAGCAGCACGCGGCGCTCGGAAATCGCCAGCGATGCAGCCAGGTTGACCGCCGTGGTGGTCTTCCCCACGCCGCCCTTCTGGTTTGCGATCGCCAGGACGAGCGCCATGTCCCCTTTCACCGTACGGCCGGTTGTTCGCGGCAGTATCACGCGCCTCCGCCACCGCGCAAGGTTGCGTTCCACGTGGAACGCGCCGCGGGGGACGCGCGGTCCCGCGGCCCCGGCGCGCGGCCCCTCGGGAGGAGACCCGCGATCGTCCCCCGCGCTTTCGACGAGGAGTTCCTGCCGGAAGAATGACTGAAGGATCAACGCGGAGGCGCGGAGGATCTGGTTCGAGCGCGCGGTTGCACAGACTTCCACCTGAAGCCCCCCGCGGCTCCGCGCCTCCGCGTTCGTCTTTTGGCCGGGCGTGCCCTGCAGCGCGGCCCGGTCAGGACTTGCGCTGGAAGACGGCGAGCCGGCGTTCGGCGCGGGAGAAAGGAAGCCGGTACCCGAGCTCCCGCTGCAGGACGAGGTCGCCCTGCTTCTCGGGGACCGGGTCCGAGGGTCCGAGCATGCAGAAGGCGAGCCCGCCCGGGAGCACGTACGGCTCGGCCAGCGCGAGCCAGGCTCGCGGCTCGGCCACCGCCCGGGACACCGCCGAGTGGACGCGGGGAAGGTGCTCCCCGGCCGGATGCCCCTGGAGCCGGACGGCGACCGCGCGCACCCCGGGAAGCCGGAGCTCCGCCAGCACGGTTTTGAGGAACGCCACCTTCTTCTGCACCGAGTCGACCAACACCACTTCCAGATCGGGGCGGGCGATGCGCAGGGGCAGTCCCGGGAAGCCGGCCCCCGTCCCGGCGTCCAGCAGGGTGCCGGCGGGAACCAGCGGAGCGAGCGCGAGGGAGTCGATCACGTGCTTCTCCACCACCTCGGCCGGATCGGTGATGGAAGTGAGGTTGATCGATCGGTTCCAGCGCAGCAGCAGGTCGACGTGCCGCGAGAGCAAGGCCACCTGCTCGCGATCGAGCCGGAGCCCGATCGCCGCGGCGCCCTCTTCGAGCAAACGGAGGTGCTGGGGTTCCACGCTCCTCGCCAACAGATCGGCCCCGCGTTCTCCTTCCCGAGCGGGTCCGCCGGCCGGAGACCGGCGCGAGGGGGTGTTCGCGTGGCCGGGCGGGTTCGCGCCGGCGCGCGGGCTGCCCCTCCCGGACGCCGGCCGCCGGTCCTTCACGTTCCTGCTCCCGCCGGAGCGCCGCGCCTGGTGCACGCGCGCCGGCGTCGCTGTTGCACGTGGAACGTCCGCATCGCACCTCCCGACGCGGTCGGGCGGACCGCATCAGCTGCCGCGCCGGCCGTGCCCGCGGATGGCCTCCTCGACCTCTTCGGCGTGCTCGACGAGGTAGCTGTCCACCTGCTCATCGGTCAGCCCGAGATCGCGCAGGATCCCGCCGTACAGCGCCTTCGTCTTGTCCAGGTCGTCGCCCGCGCGCCGGCGCAGCAGAGCCTTGAGGACTGCCGCTCCGAGAAGCGGATTGCGGCGCGGCTTCCCTGGTCTGGCCTTCGCGCTCATGCGCGCCGGGGAGTGACCGCCAGGGTCTGGCTGCCCGCGGGAGGTGGGCGCATGTTCCTGCGCAGCCACATCTGCTGCAGGATGGAGAGGACGTTGTTGACGAAGATGTAGAGAGTGAGCCCGGAGGGCAGGTTGAGCATGAGAAAGGAGAAGAACACGCTCATCGCGTAGCCCATGTACTTCTGCTGCGGGTTGGACATGGGCGTGGGCGTGAGGATCTGCGTCAGCACCATCGTGATCCCCATCGCGACCGGCAGGACGTAGTAGGGGTCCTTGGCGGTGAGATCGTCCAGCCAACCGGGGATGAACACCGAGTTGTACAGCTCCACCGAGACCTGCAGCGTGGTGTAGAGCGCGAGCCAGATGGGCATCTGGATGATCATGGGCAGGCAGCTGCCCATGGGATTCACCCCGTGCTCCTTGAAGAGCTTCATCTGCTCGAGGTTCTGCCGCTGCTGGTCGCCCGCGTACTTCTTCTTGAGCTCCTCGATCTGCGGCTGGAGCTTCTGCATCTCCTGCATGCTCTTCATCGACTTGTGCTGCAGCGGGAAGGTCAGCACCTTCACCGTCACGGTGAGCAGGATGATGGCGATGCCCCAGTTGTGGAGGGGCACGACGCGGTAGAAGAACTTCATCACCGCCAGCAGCACGTTGGCGATGACGGACCAGAAGCCGAGGTCGACCGAATCCTTCAGCACGGCGGCCACCGCGCCCAGCTCGTCCGTGTCCTTGGGGCCGGCATAGATCACGAAGGGCGCCGCGGCCGTGCCCCCCGGCGCGACCGAGACGGGTACGGTGAGCGTCGCCAGCAGCGCCCCGTCGGGCTTCGCCTCGACGTGGCAGGTCGCCGTGGACTCCGGCGGCGGCACCACCGCGCGGATGAAGTACTGCTCGTCGATCCCCGCGAAGGCAGCCGGACCCGGCCCGTCCCAGGCCGAGTGCTTGTCGCCGACGGCGAGGCGCTCGAGCTTGCCGCCCGCCTTGCAGATCGGTCGCGCCGGAGTGTTGCTATGGCCGGTGAAGAACCCGCCGGTCGGGGCCTCGCCATGGCCGGTGGAGATCACCGCGAGCTGCCCCGAGAGCTGCGTCTCGGATCGCACCTCGACGCCGTAATCCAGCCGGTAGAGCCGCGGATCGAGGGTGAACGTCTTGAGGACCGTCACGCCGCCCGCGACGGCCCGGAAGACCGCGGAGCGCTCGTCATGCCGGACCAACTCGTATCCGGCGTCCGCGGGGACCAGCTCGGCGCCTGCGCCGTCGCGCAGGGAAGTGGAGAGGGGCAGCGGCAGCCCGGGATGCGGCTCGACGAGGTCCACCTGGCTGACCTCGGACGATCCCCGCTTGCGGCGCTGGAACTTCTCGCCCTTGAGCTGGACCGACTGGAGCGCCGCACCCTCGGAGGTAACCACCACGTGCAGCCTGTCCGAGTCGAGCGAGACGGTCCGGGCGGGCGGGCGCGGCGCCGGTGTTCCACGTGGAGCTCCGACGCCGGGCGCGCCCGGAGCCGGAGCCGAGGGGGGAGGAGTGGCCGGCGCGGCGCCGGGCGACGGCTGCCCGGCGGCCGGTGGCGTGGCGGGCCGCTGCTGCTGCTTCGGCTGGAAGACCAGGCTCCAGACGAGTGCCACGGCCATGCAAAGGACCACGGTGAGAAGGAGGCGCTGGTTCGAATCTTTCATCGGGTCACTCGTTGGGGGCGGGGCGGACGCGCGCCGGGGGGACGGGATCGGGCCCCCCGGGCGCCCAGGGGTGGCAGCGCAGCAGGCGGCGGGCACCGAGCCAGGCGCCTCGGAACGGGCCGTGGACGGTGATGGCTTCCACCGCGTACTGCGAGCAGCTCGGGTGATACCGGCAGGCCGGCGGGAGGGCGGGGGAGACCAGGTGCCGGTAGATCCACAGCAGCGCGAGCAGCGGCCAGGCGAGGACGTCTCCCCGGCGTGGAGCAAAACGGAGGGCGGGCGTCGCGAGCGCCGGGTGCGGACGCTGGCTCGGGCCGGCAAGCGGAGCAGCCTCCGCCGGCGCGGTCCACGGCCGGATCGGGAGACGTTCCACGTGGAACACGACGGTGGGCGCGCTGGACGCTCCGTCGACGACCCCGCAAGCCTCGGCGCGCGCGCCGGGCGTGGAGACCGCGGCGGTCCTCGCCAGGACGATCACGGCTGGTTCCCCCGGTCGGCTTCGATGCGGCTGCCGGCGCGGCGAACCCACGCGCGCAGCTCGGCCACGCTGGCGCCGGTGGCCGAGGAGCGGGCCACCAGCACCAGGTCGACGGCGGGCAGTTGGTGCAGCTCGTGGCGGATCGCCTCACGCAGACGCCGCTTCACCCGGTTCCGGACCACTGCCTCTCCCACCTTGGACGACACCGCGATTCCAACCCGCGCGGCGGACCGCGCCATTCCCGGCCGGGTCGGCTCGGCGGGACGGGCGACCCATCTCGCGGCCAGCGGCCCGTCCACGAACCCTCGGCCGTGCTGCTTGAGAGCTGCAAATTCGCCGCGCCGCAGCAGGCGCGCGGACTTTGGGAAGCAAAACGTGCGGCGATCGGCCGGGGGCATCGCGGCCCGGCTACTTCTTCGGCGCGCTCACCACGAGCCGCTTCCGGCCCTTGGCGCGGCGGCGCTTCAGCACGGTGCGGCCCTGCTTGGTGCTCATCCGCTTGCGGAACCCGTGCTCGCGATTGCGGCGGATCTTGCTCGGCTGGTACGTGCGCTTCACGGCCACTGCCTCCACGCGGTGCGCGAAAAGCGCGGCAAGTAAGCACGGCCGGCGCAGAGTGTCAAGGAACGCCGGAGCGCCGCACGCCTCGCCGGCTCTGCTCCGCGCAACCGTCCCGGGCTCGTGCTCGGGAGCGTGATGACGGGACGGCGCGCCGCGCGTCGGCTCCCCTGGCCGGCGACCAACGGGCGAAACGTTCTCGTCGCGAGGGCGGCCGGACAGTGTCACCAGTGCGACACGACGCCTCGACGCCTCGGCGTGTCGATGCGACGGCGTCCTCGCCTGCGGCGAGCCCATTCCGCCCACACCGGACGGCGTGAGAAGGGTGCCCGGACCGGGGGGAGGGTGGGCGATCCAGCGTAGATCCCACCACTTCCGCGATCCCGCTTGATCCGCTTCGGACGGCGGTGCTAGGGTCCGCCTCCGCTCCAGGAAGTTGCGATCGGCGGCGGACATCCGAGAGGGCGACTCACGGTGCGACGGAACCCGCAGGGCGGGTCCCGTAAGCACTCGTATTTCTTGAGTCTTCAACGCGGGGACTTTCGATGTCGGGCTCCTTGTCCACAGCTGTGAACAAGCCTGTGGACGGTCTATTCGACGATGCGGCGGAGAAGGCGGCCGTCGGCCTCTGGACGCGCGCGATCGAGCGCCTCAAGGCCCGCCTCTCCCGGCACACCTTCCAGACCTACTTCGAGCCGATCAAGCCGGTCTCGCTGTACGCCGGCGAGCTGACGCTCGCTCACTCGAGCAAATTCATGATCGACTGGGTGCGCGACAACCTGCTCGACGTGCTGCTGCAGGACCTCGAGGCCCAGCACGGCGCCAGGTGCACGGTGAAGTTCGTGGTGCGCGAGCGGCCGGGCACCGAGACCGAGGGCGAGGCGCCCTCGCCGGCGCAGCAGCAGCGAACGGAGATCACCGCCAACGTGGCGACCACCTCGCCCGGCATCCCCGTCCGCCCGCCGACCTTGAACACCAAGTACACCTTCGATTCGTTCGTCGTGGGTCCGTCGAATCAGTTCGCCGTGGCCGCCTGCACGGCCGTCGCGAACGCGCCCGGCAAGGCCTACAACCCGCTCTTCCTGTACGGCGGCGTCGGACTGGGGAAGACCCACCTGGTGCACGCGGTCGGCAACCATGCGCTCAAGGCGAATCCCAACTGCCACGTGCTCTACCTCTCGAGCGAGGCATTCACCAACGACCTGATCCACGCGCTCGAGCAGCACAAGATGCCCGAGTTCCGCGCCCGCTACCGCGAGAAGTGCGACATCCTCCTGCTCGACGACATCCAGTTCCTGGGCAACAAGAAGCAGACGATGGAGGAGTTCTTCCACACCTTCAACGCCCTCCACGAGGCGGGGAAGCAGATCTTCGTCACCAGCGACAAGCTGCCCAACGAGATCGAGGGCTTCGAGGAACGCCTCCGCTCCCGCTTCCAGTGGGGCCTGATCGCGGACATCCAGCCCCCCGAGGTGGAGACCCGGGTGGCGATCCTCAAGAAGAAGGCCGCCACCGACAACATCCACCTCCCCGACGACGTCGCGCTCTTCCTCGGTTCCCACATCCGCAGCAACGTCCGCGAATTGGAGGGATCGCTCATCCGGCTCGCCGCGTTCGCCTCGCTCACCAAGTCGTCGATCACGGTCGACCTGGCCAAGGACGTGCTCAAGACGGTTCTGGTAGTGCGCGGCGACAAACCCGACGTGGAGCAGATCATCCGGTTGGCCGGGGAGCAGATGCAGGTGAGGCCGCAGGACATCAAGGGCGAGCGCCGGCAGCAAGGTATCGCCCGCGCCCGCCAGGTGGCGATGTACCTGACGCGCCGGATCACCGGGCTGAGCTACCCGGCGATCGGCGAGAAATTCGGTGGCAAGGACCACTCCACCGTCATCAATGCCGAGCAGCGGATCGAGCAACTCATGCGCGAGGATCCCGAGCTGCGAGCTACCGTCGAGTCGCTGCTGCGGCGGTTGAACGGGTAGCCACGTCACGCGCCACCATCAGCAGCTCCGAGGGACCAGTCGCGGCCGCGGAGAATGCGTGGAACCAGAGGACCGGCTCCAGCCTGTGCGAAACGCTGCGGAAAAGGGCCCTGGGAGCGTGTTGACCCCGCACAGCCCGGTTGCTACACAGGCCGCTCACAGATCGGCCCGGCCGCCGTCCCCAGGAGCTTCCTCAACGATGTCCCGGGGCTGGCCCCGCGGCCCACAAGATCACAGGCTCTACGTCGAAGACGAGATTCTCTAGTTCCTGATCAGAAAGGTCACACACGATGGAGCTGCAGATCGGGATCGACGAGTTCTCCCGCGCCCTCTACCGAGCCCAGGGCATCGTGGAGAAGAAGAGCACGATGCCGATCCTCGCCAACGTGCTGCTCGAAGCCACGCAGGGAGAGGGGGGCGGGAGGCTTCGGGCCTCGGCCTTCGACCTGGACATCGGGGTGACCGGCACGCACCCGGCCGAGGTGCACAAGCCGGGTGGGGTGGCACTCAAGCACAAGGAGCTCTACGACATCGTCCGCACGTTGCCGGAGAAGACCTGCGTGCTGCGCCGAGAGGCGAACAACCGGGTCAAGATCACCAGCGGAGCGGCCGAGTTCAACATCGTCGGCCAGCCGGCGGAAGACTACCCGCCGTTCCCCCGCGCCGAGAAGGTTCAATTCGTCACGGTCGAGCCGCAGCAGCTCCTGGAGATGATCGAGAAGACCCAGTTCGCCATTTCGGCCGACGAGACCCGGCACAACCTCAACGGCGTCTTCTTCGAGACCGCGCAGGGCAACGTGCGGATGGTGGCGACCGACGGGCACCGGCTCGCGCTCATCGAGCGTCCCGCACCGGGCAACTTCAACATGAAGAAGGGCGTGATCGTGCCTCGCAAGGGCCTCTTCGAGCTGCGCAGGCTCCTGGGGGAGGAGAGCACCGGCCCCTGCGAGCTGGGGTTCACCGAGAGCTCGGGTGTGTTCCGCCGGGGCGATCTCACCATGGTGATGCGCCTCATCGACGGCGTGTTTCCCGACTACATGCAGGTGATCCCCAAGGAGGCGGACCGCACGGTGACGGTCGATCGCCCGCGCCTGCTCGACACGCTCAAGCGCATGAGCATCCTCTCCAGCGACCGGTCCACGAATGCGGTCAAGTTCGAGCTGCAGAAGGACATGCTGCGGGTGACGAGCCAGAACCCGGACCTGGGCGACGCCAAGGAGGAGATCCCCGTCGCCTACGCCGGGACGCCGCTCCAGATCGGCTTCAACGCCCGTTACCTGATGGACGTGCTCAGCGTGGTCGAGGCGCCGCAGATGAACGTCGAGTTGTGCGACGAGCTGTCCCCCGGCGTGCTCAAGCCGATCGGCGAGGCGGGAGCGGTGACGCGCTACACCGCGGTCATCATGCCGATGCGGATCTGATGTTCCACGTGGAACCCGCCGCGCGGGCGCTTTTGCTCGGTGCGTTCCTCTCGGCGGCGGTGCCGGCACGGACGGATGCAGGGCAGACCGGTCCCGCGGACGCGGGGATCGCAGTCCCTCCGACATCGCCACCTCCGTCGAAGGGGCCGGCCCGGAAGCGACGGATCTCGAAGGCTCCTGCGTCGCAGAAGAGCGCCGCGGGAACGCCTGCGAAGTCCAAGAGGGACCCGCGCATCGCCGGCATCGGGCGCAGCTGCACGCGGCGCGCGGACTGCCGCTCGGGGGCCCAGATCTGTCTCCGGCAGCACGACCAGCGCGGCAAACCCTTCCCGCGAGGCGTCTGCGCGTTGCCTTGCGCCGGCCTCGAACAGGGCCTCACCAAGACACGCCCGGGGTTCCCCGCCAGGGACCCGCAAACCACCGAGAAGATCCTCAAGGTGCCACCGCCGCCGCGATGCCCTCCGCACTACCAGTGCAGGAGCAAGGGTGGAGACATCCCGGTGGACCTGTGCGTGAGGGGGTAGCCGCTGCGGCTGCTGCGCGTCGAGACGACTGACTTCCGCAACCTGGCGCGGCAGGCGGTGGAGCTTTCTCCGCACACCACCGTGCTGGCGGGGGCGAACGGGCAGGGCAAGACCAACTTCCTCGAGGCTTGCTACCTGCTCTGCACCCTGCGCCCGCTGCGGGCGCAGCGGCTCGCGGAGCTCGTGCGATTCGGGGCCGGGCAGGCCGCCGTCGCAGGACGGTTCGAGCTGCCCGGGGGAGCGCGGCAGGTCGAGGTCACGATCGCCGACGGGCGGCGGGCAGCTCGAGTGGACGGCAAGCCGGTGCGCGATCCCGACGAACTGTTCGGCGGGTTGGCGGTGGTCGCCTTCACGCCGGACGACCTGGCGCTGGTGAAGGGGGGGCCGGAAGGCAGGCGGCGCCTGCTCGACCGGGCCGTCCAGAACCGGCACCCTGCCCACCTGGCCGACGCGCGCGACTACCTCCGGGCGCTCCGTTCGCGCAACCAGCTGCTGCGGCAAGGAGCGGCTCCGGCCCTCCACGAGGCGTTCGAGGACCCGCTGGCGAGGATCGGGGCGCGGCTGCGGCTGCGGCGCGAGAGGCTTCTCGAGGAGCTGCGCGGGCACGCGGTTCGGGCGTTCGCCGAGGTGGCGCGCGGGGAGGAGCCGCTGCAGCTCGCCTACCAGGCCGCGGGACGCGACTCGGACGAGCTCGGTGCAGAGGCGGGGTTGCACGGCGAGGAGGAGCTGGCCGGGCGGCTGATCGCCGCCTTCCACCGGCGCCTTCCGCGCGACCGGGAGCGCGGCTACACCAGCGTGGGGCCGCACGCCGACGATCTCTCCCTCTCTCTCGGCGAAAGGCCCGCGCGCCTCTACGCCAGCCAGGGGCAGGCGCGCGCCGTGGTGCTGGCCTTCAAGATCGGCGAGATCGAAAACCTGCGGAGCGTCCACGGCCGGGCTCCGTTGCTCCTCTTGGACGACGTGTCGAGCGAGCTCGATCCGCAGCGCAATGCCTATCTGATGCGGTACCTCGGGGAGCTGCAGGGACAGGTGGTGCTGACGACCACCGACCCCCACCTGGTGGCCGCCGCGGCGGGCAGTGGGCCGCAGGCCGCGCCGGCAGTTTTCCACGCCGTCCGCCAGGGGCGGATCGACCGGTCCGAGTCACCGTAAAACCGCTTTATTTTTAGGCCCTTGCAGGCGTCCGTTCGCCTTGACGCTGCGCGATCTCGCGTGATACTTCCAAGCCTACCCTCGCGGCGTCTACGCGCCCGTTCCAGCGGCGCCCAAGACCCCCCGAATTCCGAGGTGGATGGTTGGAAACAGCTCGTGAGAAGCGGACCGCGGAGCCGCGCGGCCCCGCCAACGGCGCGTCCGCAGGCGGCGAATACTCGGCCGACAGCATCAAGGTCCTCGAGGGCCTCGAGGCGGTGCGCAAGCGCCCGCACATGTACATTCGCGGCACCGGCGCCGAGGGGCTGCACCACCTGGTCTACGAGGTGGTCGACAACTCCGTCGACGAGGCGCTCGCCGGACATGCGACCACCGTCAAGCTGATCATCCATGCGAACGGCTCACTCTCGGTCGAGGACGACGGTCGCGGCATCCCCGTGGGTCCCCATCCGACCGAGCCGATGGACACGCTCGACGTGGTGATGACCAAGCTGCACTCCGGCGGGAAATTCGATCAGGGCAGCTACAAGGTGTCCGGCGGTCTGCACGGCGTGGGCGTCTCGTGCGTCAACGCGCTCAGCGAGTACCTGGAGGTCGAGGTCTACCGCGGCGGGCAGATCCACAAGCAGCGGTACGCGAAAGGCGTGCCGGCCGGCAGTGTCCAGGTCATCGGCACGACCTCGCTGCGCGGCACCAAGGTGACGTTCAAGCCCGATTCCACGGTGCTGGAAGCGACCGACTTCAACTTCGACGTGCTCTCCAATCGGATGCGCGAGATGGCGTTCCTGAACCCCGGCCTGCGCATCACCATGCGGGACGAGCGCACCGACAAGTCGCACGACTTCAAGTACGAGGGCGGCATCGTCGCTTACGTGGAGCTGCTCAACAAGAACAAGACCGTGCTCTTCGATCCCATCGCCATGAAGGGCGAGGTGAACGGCGCCGAGGTGCACGTCGCCCTGCAGTGGAACGACGGCTTCGACGAGAAGGTCTTTTCCTTCGCGAACAACATCAATACCGTCGATGGCGGCCCGCACCTGATCGGCTTCAAGAGCGCCCTGACGCGCTCGGTGGTGAAGTACGGCGAGGAGAAGAACTCCTGGAAGGAGATCAAGGAGAGCCCGTCGGGCGAGGACGTCCGCGAGGGCCTGACTGCCGTGGTGTCGGTGAAGATCCCCGGCGCGCAGTTCGAGGGCAACCTCAAGGGCAAGCTGGTCAACACCGAGGCCAAGGCCCTGGTCGAGGAGATGGTCGCGCAGAAGCTGCGCGCGTTCTGGGAGGAGAATCCGAGCGTCGCGAAGCGCGTCATGGCCAAGGTGGCCGATGCCGCGCGGGCGCGGATCGCGGCGCGCAAGGCGCGCGAGACGGTGCGACGCAAAGGCGCGCTGGATTCGGCCTCCTTGCCGGGCAAGCTCGCCGATTGCCAGGAGCGCGATCCGGAGAAGTGCGAGCTCTACATCGTCGAGGGCGAAAGCGCCGGCGGGTCCGCCAAGCAGGGGCGCGACCGACGCACGCAGGCCATCCTCCCGCTGCGGGGCAAGATCCTCAACGTCGAGAAGGCCCGCTTCGACAAGATGCTCGCGTCGCAGGAGATTGCCACCATGATCACGGCGATCGGCACCGGCATCCACGACGAGTTCGACATCGGCAAGCTGCGCTACCACAAGATCATCCTGATGACCGACGCCGACGTCGACGGCAGCCACATCCGGACGCTCCTGCTCACCTTCTTCTACCGGCAGATGCACGACGTGGTGGCGCGCTCGCTGGCGGACGGCGCGACCAAGCACCACCTCTACATCGCGCAGCCTCCTCTCTACCGGGTCAAGAAAGGCAAGCAGGAGCTCTTCCTGAAGGACGACGCGGCGCTGGACGCGCACATGCTCAACCTCGGCACCGAGGGATTCGCGGTCCGCGGGGAAGGGTCCGAGCCGGTGCACGGCGCGCGCCTCAAGGAGCTGCTCGAAAGGGTGCTCGCCTACCGCCGGCTGCTGTCGAAGGTCGACAAGCGGCGCGACGCGCGCGTGGTGGACACCGCGCTGGCCGGTGCCGCGCTCGACCAGCAAGCGCTGCGCGACCCGGCGCGGCTGCAGCAGGCCCGCTCGGCCCTGGAGGCGGAGCTCAAGGCGGCGGTGCCGAACGAGACGCTCTCGGTGGTGGTCGCGGAGGACACGGAGCACGGGGCACAGAAGCTGGTGATCAAGCTCGGGCACAACGGGTCGATGCGCGAGACGCACCTCGACCACGTCTTCGTCACCAGCCCGGACTGGGCGGAGCTGGCCAAGCTGCGGCAGGAGTTCGCCGGCTTCGGCCGCGCGCCGTTCACGCTTTCGCTGCGCGACGGCGGCGGCGCCGAGCAGCAGGCCCGGAACCCCCTCGAGCTGGTCGACCTGGTGAAGCGCGCGGCCTCGAAGGGCCTGGAGATCCAGCGCTACAAGGGCCTGGGCGAGATGAACGCCGAGCAGCTCTGGAGCACCACCATGGACCCCGCCCGGCGGACGCTGCTCGAGGTCCACGCCGACGACGTCGCCGAGGCGGAGACCATGTTCACCACCCTGATGGGCGATGCGGTCGAGCCGCGGCGCGAGTTCATCGAGAAGAACGCGCTCGACGCGACCAACCTCGATATCTAGCGCGCGTTCGGGTACAGGGGCAGGAGTGGGTCGAGCCCGGGCGCCGAGTGCGTTCCGGCGTTCGCCTGCACCGTGGCCGGGAGCACGCCGTGCAGGGACAGCGCGGAGAGCCAGGCGCGCTGCTCGTCGGACGAGATGCACAGGTAGATGGTCCCCGGCAGGTCGCCGGGCAGCGCCTCGATCTGGGGTCCGCGCATGCCGTGCAGGATGCGCGCGGAGAGGCGCAACTCGCGGGCCCGGTGGACGAACCCCGGCGCGGGCAACGCGGACAGCGCGCCTTGTACGAGCCCGGCAGTGGGCGCGTACCGATGGGTGCCGGCGTACTCCGCATCGAGCACGCCCGCCGCGGCGCGCAGCCCGTCGAGCAGGCGAGGCGCCGGATCGCGCGGCGGCCGGATTTCGCCCGAGACGGCGCGCAGCAGGAGCGCGAGCGCGACCAGGAGCAGGAAGGCGAGGTAGTGGCGCCGGCGCGGCCTCCCGCCGAGCGCGGTGTGCACGGCCATCCCGAAGGCGAAGGCCGCGAGGACGGCCGCGAGCAGCGCGGCGGCCCACCCGAGCGGCACCTCCCAGGGACGGACGGGCCGGGAGAGGCCCAGCCCCTCGACCCAGAGGACGGCGGGGCGCGCGAGGAGGGCGGCGCCGAGCGCGGCGAATGCCGCGTAGAGCGCGATGGAGGCGCCGCGGATCATGGCTGCATTGTGCCGCAATCCTGCGCTACGCTCCCGCCGTGCTCCTGGTGCTCCTCCTGGCGGCCGGCTCCGGCGCGGGGCGGTCCTCTCCGCCTGCCCCGGCGCAGCGCGCGTCGCGCCTTCCGGCGAAGGCGCCGCCCTCGGTGTTCGCGGTCGGCAGTCCTGAGCTCCTGGCGGCGCTCGGACCGCTGCGGCCAAAGTTGGGCTCCTGGGCGGAGTACCTCGTCCGGTCCAGCGGCGAGGAGGACATGCGCGTGCGCCTTTCGGTCATGCCACCCGCGCTCGACGGAGGGCGCGCATGGCTCGAGGTGAGCACCCTCGGAGCCCAGGCGTTGCCCTTCGCGGCCCGGCTCCTGCTGCGCGGCACGGGCGGGCTCGAGCGCGCGATCGTGTACGCTCTGGGGCAGGCCCCGATCGAAGTGCCCGTTGCCGAGTTGCAGCCGGCCGCGGCCAAGCCGAAGCGGGATTCTGGCGTCGTCCGTACGACGAGCGCCGGGAGCGTGAAGGTGACCGTCCCGGCGGGTACGTTCCAGGCCGAGGAGCTACGCGTCGTGTCGGGCGGGGAGACCACCCGCGTGTGGCGCGCGGCGCAGGTCCCCCTCTGGGGCTTGGTGCGCGCCGAGGGTCCGCGGCAGGTCGTCGAGCTGACCGGTCTCGGGGAGCACGGCGCCCGTTCCGTGTTCCCCGCGGATCAGGGGAATGGCAGCGAGAGCGTCAGGTAATAGCCGCGCACCGAGATGTCGAGGGCGTGAAGCATCCGCGGGTGCGCACGCAGGAGCCAGAAACCGCCGGCCGCGAGCGCGCCGACGAGCGTCGCCAGAAGGAGGGACGTCTCGACCAGCGCTTGACCCCGCGGCGGCCGACGCGCCCCGACCCGGATCACCGCGCGCCCTCGGTCTGGTTCACGAACACGGCGGTTCCGCCGCGCTCCTCGAGCGACTGCACCGCGATCGAGACCGTGCTGCCGGCTCGCGCGAAGACCAGCAGGCCGGCGCCCGAGTGGCCAGTGCGCTCCGCATAGCCCTGCGCGGTGAGCCGGTCGCGGTAGAAGTTCGCCACCTGGCCCGCGGCCAGGCTGGTCACGAATTGACCGCTGTGCGCGCGGACGCCGCCGTCCTCCGATCTGTAGCCGAGGAACGCGCGATGCTCGTCGGGCAGTGGATAGGGCGCGCTGGGTGCGCGCGCGACCAGGCGAGCAGCGTGCCTCGGGTCCGAAACTCCGAGGAGCACCAGAGTGTGCCCGGACGGTTCCGGCAGCGCGGTCACCGACCGCTGCAGACCGTCGGTCGGATCAATGACGGAGACGTGTCCCAGCCGCTCGTCGCCGGTGGCGATGGGCAACAATCCGCGGGCGCGGAAGGCGGCTGCATAGAACTCGGCTACCTGCCGCGGGGGATCGGCGGTGTAGAGGACGGACAGCTG
>DASQBG010000177.1:0-13244 GCA_035635335.1 Myxococcales bacterium | reverse complement strand
CGGCCTCTACCTGAGCCGGCAGAGCACGCGCTTCTTCTCGCCGCGGGTGCGGATCCAGGCGTACGCGGTGTGGAACGCCCTGACGTTCATCTTGAACGGCGTGGTCTTCGTCCTCATCGGCCTGCAGCTCCCCTACGTGCTGGCCGGCATTCGCGGGCAGTACGGGCTGGGCGCGCTGCTCCTGTACGGGGCGCTGTTCAGCGGGGTGGTCATCCTGCTGCGCCTGTTCTGGGTGTTCCCCGGAGCCCAGCTCGCCTACTTCATCCGCCGCCGGCTCCTCGGCCAGCAGGAGAAGACGCCTTCCCCGCGAGCGATCTTCGTGGTCGGCTGGACCGGCATGCGGGGCGTGATCTCGCTGGCGGCGGCAATCGCGCTCCCGCGGACGATGCTCCTGGACGGGAGGCCGTTCCCGCAGCGCAACCTGATCATCTTCCTCACCTTCTGCGTCATCGTCGTCACCCTGGTGGGGCAGGGGCTCAGCCTGCCGGCGGTGATCCGCGCGCTGAAGCTCGCGGGCGACCAGGGCGCGAGCTGCGAGCTGGCCGAGGCGCAGCGGATCGTCCTCGAGGCCGCGCTCCAGCACATCGAGGAGGCGCGCGCCAAGGACGATCCCCGGTGGGCAGGGCTGTACGACGACCTGGCGCAGCACTACCGCGAGCGCCTCGAGGCCCTCTCCGACTCGCAGGATGGGAACGGCCCCGAGGTGCACCGCAAGTACACCGAGTTGGTCCGCGAGCTGTTGCAGGTGGAACGGGAGACCGCCGTACGGCTCCGCAACGAAGGGCGCGTCAGCGACGAGGTGCTGCGGCAGATCGAGCACGATATCGATCTCCGCGATGCGCGCCTGATGGGGGGCGTGCTCCAGTAGGCGCCCGTTTGCGGTACCCTGCGGTCATGACCGACTGGCGGGAGCACGGGGTCCGCATCGTCCATTCCGACGAGCTGGACCCGAACACGGCCCAGACGCCCGGAATGTCGCGCGCGGCGGCGATCGACCACGCCCGCGCAGGGGCGCGGAAGCTGTGGGCCGGCACGGTGACCATCCATCCCAGCGCGAAGACCGGCGCGCACCACCACGGCGAGTTGGAGAGCGTCATCTACGTGGTGAAGGGCAGGGCCCGGATGCGCTGGGGCGACCGGCTCGAGTATCTCGCGGAGGCGGGCCCCGGCGATTTCATCTTCGTGCCCCCGTTCGTTCCGCACCAGGAGATCAATGCCGCCGACGAGCCGCTGGAATGCGTGCTGGTGCGCAGCGGGCAGGAGCCGGTGGTGGTCAACCTGGACATCCAGGGAGTCGAGGAGCCGCAGGCGGTGGAGTGGGTGGACGCGATCCACCGGAGACGCAGGTAGGTCAAGGCCGGCCCCGGAACGGTGGCGGTTGGGGAAGACGGGCCCGCCGCGCTAAGCTTGTCCGATGGCCGCCTGCCCCGTCTGCGAGACCGACAATTCCGTGACCGCCGTCGAGTGCGCGGGCTGCGGAAAGGTCCTTCGCAGGGCGAGCGAGGTGCCCGGATTCGCGCCGCCCATCGACGGCCTGGAGCCCACCTTGCAGGCCGCGGTGGACGCGCCCGTCGAGCGGGTCCCCGAGCTGGAGCAGACCGCTCTGGCGTCCCGCTCGCTGCGGGTGCCGGAGGAGCGGCTGGAAGTGGAGCGGACGCCGCACGAGACGAACGGTGCTGCGCAGAACTGGACCGCCGGCCCGCTCGAGCTGGATCGCGGCCGCGAGGAGGATCCCGAGCCGCGCGCCGCCCCGCCCATCCCTCCGCCGGACGTGCCGCGGCGGCAGGCCGATCCGGTCCTCTGCCCCGCTTGCTTCGCGCGCGTCGCTGCCGAGGCCCGCTGCGCCGAGTGCGGCGTGCCCCTGCCGATCCGCGACGCCTGACCGTGCAAAGCCGAGAGCCCTTGGACGTCCAGCCGACCGATTGACTTGCCAGAATCCGCGCGCCATAGGAAGCCGCAGATGGTCCAACGGCACGGCACCGAGGAGCTCGAGGCCGAGCTGAGGCGGTTGCAGGAGGCTGCCCGCGAGCGCCGCTCGGTGGACGGATTTGCGCGTGCCGCGCTGGAAGGTTTCCTCTGGGCCGTCCTGACCGGTGTGTGCGGCAAGCTGGTCTGGGACTCCGCGAGGTTGCCCCTCTTCTTCCATCCTCTCGCGCTGATCGACGTGCTGCTCCTGTGGGACGGGGCGCGCTCCTACCGGCGCGCGCGCGCGCAGCTGCGCGTCGAGCGGGAGGCGCTGAGCCGGCTGCGCGAGGTGCGGGTGAAGCTCGGGATCGATCCTCCCCCGGAGGCGAGGCGGTGAGCGCGCAACCCGGGCGGTTCATCGTCTTCGAAGGCCTCGACGGGGCGGGCACCACCACCCAGGCGCAGATCCTCGCCGATCGGCTGCGCGGACGCGGCCGGGTGGTCCATCTCGCGCACCAGCCCAGCGAAGGCCCGGTGGGCCTGCTGGTGCGCCAGATCCTCGCCGGGCGCGCCGCCACGCCGCAGGCGGACGGCAAGCTCGGCATGGTGGACGAGCGGGTGATGGCGCTGCTCTTCGCCGCCGACCGGCTCGACCACCTCGATTCGCAGATCGAGCCGCGCCTCGCGCGCGGAGAGGACGTCATCGTCGATCGGTACATCCTCAGCTCGCTGGCGTACCAGGGGGTCACCGTATCGCACGACTTCATCCAGGCAGCGAACCGGTACGCGCGCAAGGCGGACCTGACGCTGTTCCTCTACGTGCCCGCCGCCATCGCGCTCGAGCGGGTCAGGCAGCGGGGGGCCAAGCTGGAGCGGTACGAGACGCCGCAGCAGATGCAGCAGATCGAGCGCGAGTACAATCGGCTGGTGGGGACCCTGGCCAGCGTGGTGTCCATCGACGGGACGCGGCCGATCGCGGAAGTCGCGGAAGCCTGCGCGGCCGCGGTCCAGCAGCAGCTCGGGTAGGGGGGAAGGGGAGATGGCCGGTCCATTTGCACAGCGCGAGAGCGTCCTCGGAGAGCTGCAGATCGTCCGCAAGATTCGCGAGACGGTGCGCCGCTGGTGGGGCATCGAGCTGTCCTTCACCGATGCCAAGGGCTTCGTGATCGAGCACGGCAAGGGCATCCTCATCCCGCCCTCGAACCGCACCTGCACCGCCTGCCTGGGCGACCGGGTGGGCTTCCAGCGCTGCAACGAGAGCATCGAGAAGGCGGTGCGGCAGTTCGGCAGCGAGCCGGCTTCGGCGCGGCTGCTCGGGCCCTGCCACATGGGCCTGGAGATCGTGGGGGCGCCCATCTCCTACGGCGGCGAGCGGCAGGGTTCGCTGTTCGCCTGCGGCTTCGTGGTCGCGGAGAAGGCCGAGGGGGCGCGCCCGCACGCGATCCAGACCACGCAGCGGCTGCAGCTCCCGGTCGTCCAGCCGAGCGAGGCGTTCGACACCATCGCCCGCATCGACGCGCGGGACGTGCCGCGCCTCACCGATCTGATCGACACCACCGTCGAGGAGATCGCCGCCTACCAGAACGCAGTGGCCGAGCGCGAGCGGAACATCCAGGCGCTGCGGCGCGAGCTGACCGGCCGGTACCGGTTCGCGGACATCGTGGGGAAGAGCGCGCCGATGCAGCGCCTCTATGCGCTGCTCGACAAGCTGGTCGGCTCGGACATCACCGTGCTGGTCACCGGCGAGAACGGCACCGGGAAGGAGCTGATCGCCCGGGCGCTTCACTACAACGGGCCGCGCAAGGACAAGGCCTTCGTCGCCACCAACGCCTCGGCCCTGAACGACAACCTGCTGGAGAGCGAGCTGTTCGGACACGTGAAGGGGGCCTTCACCGGCGCGGGGCGCGACAAGACCGGCCTCTTCAAGGCGGCCGACGGTGGCACCTTCTTCCTCGACGAGGTGGGCGACATGTCGCCCGCCATGCAGGTGAAGCTCCTGCGCGTCCTGCAGGAAGGGACCTTCGTGCCGGTGGGCGCCACCAAGGCCGAGCGCGTCGAGGTGCGCATCATCGCCGCCACCAACCGCGACCTGCGCGAGATGGTGGCGCGCCGCCAATTCCGCGAGGACCTCTTCTACCGGCTGCACGTGGTCAACATCGAGGTGCCGCCGCTCAGGCAGCGCGTCGACGACCTGCCGCTCCTCACGGGCCATTTCCTGCAGCAGGCAGCCCAGCGGACCGGGCGGCCGGTGAAGCGGCTGCACTCGGACCTGCTGCGCAGCTTCTACGAGCGGCGCTGGCCGGGGAACATCCGCGAGCTGGAGAACGAGATCGAGCGGCTGGTGGTGCTCTCCGGCGAGGCCGACATCATTCCGCCCGAGCTGGGGCAGCACGGGCGCGCCACGCCGCAGGAGGGGTCGATCGGCCGGTTCGCGGCGCTGGTCGAGCAGGGGTTGGGCAGCGATCTAGCCACCGCGGTCTGCCAGCTGGAGAAGGACCTGATCGCCCTGGGGCTGCGCGAGACGCGGGGCAACAAGTCGCGGCTGGCGGCGCGCCTGGGAGTGTCACGCACGACATTGATCAAGAAGATCCGCGAGTACGGCCTGGACCAGACCGACCCGGGGCAAACCAATCCGGGGATCGAAGAGTGAGCACAGCGGCGATCGTGGTGATCGGAAACGAGATCCTCTCCGCCAAGGTGGCGGACGAGAACGGTCCCTGGCTTGCGCGCGAGCTGCGCGGGCTGGGAGTGGACCTGCGGCGCATCGAGACCGTCCCCGACGAGGTGCCCGTCATCGTCGACTCGCTCCGGCGGGCGCTGGCGTCGGCCAGGTGGGTGTTCACCAGCGGCGGCATCGGGCCGACTCACGACGACGTGACCATCGCGGCCGTGGCGCAGTGCTTCGGCCGGCGCATCGTGCCCGACGAGCGCATCCTCTCCGCCTTGCGCCAGCACCTGGGCGACCGCCTGAACCCGGCGCTGCGCCGGCTCGCCGACGTGCCGGAGGGCGCGACGGTGGATTGGTCCCCGGGATCGCTGTTCCCCGTCGTGTCGGTCGAGAACGTCGCCGTGCTGCCCGGGCCGCCGGTGTTGTTCAAGGAAGGGTTCAGCCGCATCCGCGACCGCTACCGGGCCGCTCCGATCTTCACCCGCGCGCTCTTCTTCGGCATCGGCGAGGTCGCCCTCGCCGAGCACCTCGACGCGGCGGTCGAGCGGTTCCCCGCGGTCTCCATCGGAAGCTATCCGCGCTTCGACGACGCCGACCACCGCGTGAAGGTGACCTTCGACGGTCGCGACGAGGCGGAGGTGCGCAGGGCCGCCGACTTCCTCCGGGAACGGGTGCCGGCGGGCGCGCTCCTCCGGGAGGAGTAGAGCGGCGGAGCGATTACCGCGTTCACGCCTTGACGCAGTGCGCTCCGCCCCGGGGCGGATCATCCTGCGCTCACCCTGACGGAGTCCCGGGACCGGCTGCAAGCCGGTCGACCGATGCGGAGCAGATCGTTTATCCGCCCCGGGGCGGGACGCGGCGCGTTAGATGGTGCCCGGCAGTCAGGCTTGGCGTTCGTTGCGCCGCCCGCGATCGAAAATCCACCTTGAAAAGCAACGGAGATCAGCGTGGCTTGTCCTCGGACGTGGAAGCGAAGTCAAAGATCCTCGGACTCGACTCCCCGGGACGACGCCGAGAAGTGACCAATCACGAGAGAGCGCTATTCCTGCCGCAGCGAGAAGTACTCCTCGCTGACCGCGAACCGGGCGAGCCGGGCGACCTCCGGACGGTCCAGGCCGCCCGGACATTCGGAGAGCACGATCGCGAGCGCTGCGGCCGGGTCGCCGCAGATCACCAGCGCGGCGCGCTCCGCCGTTTCGCGCAGGGCGAGCGGCAGATCGCTCCAGCTCGGGGGCGGCTCAGCCGCGGCGCGCTCGGCGAGCTGCGCCATGGCCGTGCGCTCCTCGGCGGGGATGGCCCGTTCCAGCGCCTCCGCGAGGGCCGGGTCGTGCGGCGGCAGCCGCGAAAAGTCCGTGCCTGCCGGAGCCAGCAGGCGCGCCAGCTCGCCGACCACCTGGGCCAGCCGCTCCGGCGGCAGCTCGGCGAGAGCGTGCGTCCCGCGCCGGATGTGCGCCATCGCGCGGGCGTAGAGGAAGCGTTGCTGGCGCGAGTGGTGGCGCTTGGGCACTTCCAGGCCGACCAGCAGGCCCGGTGGCTCGGTCGCGGCGGGCAGCACCACGGCGGGCTCGGCCTTGGCCACGTACAGCGCCGGCTCGGCGATGCCCAGGGCGCGCGCGATGGCGGCGCAGATGCGGCGCACGGGGTTGTCGCCCTTCACGCGGTCGCCCCGGCCGGCCAGCTCGGTGGGCAAGGCGCGCGCCACCGCCGCTGCCGCGGCCGCGAGCAGCTCGCGCGCGGCACCCCGGTCGTCGTCGGCGTGAAGACGCTGGTCGTCCCCCACGGAAGGCAGGTCGGCGCGCGGCGGCAGCGCCACGGACCCGGCGTGCAGCTCCGCCTCGTCCGGCCCGGCGGCGCCGAGCGCGACGAGCACCGAGGCGGCGCACGCCGCCGCGTCGTTCCTGCCCTGCGACTGCCAGGTCGCGACCAGCATGTGCAGCGAATCGGGGGAGAGTGGTTCCTCCGCGCCGGCCGCCTCTTCCGGGAGCGATGCTTCCGGGAGAGCGGTCCGCTCCGCCAGCCAGCCGTCCGCGGCATCGCCGTCCGGTGCTTCCGCTGCCTCGGCATCGCTCCGCCCGAGGTGCTGCTCGAGCAAAGCTGCCTCGACCAGGCGTCCGGGCTCGAAGGTCGCGTCGCCTTCGCCCCCGTCTTCTTTCGCCCGCGCGTGGCGCTCCGCGAGCCGGTCCGCGACCCGGCGCGCGCCGAGCACGGCCAGCACCGATCCCGGCTCGCCGTCCAGCGCTTGCCGGTAGGCGACCGCGGCGGCGTCCAGGTGACCTTCGTCCTCGAGCAGCTCGCCCTGCTGGAGCGCCAAGGCGGCGCGCGAGGCGCCCTCCGCGTACGCGCAGCGGAAGGCGAGGTGCTCGGCCAGGAGCTCGCGATTCCCGCCGGTGCGCAGGGCCTGGTCGACCAGGTCGAGCGCGATCCGGTCCTGCGGATTGAGCGCGAGCGCGCGGCGGTACTCCGCGATGGCCTGATCCCGGTCGCCGGCCTGCAGGCGGTCGTGCGCCGCCTCGACACGCAGCAGCGCCGCGCAGCGCGGATCCTGGCAGCGGCTCGCCAGCCGTCCGCGGAGATCGGCCCTCTCGATGCGCGCGGCGGCCGCCGGATCGTCGCCGATGAGCTGGAGCAGCGCGGCCATTGCCTCGAGATCGCCGGACGACTGGGCGAGGATCCGCCGATACAGCTCGGCCGCCTTGTCGGGTTGCGCGCAGCGGTGCGCGTGGAGGGCCGCGGCCCAGCGCAGCGCCTCGACGCGCTCGGTGGAGAGCGGGGACCGCTCCGCGAGCTGCTCGTAGGCCAGCGCAGCGTCGGCGAACCGGCCCGTCCAGGCGTGCAGCCGCGCGAGCTGCACCACCGGGTACGTCGCGCCGGGGTGGGCGGCGGCCGCCGCCGCGTACAGCTCCGCCGCCCTCTGTGCATCGCCGGCCCTCCACTCGGCGAACTCGGCCGCCCGAGCCAGCGCCTCCGCGCGGCCGCCCCCCTCCGGCACTGCCTCCGCGATCTGGGCCAGCACCTCCAGCGCGGCCGCGTGGTTGCCGCGGTGGATCTGCACGCGGGCCAGCCGGCGCAGCACGGCCAGGTCCGCTCCGCCCAGCGCGAGCCCCTGCGCGGAGGCCATCACCGCCTCGTCGAACGAGCCTTGGGCCTCGAAGAGGGCGGCGCGCTCGGCGTGCACGGCCGCGGCTCGGGCCGGATCGGCGGTGCGCGCCTCCTCGGCGAGGAGGTCGAGGCGCTCGCCGCCGGGCAGCCGGGGCAGCGCGAGCAGGCCTCGCCGCGCTTGCTCCGAGGCCGGGTCCGCTGCGCGCGCCCTGCGGAAGAGATCCAGCGCGCGCGCCTCGCCGGCGGTCGCGCGGGCCAGCTCGGCGGCCTCGATCAGGAGGTCGGTTGCGTCGGCGCCCTGGGCCGCCTCGGCGCGGGCCTCGAGGGCGAGCGAGAGCGAAGCCAGGTCCATCGAGCGGAGGGCCAGCGAGGTCCACGCTTCCAGGGAGCGGGGCGTGCTCAGCCCGCGCGCCAGCTCGGCGGCGCGCTGGGCCAGCGCCAGCGCATGGGCGCGTGGGTTGGCGGTGCCATCCGCGGGCGCCGGGACCTCGGAGAGGAGCGCCGCGGCCCGGACGAGAAGCTCGGCGGCGGGCGCGCGGGGAAGGTCGGCCGCGGCCTGCTCCAGGAGCGAGGCCAGCTCCGCGTGGCCGCCCAGGAACGGCACGGTGCGTTGCAGGAGCCGCAGCGCTCCTTCCGCCGGCGGGCCCCGCGGCGCGAGCACGAGCGCATTGCGCGCCATCCGGGCCGCCTCTTCCTGCTGGCCGCCCAGCTCCAGCCAGGCGCCCGCCTCTAGGTAATTCGCGGCCGCCTCCGCGGGGGCGTGCTCGCCCAGCGTCTCGGCCAGGGCGGCGAACCGCTCCGCGGCGGCGATGGGGTCGCGCTGCGCCACCAGGCGGGCGTGCTGCGCGATGGACGCGGCGTCGCCGGGGTTGTCCGCCAGCGCTTCCGAGAGGAGCTGCTCCTGCTCGACGGGGTCGGTCACCAGCGCGGCGGCGGCGACCTTGAGATCGGCGCGCTCGGTGGGCTCGACGCTGCCGGCGGCGCGCGCCCGCAGCATGTCGGCCAGCTCGGGGGCGCGCTGCTGCTCGGCGAGCGAGGCGCGCAGCGCGAGCAGCGCCTGGTCGCGGCGGTCGTCCTCGAGCGAGGTCCGCAGCTCGGCCATGGCCTCGGCGACCTTCCCGAGCCGGTGGGCGGCGACGTTCGCGACCACCACGCGCTCGGAGGGTCCGCCCGTCCGCTCGGCGCGCTCGCGGCAGAGCCGCAGCACCGCCTCCCAGTCGTTGCGCGCGCGGGCGCGGTGCAAGAGCCCGAGCACCCCGACGGGGTCCTTCGCGTCGGCGGAATGCAGCTTGCGGAGGGCGTCCTCCTGGAGCGCGTCCAGCTCCTCCGCGTCCTTTGTCCCCGCCTGCGGCGAACCAGGGAGGGTGCGGTCCGCCTGCACCTCTTCGACGAGCAGCACCGCGCGGCGCAGCAACTGCGCCTTCTGCACGTCGTCCCGAACCGTGGCCGCGAACCGGAGCAAGAGGCGCGCGCAGCCGGGCTTGTCGCCGCGCGCTGCTTCGACCGCCGCGGCCAGCAGGGCCGGATGGTCGGGAGCGAGCTCCAGCGCGCGGTGGACCCGGCGGGCGGCCTCGGCCGGATCGCTCTCCTGCGCCAGCAGCGCCGCCTGGGCGCGGAGCGACTCGGCTCGCTCGGCGGGGGAAGCCAGCAGCGCTTCCTCGCGTTCGTGCAACGCGAGCACCTTGTCGAGCCGGCCCGCCGCGAGGAAGAGCTGGCGGGCGGCGTCCAGCGTCGGACGATGTTCGGGGTCGAGCTGGAAGGCGTTCTGGTAGCAGACGGCGGCGCTGCGCAGGTCGCCGAGCCGGTCGCCGTAGACGCGGCCCATCGCGTAGTGCAGGCGGGCGGCATCCTTCTGCTCGCCCAGCGCAGCGGCCTCGCGGGACAGCTCCCCCAGTGCGGCCGCGGCGGCCTGGATCCCGGCGTCCGACGGTTCGCGCTGCGAGGCGTTCTCGGTCGTCATCCCGGCCAGAGTACAACGGGCTTCCGCCTCGGACGAAGAACCAGCGTGCGCCCGGCACCACCGACCTACCCGCGGCGCTCGATTGCCGTGACCGCGATCGCTCTCCGATCAGGGCAAGCCGGCGGCGCGGCGCGCGGCCTGGTCGATCTCGGGCAGCATCTCCCGCACGGCCGTGATGTCGCGGTGCAGCTCGCGGTCCTCCGACATGTGCGGAACGCGGCCCCGGATGACCCGGTACGCCGCCCGCACGCCCACACCGGGCTGGAGCGGCAGGCGCAGATCGAGCGCCTGCGCCGCCACCAAGAGCTCGATGGCCAGCCCGTTGCGGGCGTTCTCGACCACCGTCCGCGCCTTGAGCGCGGCAGTCATCCCCATCGAGACGTGGTCCTCGCGGCCGGCCGAGGAGGGGATGGTGTCCACCGAGGCGGGATGCGAAAGCACCTTGCTCTCCGCGCAGAGCGCCGCCGCCGTGACCTGCGCGATCATGAAGCCCGAGTTCAGGCCCGAGTTCTCCGCCAGGAACGGCGGAAGGCCGGACAGGGACGGGTTCACCAGCTGCTCCACCCGGCGCTCGCTGATCGCCTGGAGCTGCGCGCAAGCGATGGCGAGCAGGTCCAGCGCCTGCGAGACCGGCTGCCCGTGGAAGTTCCCCCCGCTCACCACCAGCTCGCCCGCGACGTCGGGCTGGCCGTGGCCCTCGGCGAAGACCAGCGGGTTGTCCGTCGCCGCGTTGGCCTCGATCGAGAGCACCTCGCGGACGAAGCGCAGCCCGTCGTGCGCTGCTCCGTGCACCTGCGGCGCGCAACGGAGCGAGTAGGGATCCTGGACCTTGTCGCACTCCGGCCCCTGGTGGCTGCGCTCGATCTCGCTCTCGGCGAGCAGCGCGCGCAGCTCGGCGGCCACGTCCATCTGGCCCCGCTGCCCGCGGATCCGATGGATGGCGGCGAGGAAGGGCCGGTGCGAGCCCTTCAGCCCCTCGACCGTCATCGCGCACGCGACCGAGCCGATGCGCAGCACCAACTCGGCGTCGAGCAGCGCGAGCGCGCCGACGGCCTGCATCGCCTGGGTGCCGTTGACCAGCGCGAGGCCTTCCTTCGCCTCGAGCACCACCGGCTCGAGCCCGGCCCGGCGCAAGGCCTCGACGCCCGGCATCCGCTCGCCGCGGAAGAACGCCTCGCCCTCGCCGAGCAAGACCAGCGCCAGGTGGGCCAGCGGGGCGAGGTCGCCGCTGGCGCCCACCGAGCCCTTCTCCGGGACCACCGGGATCACGTCCCGCTCGAGCAAGGCGACGAGCAGATCCAGCGTCCGCTCGCGGATCCCGCTGTATCCTCCCGCGAGCACGTTGGCGCGGAGAAGCATCAGGGCGCGCACGGCCGGCGCCGGCAGCGGCGCGCCCACTCCGGCGGCGTGCGAATGGATCAGGTTGCGCTGCAGCTTGCGCAGGTCGGGCCGCGCGATCGGCACCTCGGCGAGCGTACCGAAGCCCGTGTTCACGCCGTAGGTCGGGACGCCGCTCTCCGCGATCCGATCGACCAGCCGGCGCGCGGCCCGTACCTTTTCGCGAGCGGCGTCGGCGATCTCGACCCGGGCGCCTCCCGCCGCGGCCAGCGCCACCTGCTCCAGGGTGAGCGAGCTGCCGTCGATGATGATCCGCACGCGATGCTTCTACCATTGTCCGGAAGATGTGCTCTGATATGGATCATGCGGTCCATCTCCTCCGCGGCTGCCGCGGTCCTTCTCCTCTGCGGCGGGGCGGCTGCCCGCGCCGACGACACCAGTCCCCCGGTGATCTCGCACACGCCCGTCTCGCGGGGCGACAAGGGAAAGCAGACGCCGGTGTTCGCGAAGATCACCGACGAGAGCAAGATCTTCCCGCAGATCTTCCTCCGATTCGGGCCGGGCAGCGCCTACGAGAAACCGATCGACATGAAGCCCGTCAAGGGTCAGAAGAACCAGTGGGGCGGGAACCTCCCGTCCCCTCCGGGGAACGCCCTCGAGTACTACATCGAAGTCTACGACGAGTTCGGCAACGGGCCCGCGCGCGCGGGCGATCCCGACCGGCCGTTCCGGGTCGACTTCGGACCGCCGCAGACGGCCCAGGAGCAGCCGACGCTTCCGTTGCCGGCGGTGCCGCGCTCGGGCGGAGATGGGCGCGGCGGCGGTCGTCTCTGGACGTGGCTGGTCGGCGGCACCGGGCTGGGCCTGTTGACCGGCGGGTTGGTGGCGAATCCGCTCGGCGCCCCCCGCGCCACCGCGCTGGACATCGCGGGGGGAACGCTGATCGCGGCCGGCATCGCGCTGTACTTCATCGAGGGGCCGAGGGATTCCCCGGCTTCGAGCGGCGAGCGCCGCGCCGAGCTGCGGCTGGGCGCCTCTCCGCTTCCGGGCGGCGGCGCGCTGGCGCTCGCGGGCCGGTTCTGACATGGCGCTGATCGTCCAGAAGTACGGCGGCACCTCCGTCGGCGACCTCGAGCGGATCCGCAACGTGGCCCGGCGGGCGCTGGCCGCGCGCAAGGCCGGGAACGACGTGGTGGTGGTGGTGAGCGCGATGGCCGGCGAGACGAACCGGCTGTTGGGGCTGACCGGCCAGATCTCCCGGCGCCCCAGCCAGCGCGAGCAGGACGTGGTGGTCTCCACCGGCGAGCAGGTCTCGGTGGGGCTCCTCGCCCTCGCCATCCAGGAGCTGAAGGGCAAGGCGCGCAGCTTCCTCGGCCACCAGGTCCGCATCCTCACCGACTCCGCCTTCTCCAACGCCCGCATCCGCAGCATCGACGGGGAGAAGCTGTTCGAGAGCCTCAAGCGCAAGGAGATCGCGGTGGTCGCCGGCTTCCAGGGGATCGACGACCAGGGCAACATCACCACTCTCGGCCGGGGCGGGTCCGACACCACCGCGGTCGCGCTGGCAGCGGCGCTCAAGGCCGACGCTTGCGAGATCTTCACCGACGTGGACGGCGTCTACACCACCGATCCCAACCTCTGCGCCAGGGCGCGCAAGCTGGACCGCATCAGCTACGAGGAGATGCTCGAGCTGGCCTCGCTCGGGGCCAAGGTGCTGCAGATCCGCTCGGTCGAGTTCGCGATGAAGTACAAGGTGCCCTTGTGGGTGAGGTCCAGCTTCACCGAGGATGCCGGCACGCTCGTCTGCGAGGAGGACAAGGCGATGGAGGAGGTGGTCGTCAGCGGCATCGCGCTGACCCGCGACGAGTCGCGATTCGTGATCCGCAACGTGCCCGACAAGCCGGGGGTGGCGGCGAAGGTCTTCGGCACGCTGGCCGAGCTGGGGGTCGTGGTGGACGTCATCGTGCAGACCCCCGCGCACGAGGACGGGCGCACCGACGTCGCCTTCACGGTGGGACGCGTCGACGTGGAGCGCGCCAACGAGCAGATGCGCAAGATCGCCAAGCAGATCGGCGCGGGGAAGGTGGAGCACGAGGAGGGGATCGCGAAGGTGAGCATCGTCGGCGTGGGCATGCGCAACCACGCCGGGGTGGCCGCCAAGATGTTCCAGGTGCTGGCCGACGAGGGAGTGAACATCCGCGTCATCTCCACCAGCGAGATCAAGGTGAGCTGCCTCATCGACGAGAAGTACGCCGAGCTGGCGGTGCGCGCGCT
>DASQBG010000176.1:0-18841 GCA_035635335.1 Myxococcales bacterium | reverse complement strand
GAACGAACTCGACCTCAATCGCGCGGCGGCGATCGCCAACCTGCACGTCCTCGCCGGCCTCCGGACAGCCGCTTAGCGGTTTGGCTCTCTAGAAGCGTTTCACGCGAAGCGCGAAAGGGATGGAAGCGCGCGAAGTCTTGTTTCTCGCGCCAGCACCGGCGCCCGAGCCCGCACGAACCCCTTGACCTTCCGCGCTTCCCCAACCTTCCGCGCTTCGCGTGAAACGTTTTGAGCCAGTACCGCGGGCGGCGCGGCTAGTGGATGGAGAGGGTGGTGGTGCCGCGGGAGGCGGCGGGGTCGGCGGCGGAGATGGATGCGCCGGAGAGGGCTTGGGAGACGCAACGGGCGGTGTCTTCGTCGCGCGCCGCGTCCAAGACCACCTGGGGATTGCGGACCTGGCCGTCCTGCACGCCGAAGCTGACGACCAGCGAGCCCCGCCGGCGGGCCGCCTGGGCGCAGCGGTCCAGCGCGCCTTGGACGGCGGCGAGGCGATCCTTCCCCGCGTCCGGGCGCGGCATCTCGGTGTCCAGCAGGACCTTGTCGACGCGGAAGGTCCGGGCGGTACCGGGCTTGTCCACCGGCAGGCCCTCCTCGTCGGCGACCGCCACGGGGGCGGAGTCCACCTCGAGCTCCCACCAGAGTGGAAGGCCCCCCATCCGGAAGATTCGCGCCGCCGCATTGCCGGCGCACCGCTCGGCGGAGGCGCGGAAGTACACCGTCAAGGAGAGCTTTCCTGCCTTCTTCGCCGCCGCCCACTGCTTGGCCTGGTCCGGCGTTGCGCGGAAGGCGACGTCATCGATGCCGGCGAGATCGAGCGTGAGCGCGCCGTCCAGGGCCCGCAGCGCCCGATCCCCGTCGAGCTCCAGCTCCTGTTCCGCCTCGTTGTACCGCCCCAACCCGAACCCGTTCGCCGGCACCCACACGTGGTAGGTCCGCGAGAGCGCCTGCGCGCGCGACCGGGCCGGCGACACGCCCGGGGCGGGCTCGCCGCCGGGTTCCTTCAGGGCCGCGCAGATGTCGCGCACCTGGTCCTCGGCGGTCAGCGCGGCGGCGTCCCGCGGCGGGACCTGCGCGGCGGCGACGAGCGCGATCAGGGGGAGCAGCATCCGGCCAGCATAAGGCCGGTGCGCCGGGAGGCCAACGGTCAGGAGACCAGCCGCACCGCTCCGGGGACGACGGTGAATGTGGCAGGAAGTCGCCCGATCAGCTCCCCGTCCGCCTCGATGTGGACCGGCCCTCTCGCCTCGCCCAAAGGCTCCAGCCGCACCGAACGCGCCGTCGCGATGCGCGTACCTTTGAGCTTCACGTGCGATCCGTCGTACATCGCCCCACTGCGCAGCACGAAGTCGGAGAGCGAAAAACCGCTCCAGATCGTCACGTGGAAGAGCCCGTCGTCGAGCAGGGCCCCCGGGGCGACCACCATGCCGCCGCCGAAACAACGGCCGTTCGCGACGGCGAAGGTGGTGACTCCGCCCTCCTCGAACGGTCCGGCGTCGAGCGACCAGCGGACGGGGACGTCCCTCCAGCGCGCCAGCGCCCGCAGCGAGGCGAGCGCGAAGGTGAGCTTGCCCCCGAGCACCTTGCTGCTCGCGTTCACGATGCGGACCACGTCCGACCCCACGCCGGCCTCGGCCACGTTGACGAAGTAGCGGGCGGCGGGCTGCCCCTTGGAGTCGACGAAGTCGATGCGTCCGACGTCGATCGGCCGGCCGTCGCCCTTGAGGCGCGGCGCGCAGGACCGCAAGTCGCCGTCGAGGCCCACGGTGCGACGTAGATCGCCGCCGGTGCCGCGCGGGAGGATGCCGAGAGCCGCCCCGGGGCGGACCGGGCGCGCCGGCTCGCCGTGGCGCGGCTCCTCGAAGAACCCGTTGACGACCTCGTTGATGGTGCCGTCTCCGCCGACCGCGATCACGAGGTCCGCGCCCCCGCGGAGCGCACGCCGGGCCAGGTCGCAGGCGTGCATCGGCCGCTCGGTGAAGGCGTGCCCGTGCTCGCCGACCGCCGCGCGGACCGCGGCGGAGATGTCGTCGAAATGGCGCCCGGTCGTGCCGTTCGCCGCGCGCGGGTTGACGATCAGGAACGGCTTCACGCCGGCTGTTCTACCGCGACGCCCATCCAGCGGGCGAGCACGCTGACCACGTCCTCGGCGCGCAGCGCGGCGGCGCAGCCGGGGCTGGCCGTGACCGCGGGCGCGCCGCACCTCTCCAGCTCTTGTCGCCGGTCGTCCGCGATGGCCTCCGCCACGGCCGGCAGCGTGCGCGGCAGCAGACCGTTCGCGCCGCAGCAGGCGGTATCGGCGCCGCAGCGGAGCGGCTCCCGCACCTCCTCCACGGCCGCAGCCAGGAGCGCCCGCGGCGCGGTCAGCTCGGAGAGGCCCCGGGCCAGCTCGCAGGGGTCGTGGAACACGACCGACTCCGGCAGCGGCGGACGTTCGCGCAGGTCGGGCCGCGCGGCCAGGGCCCGGGACAGGTAGGTGGTGACGTGCTCGACCCGGCTGCCGTCGGGCAACGCGGGCCACCGTTCGCGCATCGCGCGCGCGCATCCCGGCGAGAGAGTCACCAGATGTACCGGCGCCGGCTTGCGCGACCCGCCCAGGATGTCCATGCGCACCCGCGCCGCATGCGCCGCGAACGTCTCCGGGTGTCCTGCCTCGACCAGCTTGAGCCCGCAGCAGAGCGCCCCCTCAGGCGCCAGCACGAGCCCCGCCCCGGCCGCCCGCGCCACCGCCAGCGCCTCCCTGACCACCTTCCCTCCCGCCGCCAGCGCATCGCACCCCGCAAACAACATCGGCTTCCCCATCCCGGGCTCCACCGCAGGCCGCAGTAGGGCCGTCACGGCCCCCACCATCCCCCGGAAGCGTGTGGCAGCCGCCGACCGTTCCGCCGTCGCCGTCCCTGTCGCCGTCGCCGTGGCCGTCGGAGTCGCCGTCGCCCTCGCTGTCGGAGTCGCTGTCGCAGTCGCAGTCGCTGTCGGAGTCGCCATCCCCGTCCCCTCTTCCGCCTCGATCCTCCGGAGCACGCTCCTCAGGTCCACGTCTTCCGCATGCCCCGCGCTGCTCATCCTCCTCGCCACCTCCGCCCACGCTCGCGGCGCCGTCCCCGCCCTCACCGCTCCCGCCCGCGCCGCATAGAGCAGGGCCGGCACGTCGTTCGCGTGCGCGCAGTACGTCTGGCAGCGCAGGCACCCGGTGCAGGCGGCGAAGGCGAGCGCGGCCGACTCGTCCGGCGCGCGCCCCGCGAGCGCCGCCAGCGAGACCTTCCCCCAGGGCGTGAACGCCTCCCGCGAGGTGACCTCGGAGGCCGGACACGCGAAGCGGCACATCTTCGGGCAGAACACGCACAGCTCGAGGGCGCGCGTCAGGGCCGTCACCGCCGCTCCTCCGCGCCGAGCGCGGCGACCAACCGGCCCCACGCGGCTCCTGCTCCCATCTCCTCCCACGACGGCCCTGCCTCGCGGAGCCGCCTCGGCGCGATCAGGCGCGCTCGGACCGCGCGCGCGGCTCCGGCGGACTGCTCGACGCCCTCGCCACCCAGCGACACCACCGCGAACGCTCCGCCCGCGTGCATCCCATACAGCGCGAGCTCCCGCGCGCCGGGATGTCGTGCGAACGCGGCGAGGGCGCCCCAGCGCGCGTCCACCTCGACGCCGCCCGAGGAGGCCGGCGCGCGCACCTCCGGTCCCGCTTCCACGGCGAGCGGCTCGCCGAGCGCGCGCACCGCGCGGTCGCGCAGGAGGCGCCCCGCCTCGGGTCCCTCCCACGACAGAGCGACCAGCGCGGCCCCCTCGTGCAGCCGGAGCATTCCGCGGGCCGGCGCCAGCCGGTCGCCGCACAGCCGCTCGACCATGCTCACCGCGGCCGGGAGATCCGGGGCGCGCCAGGCGGCGTACGCCGGCGGCGCCGCCGGAAAGAGCCGGATCCAGGCAGCCGCGATCACGCACAGTCTGCCGGCGCCCCCGAGCGCCAGGTGATCCAGGTCGGGTCCGGTCGCCGAGCGCGGCGCGGCGCGGCTCTCGGCGATCCGCCCATCCGCCAGCACCGCGGACACGGACAGGGCGGCGGTCTCGCGCCGGGCCCCAGGGACGGCGCGCTCGGCGCGGGTCGGTCCCGCGAGCCAGGCGCCCACCGACCCTGCGCGCACCGAGGGCAACAGCGGCCCGAGGGTGGCTCCGGCGCGGCGCGCCGCCGTCTCCAGCGCGGCGACGCTGCAGCCGGCCTCCACCCGCGCGATGCCGGTCGCTCCGTCCACCGAGGCGATGCGGTCGAGCGCGGTCAGCTCCAGCAGGGCCCCACCCGCGGGAGCCTCGACGGGCGCATCGCCGTTCCCGCGCACGCGCACCGGCAAGAGGTGGCCGCGCAGCACCGCGACCGCCCTGCCCAGCGCCGCGATGCTGGGCGGCGTGACGCGCAGCCCGTCTCCCTCGGCCACCACCGCCGATCCAGTGGTCGATAGATCGTCTCGGAGCCCGTTCACAGCAGGAGCTTTCCCGGGTTGAGGATCCCGTGCGGATCGAAGGCCTGCTTGAGCGCGCGCAGCTGGCGCATCCCTTCGCCGTGCTCGCGGGGAAGGAAGACCTGCTTGTGCAGGCCGATGCCGTGGTGGTGGCTGAGCGTGGCGCCCGCGTCGCACGCGGCCGAGAGGGCCGCGTTCCAGCACGCGTCGTAGCGAGCCTCGGCCTGCTCGAGGTCGTCGGCGTCGCTCGCGCCCGCCGGGGCGCCGGCCAGCCCGACGAAGGTGAAGTAGATCGAGCAGCCTTCCAGGTAGGCGTGGGAGAAGTGCGCCATGACGAAGGCGTGCGGCGCGACCGCGTGGCGGACGGCGCCGTAGAGCGCGTCGAGCCGGTCCCAGGTGGTGGCGACCTCCATCGTGTCCACGAACGCGCCGGCCGAGAAGAGCGGCGACTGCCGGTAGCTGATCTTGTACCGGTTGGCCAGCCACTTCTCCCCCGGCGTGGGTCCCAGGTCCTCGGCGCCTTCCGCCGCGAGCAGCCGGAGCGCCAGCTCGCCCTCCTCGCGCGCGTCGGAGGAGGCGAACGGGCCGTCTCCCTCGAATCCGAGGAGCAGGAGCGACGACCCCGGCAGCGCGTCGACCAGGCGGTTGAGCAGGACGGGCGCGCGCAAGGCGAGCCTCAGGGCCTCGCCCTGGGCGCCCTCCACCACCCAGCGCAGCGGCTCGGGGACCTGGACGTGCGCATCGCCGCCCCCGCGGCCGGCCAGCAACGTGTCGAGCGGATCGTAGAGACGCGCGACCGCGGGTCGCAACCCCGATCGCATCAGCGCGCGCAGGCCCGCCATGCCCGCCTGCACCGAGCCGAAGCGGAGCCCGCGCATCCACCGCGCGGCCGGCGACGGCCAGCAGCGCAGCCGGGCCTTGGTGACGATCGCCAGGGTGCCCTCGCTGCCGACCAGGAGCTGCACGAGGTCCGGCCCGGCGCACGGGACGTCCTGCGTGCGCAGGACTTCCCCCGTGCCGTCCACTGCCTCGAGCGCCAGCACCATGTCCTCGATCTTGCCGTAGCGCGACGAGAGCTGGCCCGCGCTGCGCGCCGCCAGCCATCCCCCGACGGTCGAGCAGTAGATGCTGGAGGGAAAGTGGCCCAGCGTCGCGCCCGCCCCGCCGAGCAGCTCCTCGAGGCGCTGTCCGTTCATCCCGGCCTCGACGTCCACCGTCCGCGCGGGCAGGTCGATGCAAGGAGGACCGGACAGCCGCTTCAGGTCGAGCGCGATCCCGCCCTTCACGGGCACCGCGCCGCCGCACACGCCGCTGCCCGCGCCGAACGGCACCACCGCGACGCGCCGCTCGGCGGCGAATCGCACCACCCGCGCGACCTCCGCCGCCGAGGCCGGCCAGACGACCACGTCGGGCGGGTGCGGAGCCACGCCGGTCTTCGTCCACAGGAGCGCGCGCGGCCAGCAGTCCCGGGACATGGCCCACAGGTCGGCCGGCTCGCAGGACGCGGCGCCCGCGCCGAGCAGCGCGGTCAGATCGCGCTCGAGGGCCCTGCCCCGCGGTCCCGCGCCGCGCAGCGGAGAGGTCACGTACCGAGCCCGGGCTGCGCGGCCGCGACCGGCTCCTCGGCAGGGGCCAGCTCGGCGGCCGGCGCGCGCGCAGCGTCCACCTCCACCAGCTTGCGCCGGGTGAAGGCGAAGATCTCGAGCAGCGGGACCGCGCGCGGGCACACGTCCTGGCAGGCGTGGCAGACCCCGCAGGCGTCCAGGGTGGCGATCGCCGCGCGCAGGTGCGGCAGCTCGGGCGTGGCCCGCGAGTAGGCGATGGCGAAAAGGCTCGGGCCGCGCCACTCCGAAAGCTCCGCGCGCCCGACCAGCGGGCAGACGGCATCGCACAGCCCGCAGTTCACGCATCCGGAGAAGCGCGGCAGCTCGGCGCGGTCCGCAGCGCTCATCGGCACCAGCGCCTCGGACGCGTAGTTGGAGAGGAAGCGCCGCTTCCCTTTCCGCTCCGGCGGCGTGAAGAGCTGCGCGAGAGGGTGCAGGACCAGCGCGCGGAGTCCGAGGAGCATCAGCGCGAAGGCGCGCTTCACGGGCGCACCGCCCCGGACGCGGCGCTGGCGCCCGCCTTTCCCGCGGCGCGGGCCGCGCGGCGGCCTGCGACCAGGCCGGTGACGGCGCAGACTCCCAGGCCCCCTTCGTCGCGCGCGGGATCGAAGCCGCCCAGCACCGCGCCGCAGACGAAGGCGGCTCCGGCGCGCAGGTCGGAATCCGCCCCTACTCCCGCGGCCAGCCCGGGGTGGGGCCCGGCGGCGCGCTCGGCGAAGAGCGTTTCGTTGGGGAGCGCCGCCAGGGCGTCGCGGCCGGCGGCGCGCGCCGGCAGATCGAACACCGTCTCGCGCAGCCGGCCGTCGGCCTCGCAGCGGATCCCACCGCCCAGGAACCGGCCGCTGGCCAGCACCACCGAGCCGGCGCGGACAGGATCGCACTCGACTCCTCGCACGATCTGCACCTGGCCGTCCGCGCTGCGCTCCGCGATCGCCGCCACCGATCGCACGCCCGACTTCTCCAGGGCGGCCTGCAGCGCCCGCTGCAGGCGCAGGCCGGGGACGCTGGGCGGCGCCCCGAGCATCTCCAGGACGGGCAGGCCCGTGGCGCGCTCCAGCTCGGCGCGAGCGGCCACCGCGTCTTCGAGCCCGACGGTGGGGACCAACAGATGAGTCGCGTGCGCCTGCGCCGCGGCGCGTGCCAGGGACGCTCCCAGCGCCGCGCGGCGGCCGGGGCGGTCGAGGTCCTGCGCGATCTCCGGCAGCGTCCGCAGCGCGTCGCCGCGCTGCCGGTAGAAGTCGGGCGCGACCACCACCGCCTCGCAGAGGGGCGCGAGCAGCGGAGTGAGGCCGTGCGCGAGGAGGCGCGCCTCGACGGCCTGCGCGCCCGCCAGCGCGACCACCCCCAGCCGCGCTTCCCGCGCGGCCAGATTGCGCAGATCGCCCGCGGCGATGCCGCCCTGCGCGAGGGCGGCCGGCTTGGCGCGGCCGAGCGGCGTGGCGAGCCACAGGTTGCGGTCCGCCGCGGTCCGCGCGCCCGAAAGGCCCAGCGCGGACAGGTGGCGCTGCAAGAACGCCAGCGCATCGTCGATGGCGGGGACGAGCCCGTCGCCGAGCAGGGCGTAGGGATGGCCCGGCACGGTGCGCGCGAGCCTGCGCGCCGCCTCGCCGATGGGCGCGTCGTCCTCGCCGCTGGCGAAGTCGATCGCTCCGCTGGACATCGCCGTGGCGCCCGGGGCGCGCGCCACCAGCAGCACCTCGGCGCCCGCCTCGCGGGCCGAAAGGGCAGCGCAGGCGCCCGACAGGCCTCCCCCGACCACCACCACGTCGGTGGTCAGCGCCACGGCCTGCCTCCGCCGCGGCGCAGGCCGCCGGTCGTGTAATAGGTCCCTTGCACCAGCTCGGCTTGCGCCAGGCCTTCTCCGGCCAGCACGGCCCGGTTCCCCTTCCAGCGCTCGTCGAGCAGCGCGGTCAAGTCGGCCAGCGCGGCCTCGGAGGAGAGCTGCCGCTCGTCGGCGACCAGGGCGGCGGCGGGACCGGCGCAGCGGCTCCCCTGGCACACGCCCATCGCGAGCCGGCAGCGGCGGCGCAGATCGGCGAGCGACTCGGCGAACTCCTCGCGCAGCGAGAAAGCCAGCTCCGCGAAGGTGACGCCCTCGCACGAGCAGGCCACGGCGCGCAGCTCCGGCTCGTCCTCCGCGGCCTGCAACACTCGCTCGGCCTCCGCCCCGTGACGGTACGAGATGCGCGCCGCGGCGAACGCCGGGACGGCGTACTTGCGGGAGAGCTCCTGGGCTTCCGGCGCCGGCGCCTCGCCGCCGGGCAACGCGACTTGGTGGGTGGTGCACGCGGCCGAGTTCCCCAGCTTGCGCGCCACCGCGTCCACCGCCTCCTGGGCCATGGCGCGGAAGCTGGCCAGCTTCCCCCCGACGATGGTGAAGAAACCGGGCGCGCCGTCCACCTCGTGGTCGTGGATCCGGTGGTCCCGGGAGAGCGCGTCCTCGAGCGGCCCGTAGGCGTAGAGGGTCGGCCGGATGCCGGCCCAGGCGCGCAGCACGCGCGCCTTTCGCACCGCGGGGAAGGTGTGCTCCACCGCCTGCAGCAGGTATTCCACCTCGTCGCGCGTCACGGAGAGGTCGTCCGGGTCGCCGTAGAAGTCGTCGTCGGTGGTCCCGACGATGGACGAGTCCTCGTGCGGCATGACGAACACGTCGCGGCCGTCGACCGCCTTGCAGATGATCCCGTAGTTGGAGAGCCGGCGGTCGAGGGTGACGTGCACGCCCTTGCCCGGCCGGATGTTCACCTCCACGCCGGCCAGGGCGGCGATCTTCGGCGCCCACGGCCCGCCGGCGTTGAAGACGCAGCGCGCCCGCACCTCCTCGGCGCGGCCGGTGCGCAGGTCCTTCAGCTCGGCGCCGACCACGGCGGCGCCATCGCGGATCAGCCGCATCACCTGCGTGTGGTTGCGCACCGCCGCGCCGTAGCTCGCGGCGCTGCGCGCGTTCAGCGTGCACAGCCGGAAGGGGTCGATCCCGTACTCGTCCATGGTGACCGCGCCGAGCGTCCCCGGGACGATGCCGGGCTCCAGCTCGTGCAGCTCGCCGTCGGTCAGGCGCGTGTGCGCCTTTCCGTTCTTCAGCGGCTGGTACCGGTCGTAGGCTTCGAAATAGCACTCGGCCCCGTAGAGGAACGCGCGGTCTTTCAGCGTCGGCTCGCCGGGGCGCTCCAGCAGCACCGGGTAGAGGAAGGGGATGCGGAACAAGAGATGCGGCGCGATCCGCTGGATGTAGCCGCTGTCCAGGCAGGCGAGGCGCGTCACCTGCGGATCGTCGATCAGGTAGCGGATGCCGCCGTGGATCATGCCGCTGTTCGCGCCCGAGGACCCGGCGGCGAAGTCCTTCTTCTCGACCAGCATGGTGCGCAGGCCGCGCATGGCGGCGTCGCGGGCGATGCCGGTGCCGTTCACCCCGCCGCCGATGACGAGCAGGTCGTAGCTCCGCACGGCCGGATCCTCGCAGGCGACCGGGGTAGGCGCAAGGAGTTCTTGTCGCGCTGCGGCATCCCAGAAAACCCGCTGCGCCTAGAAGCGTTTCACGCAGAGCTCGCGGAGGGCGCAGAGTCTTTTTTTTGGCAGCGCATCGGGCGAAAGCGCCCGGATCGTGCAGGTAGAAAAAATCCCTCTGCGCTCTCAGCGGGCTCTGCGTGAACCGTCTTCAGTCCTGTTTCTTCGCGGTGGAGGCGACGTGGAGCTCTTGCAACTGCTTGGGGTCGGCGTCGCCCGGGGCGTCGGTCATGAGATCGGTGCCCTTCTGGGTCTTGGGGAAGGGGATCACGTCCCGCAGGCTCTCCGACCCCGACAGCAGCATCGAGAGGCGGTCCATGCCCAGCGCGATGCCGCCGTGGGGCGGGGCACCGAAGCGCAGCGCCTGCAGCAGGAAGCCGAACTTCTGCTCCGCTTCCTCGGGCCCGATGCCCATCGCGGCGAACACTCTCTGCTGCACCACGGGGTCGTGCAGGCGGATCGATCCCCCGCCGATCTCGAACCCGTTCAGCACCAGGTCGTAGCGGTGGGATAGGACGCGTCCGGGGTCCGAGTCGAGGTACTGCAAGTCCTCGTCGCGCGGCCGGGTGAAGGCGTGGTGCGCGGCCACGTACTTCTTCTGCTCCTCGTCGTACTCGAACAGCGGAGGGTTCACCACCCAGAGCAGGTTCCAGCTCGCCGGGTCCTTGGCGTCGCGCGGGCCGTGCTCGGGGATGAGGCCCAGCTTCTTGCCCAGGTGCAGGCGGAGGTTCGCCAGCACGGTGTGGACCTGGGCCTCCTTCCCGAACTGGAAGAGGATCACGTCCCCGGGCTTCGCCCCCGTAGCCGCGTTGATCGCCGCCCGCGCTTCCGGGGTCACCGATTTCGCCAGCGGGCTCTGGGTCCAGTTGCCTTGCTCGTCGACCTTCGCGCGCGCCAGTCCCTTGGCGCCCATGCCCTTGGCGATCTCCTCCAGCTTGTCCGTCTCGGTGCGCGAGAGCCCGGCGCTCGCGGGGACCACCATCGCCTTGACGATCTGCCCGGGCGAGGGCTGGGCGAAGCTCGACCACATCGGCACGCCCGCGCCGCGGTGGTCGGCGACGAGCCTGGTGAGCTCGACGTGCTTCATGCCGAAGCGCAGGTCGGGCTTGTCGTTGCCGTACTCGCGCATCGACTGCTCGTACGGCATGCGCGGGAACGGGCGGGCGATCTCGACCCCGAGGACCTCGCTCCACAGCGCCGTCACCAGCTCTTCCACCACGGTGAATACGTCGTCCTGCGAGACGAAGGACATCTCCAGGTCGATCTGGGTGAACTCCGGCTGGCGGTCGAGCCTCAAGTCCTCGTCGCGGAAGCACTTCACGATCTGGAAGTACCGGTCGAACCCCGCCACCATGAAGAGCTGCTTGAACAGCTGCGGGCTCTCCGCCAGCGCGTAGAACTTGCCCGGCTGGAGGCGAGCGGGGACGAGGAAGTTGCGGGCCCCTCCGGGCGTGTACTTGACGAGGAACGGAGTCTCCAGCTCGAGGAAGCCGCGCTCGTGGAGCACGCGCCGGGTGGCGGCGTTCATCCGGGAGCGCAAGAGCAGCGGGCGCTGCACCGCCGGCCGGCGGAGGTCGAGGTAGCGGTAGTGGAGCCGCTTCTCCTCCGCCGTGTCGATGCGGTCCTCGACGAGGAACGGCGGAGTCTCGCTGCGGTTGAAGATCTGCGCCTGCGCGACGTGCACCTCCACCTCGCCGGTGGAGAGCTTGGGGTTCACGTTCGCGCCCCGCGAGACCACCTTCCCGCGCACCCCGATGCAGTACTCGAGGCGCAGCTCGTGGGCGAGCTCCTGCAGGTCCTTGCCGGCGTCCTCCTCGAAGACCACCTGCGTGAGGCCGGCGCGGTCGCGCAGGTCGATGAACACCGCGCCGCCGTGGTCGCGCCGGTTGTGCACCCAGCCGAACAGCACCACCTCGCGGCCGATGTCCCGGGCGGTCAGCTCGCCGCAGGAATGCGTGCGCTTCAGGTCGCGGATGAATTCGGCCAAGTTCCAGCTCCTCCGGGGGTGCGGTGCGCGGCGTTCGGTAGCACGATTCGCCGCCCCTTGCGAGGCGTCCGGGCGGGCAGGCGAGCGGCCGCGGCGAGCGCTTTGGCGCTTGCGTTGCACATCCCGGCCGGCATGGGACGGCTGTTCCTCTCCGCGCAAACCACCTGTGCGCTGCTGCTCGGAGCCGGGCTCCTGCTGCGGGCGCAGGCCCACCTGCGCGCGCAGGAGGAGAATACGCCCCAGGTGGCCGGCCGGACGCGTCCGGCGCAGATCCTTTCCGACACCCCCGGCGTGTCCGGGCGTGGCGGGCAGGCGCCCCGCGTGGTCCGGACGCCGGTCAGCCGGGAGCGGACGGCGACCCGCGGTGGGAAGGCCCGTACCCAGGGGAGGAAGCCGATGGCGCACCGCGCCCGGCCACCCAAGCGGGGCGGCGCCGCGGTTGCACAACCGAACACGGGCGAGGACGGGGGGCGGCGGTGAACTCGGGTGAGGGGAAGAAGGTTTCAGGGAAGGCTTACGACCCCATCTGCGGCGTGCGCGTCGAGAGCGGCGAGGGCGTGCCGAGCAGCGAGTACAAGAAGCGCCGCTACTTCTTCTGCTCGGACAGTTGCAAGCAGGAGTTCGAGCGCGCGGCCGAGCGGATCCGCATGCAGGAAGCCGCCCGCGCCGGCGCGCTCTTCACCCAGGGCAAGGTGCGATGGGGGCTCGCTTGACCCAAAAACCTCCCGCGTGGAGAAATTGGCGTTGGCGGATTCGGGCCAGCTGCCCGCCTCAGGTAGCGAGGTCCTTCACCTTGAGCTGCACCCGCTCCTCGCCGAAGTAGCTGTCCAGGCCGATCTGGAACGCGGCCCGCACCCGCGCGCCCCGCGCGATCGGCGCCGCGCCCATGCCGAAAGCAATCGCGTCGATCGGCGCGCCGCCGGGCGAGTCGGACACGCGGGGCGACCAGCCCACAGGCGCCGGCGCGGCGAGGCGCAGCTTGAGGTGCCCCGGTCCTCCGGCGCGGCGATCGGGAAGCGTGCGCACCTCGAGCGCCTCCAGCTGCTCGCAGGCGAAGACCGGCTCGGGGTTCCCGGCGCCGAATGGCGCCAGCCGCCGGAGCTGCTCGGCGAGGTCCCGGCCGATCTCCTCCGGGCGGAGCGTCGAGTCGATGCGCAAGCGGGGCTCGAGCTGCTCGGGTAGGAGCCGTTCGCGCGCCACCGTCTCCAGCGCGTCCGCGAGCTTGAGCACCGCCGAGGTCGGCAAGGTGACGCCCGCGGCGTGGCGGTGCCCGCCGAACCGCGTGAGGTGCGCCGCGCAGCGGGCCAGGGCGTCGTAGAGGTGGAACCCCTCGATGCTGCGCCCCGATCCCTTGGCCGTGCCGCCCTCGTCCTCGCACAGCACCAGCGCGGGGCGGTGGAACCGCTCGACCAGCCGGCTCGCCACGATTCCCACGACGCCCACGTGCCAGCCAGGCGAGGACACCACCAGGGCCCGCCGGTCGCCCAGCTCCTGCGCCTTGCGCACCGCCTCGTCCGCGATGCGCGCCTGCAACTGCTGGCGCTCGGCGTTGGCCCGGTCGAGCTGCTCGGCCAGCTCGCGGGCCTCCGCGAGGTCTTCCGTCAGCAGCAGCCGCACGCCGACGGACGCGTCCGCCAGCCGCCCGGCGGCGTTCAGCCGCGGCCCGAGCTTGAACCCGACGTCGCCGCAGCTCACCTCGCCCGCGATCTGCGCGACC
Source organism: Myxococcales bacterium (assembly GCA_035635335.1). Taxonomy (GTDB): domain Bacteria; phylum Myxococcota; class Myxococcia; order Myxococcales; family 40CM-4-68-19; genus VBKO01. The sequence goes on along the minus strand of DASQBG010000176.1, from coordinate 5,581 downwards.
GACTTCAGCGCCAGCACGCCGGGCCGCGCGCCGCGCGCCAGCTCGCGCAGTCCGAAATGGACCAGGACGCGGTTGGGCCCGGTGAGCGGCACCACGTCGGCGATGGTGCCGAGGGCGACGAGATCGAGCTGCTCGCGCAGGTTCGGCTCGGTGCGGCCGGCGAACCAACCCGCCTCGCGCAGCCGCTTGCGCAACGCGAGCAGCAGGTGGAAGGCGACCCCGACCGCGGCCAGCTCGCGGCCGGGGAAGGCGCAGCCCGGCTGGTGCGGGTTGAGGATGGCCACCGCGCGCGGGAGCGCCTCGGCCGTCTGCGCGGAGGTGTGGTGGTCGATGACGACGACGTCGAGGCCCAGCTGCGCCGCCGCTTCGATCTCCGCCACGGCGGTGACGCCGCAGTCGGCGCTCACCACCAGGCGCGTGCCGCGGCAGGCCAGCTTCTTCATCGCCTCCAGATTCAGTCCGTAGCCTTCGATCAGCCGGTTGGGGACGTAGTACTCGATGCGGGCGGGAGCGCCGCCACCCGGAGCGCAGGACGCGAGCTTCCGCAACACGGAGACGAGCAGCGCGGTGCTGGTCACTCCGTCGACGTCGTAGTCGCCGTAGACGCAGATCGCCTCGCGCCCCTCGAGCGCGCGCTGGACCCGCGCGACCGCCTCGTCGATGCCCTTCAGCCCGAACGGGTCGGGCAGCTGCTCGAGCCGTGGCTGCAGGAATCGCTGCGCGGACTCGGCGTCGCGCAGGCCGCGCGCCCAGAGCGCTCGGCCGACGGCGGGCAGGAGCCCCAGCTCCGCTGCGAGACGGCTGCCCTGCTCGGCTCCGGCGGCCATCGCCGCCTCTCCCGGTGACCAGCGCATGCGAGCGGTCTAGCACCCGGGTCCGACACCGCTGTGGGTGGCGAGCGCGCTGGCGGCGCCCCCTGTCCGCCGGCGGCACCCGCCGTGCGCGCTCGGCGCACACCAACAGCGTCCCCGGTGGCCAGGTTCCTGGCCAGAGCGGGCTCGATTTCGAGCCGATCGCGCAAAGTCGCGAAAGAACCTACAAATTGCCCGCACCGGCGCGACGCCGCGTTGCCCCCGGGCCGGACCTCCAGCCCGCCGGGCGCCGGCCGGTGCAAGCCTGACGCACACATGCACGGACCTCGCCAACCTCCGCGGCGGGACAAAAGCAGCACGCGCTCCCGAGATGCCCTATGAAAATGGAGGGGGTTGGAAAGGAGCGCGGATGGAAGCGGCGCCCATCGTTTTCCCGGTGCGCTACGTCTCGGAAGGGGCCGCCATCCAGACGACCTCGCGCGGCCTCTCCGGTGAGGGTATCGGGGTGCGCTCGCTCGTGCCTCCGCGCCTCGGCGCGCGCGTCTCGCTCGCGCTCTACCTGCCCGGCAACGCCAAGCCCGAGGTGGCGGTCGGCGTGGTCGCGGCCTCGGCGCGGGACCGGCCGGTCCCAGCGGGCTTCTGGGTGCAGTTCACGGCCATCGACGTCGCGGCGCGCGAGCGGATCACTGCGCTGGTGGTGGAGAAGGCCCGCACGGCGCGCGAGCTTCGGGACGCGCGCGGATTCCAGCGCTACCACACACAGTTCACGGTCCGCTTCCGCACCGCCCGGGAGTTCGTCCGCGAGCACGCGCAGAACATCAGCCGTGGCGGCGTGTTCATCCAGACCCGTACGCCTCCCCAGCTCGACGAGGTGATCACCGTGCAGCTGGAGCTGCCTGACAGCGGCCCCCCTGCGACCACCAGCGGTCTCGTCATGCACCGAGTGACTCCGGAGGAAGCCGAGCAGCAAGGCATCGTCCCCGGGATCGGCGTGCAGTTCCTCGACGCGGAGGATCAGTTCCGCGAGCGCATCGACCGGTACCTCGAGCAGCTCGGCTCCGCCTCGGCCTGAGGCGGGGCGCACGTGCGAGCGCCGCTCCGGTCGAGCTGGAGGCGGCGGTTTCCGCGCCTGTCAAGCCTTGAAAATGGGGGCTGCGGCTGCTGACCGTCAGGGCGATGAGCCATCACGTCATCATGGTCCATCCTGCACTGGCAGCGGCGCCCCAGGCCGTGCGCGAAGAAGCGCGCCGGCGTTTCGAGGAAATCGCCGAAGGGCTAAGCGGAATTCCGGCGGAAAGCCCGTTCTGGGCGTCCACCCGGGTGAGCCGCCTCTGCCTGGTTGTCGAGGGCTGGTCGTTCTTCTACACCCTCGATGACGAGACCCTCCGCGTCACCGAGCTGCGCCGAAAGAAGTAGCGCTCTCGACGGGCCGCTTGCAGGAATGAACCCAAATGCCCACCCTGCTGCCGGATACGTGCATCTCCGGACAATGGGACGGGTGAGTGACTTACTCCGTACACTTCGGCGTCGACGTCGGCAAAGTTCCCGATGCCACCCTCGGTGAGATCCGCCGGACCATGGACGAGATCGCCGATGCCCTGGGCACCGTGCCCGTGTCGAGCCCGTTCTGGACCTCGATGAAGGACTCGCTGCTGCAGATCGAGGTGAAACGCTGGCGGGTCGTCTACCGGGTGGACCAGGGGCTGGAAGCCATCCAGGTGGTCGAACTGTCGCCGACGAGGACCTGAGCCGCGGTCATCTCGCCGCGGCCTGCTGCGGCGGCTTCGGCGCGGGCTTGGCTTTGGGCTTGGCGGCCTCGATCGCCTTCCGGTGCGCCAGGTGCTCCTCGAGCCAGATGGTCATCGGGCTGGCGATGTACCAGGTCGAATACGTGCCCGAGATGATGCCGACCAGCATCGCGAGAGCGAAGTCCTGGATGGTGCCGACCCCGTAGACGATCAGCCCGACGAGCGACAGCGCGGTAGCGCCGGAGGTGAGGATGGTGCGCCCGAGCATCTCGTTGATGCTGCGGTTGATCAGGTCGCGCATCGGCAGGCCTTTGAACTTCTTCGCGTTCTCCCGGATGCGGTCGTAGATGACGATGGTGTCGTTCACCGAGTAGCCGACGATGGTGAGGATCACCGTCACCGAGGTCAGGTTGAACTCGTGGCGCGTCACCACGAAGTACCCCAGGGTGACGATGGCGTCGTGGATGAGCGCGATGACCACGCCGGGCGAGAAGCGGAAGTCGAAGCGGAACCCGACGTACACGAGGATCATGCCGATGGCGTAGATCACGGCGAGGATCCCGTCGTTCCGCAGCTGCTTGCCGACCTGCGGGCCGACGTACTCGGTGCGGACCACCTGGACCGAGTCCTTGCCGAACTTGTCGCGCAAGAGCTGGCCGATCTTGTCGCCCGGACCCTGCGCGATGACCGTGTACTCCTGGTCCTGCGCCTCGCGGGAGGTGAGGGCGCGCACTTCCTTGGCCTGCACCCCGGCCTTCTCCACCGCCGCCTGCAGCGCCGCGGGGTCGACCGCCTTCTTGAAGGTGAAATCGAGCTTGTCGCCGACCTCGGGGTCGAAGTGGAAGCCGGTGAGCTGCGCCTGCGGCAGGTCCTGCGCGACCTCCTGCTTCACCTTGGCGGCCGCATCGGGCGTGAGCAGGGCGATGCGCTCCACGCGGATGAGGAACTGGTTGTCGGTCTTGTTCCCGTACTCCTGCACGGTCGGCTCGCCGAAACCGGCCTGGCTGACCACCTCGCGCACGTCGCCTGCGGAGACCGGCTTTTCGAACCTCACCTGCAGCTCGGTGCCGCCGGCGAAGTCGACCCCGTAGTTCAGCCGGGGCCAGACGGCGGCGCCGAGGAGGATCAGCGCGTTCACGATCAGCGAGATCGTCACCGCCACCCGGCGGTACTTGACGAAGTCGTGGCTCGTGCCGGCTTTGATCAGTTCGAAGTACTTCATCTGCATGGCGGGTTCCCTAGACGCTGAAGGCCTTGTGCAGCTTGCCGTGGCCGACGAACCACTCGACGATGGCGCGGGTCACCACGATGGAGGTGAACATCGACGCGAGCAGCCCGATGATGAGCGTGGTGGCGAATCCTCGCACCGGTCCGGAGCCGTAGGCGCGGATGACGAACCCGGCCACCAGCGCGGTGACGTGGCCGTCGAAGATGGTCCAGAACACCTTGTCGTAGCCCGTCTGCACGGCGGAAGCGAGCGAGCGGCCCTGCTTCATCTCTTCCCGGATGCGCTCGTTGATGAGGACGTTGGCGTCCACCGCCATTCCGAGGGTGAGGACGAAGCCCGCGATGCCCGGCAGCGTGAGCGTCGAGTCGAGCAGCGCCATCACCGCCAGCACCACGATGCCGTTCAGGATCAGGGCGACATCCGCGACCACGCCGCTGAAGCGGTAGTAGAGTGCCATGAAGAGCAGGACCGCGAGCAGGCCCAGCACGGCGGCCAGCGATCCGCGCCGGATCAGCTCGGGGCCGAGCGAGGCGCCCACCGAGCGCTCCTCGAGGATGCGCACGGGCGCGGGCAGCGCGCCCGACTTGAGCACCAGCGCGAGGTCCTTCGCCTCCTGCAGGATCTCGTTGATGGGCTTCAGCCCGCCGAGGTGGATGGAGCACACGCCGCCCGGGATCGGGCCCTGGATGATGGGCGCCGAGTCCACGGAGTCGTCCAGCACGATGGCCATCCGCTTCTTCACGTTGGCGGTGGTCAGCCTCTCGAACAGCTCCGCGCCGGTGCGGTTGAAGCTGACCTGCACGTAGGGGCGGTTCCCCTCGCCGGGAGAGTTGTCGAAAGCGACCCGGGCGTCGGTGATGTACTCGCCCGTCATGCCCGCCTTCTTGTCGAGGAGGTAGGTCCGGTAATAGCTCTCGCGGGCGATGCGCTCCTCGACCTTCTGGATGCCGAACTCCTTCCCGGCAGGCGCCTTGCCCTGCACGAACTTGCGCAGCTCGAGGCCGTCCTTGGCGCGCAGGTAGGGGGACGTGACCAGCGCCCCGCCAGCGCCTTCGTAGCGGTCCCAGTCGAGCGTGATGCCGGGCGGCAGGTCCTTGAGCTGGGTGAGGCTGCGATCCTCGTCGTCGACGATCTTGAACTCCAGCTGCGCCGTCTTGCCGAGCAGCTCCTTCGCCTTCTCCGGGTTCGAGTAGCCGGGGAGCTGCACCAGGATGGCGGAATCGCCCCGCTTGGCGATGGTGGGCTCGGACACGCCCCATTTGTCGACGCGGTTGCGGATCGCCTTCACCGCCTGGTCGACGGCGCTCTCCTTGAGCTGCTTGACCGCATCGTCCTTCATCGCCAGCTCGAAGGAGGTCCCTCCGGTGCGGCGGATGTACATGTCCGGGTAGTCGTCGGAGAAGCGGTTCTTCGCCTGGGCAAGCGCGTCACCCTGCCCGGTCACGGTGACGATCCCCGTGTCCGGGTCGCCCTTGACCTCGACGCCCTTGATCGAATGGCGGTCCAGATCGGCGGCCAGCTCCTCCGCCCGGCGCACGGCTTTTTCGCGCACGGCGCGGTCCACCTCGACGCCCATGACCAGGTGGATGCCTCCCTGCAGATCGAGGCCGAGGTTCAAGTGCCGCGCCGGCGCCCACTTCGGCCGCGCCTTCTCGAACACGCCCGATTCGTTGCGCTGGTCGGGCGGCAGGCGGAAGTAGGTCCACGACGGGACCAGCGCGTAGATCGCCGCCACCGTCACGGCCACGATCAGGCCGGCTTTCCAATACCAGGAACGATCCATCGACTCTCCT
>DASQBG010000175.1:0-10742 GCA_035635335.1 Myxococcales bacterium | reverse complement strand
CACTCGCGCCCCGGAGAGGCGGACGTCACCGTGCCCGACCTCGCGGCGCTCGCCGACCTGGTCGAGGCAGCCTGACCTGGCGGCCGGCCGCGCGACCGCTTACAACCATTCCCGTGATCCCACTGCGGGATACCATCCCCTCGCGCACCGCGCCGCTGGTGACGGTGGGCCTCGTCGCGGTCAACGTGCTGGTGTTCCTGCACGAGACCGCGCTGGGCCCGTACCTGCCGCAGCTGATCCAGCACTACGGCCTTACGCCCTATACGTTCGTGCACTGGGGAGAGCAGTTCGGGAACCCCCTCGACCCGGCGCGTTTCCTGCCGCTCTTCACCAGCATGTTCTGGCACGGGGGGTGGCTGCACCTCATCGGCAACATGCTGTACCTGTGGATCTTCGGCGACAACGTCGAGGATCGGCTCGGGCACGGGCGCTTCCTCTTCTTCTACGTCGGCTGCGGGCTGGTGGCGGCGCTCACCCAGGTGGCGCTCTCGCCGGACTCGACGGTGCCCACGGTCGGTGCCTCGGGCGCCATCGCGGGTGTACTGGGCGCCTACCTCATCTCGTTCCCGCGCAGCCGGGTGGTGACCTTCGTCCCGCTCTTCATCTTCCCGTGGATCGTGGAGATCCCGGCCGTCGCGTACCTGATCATCTGGTTCGCCATGCAGCTGTTCGCGGGCGTTGCGTCGCTCGGCCAGGGGGAAGCGCTGGGCGGCGTCGCTTGGTGGGCACACATCGGCGGGTTCGTGGCCGGACTCCTGACCGTGGGAGTCCTGGCGCCGCGGCGCTTGACGCAGGTTGCCTGAACCCTTACACGACCCGCCCATATGATCGGAGTCGTCCAGGCGCTCGACGCCGCGCGCGGGATCACGGATCGGGGATTCACTTTCGTCGGAGCCCGGGGGCCCGGCGAGGACCTCACCCTCTCCTTCGACGAGCTGCGCCTCCAGGCGCTGCGGCGCGCCAGCCACCTGCGCGCGATGGGACTCACCAAGGGCGACCGCCTCGCGCTGGTGATCCCCGAAGGCGAGGATTTCATCCCCACCTTCCTGGCCGCCCTCTGGCTGGGCGTGGTGCCGGTGCCGCTCTACCCGCCGGTCTCGCTGGGGAAGCTGGACGCGTTCATGGACGCCCTGGTCGGTATCCTCAACGTGGCCCAGCCCAAGGCGCTGGTGACCAGCGAGCGGGTGGGCAAGGTGCTCTGGTCCGCCGTGGGCAAGGTGGGCACGCTCGAGCGGGTCATCCTCACCCCGGAGCTGCGGGCCGACGTTCCGCTCATCGATCCGCCGCCCCACCCGGCGGACCACGAGATCGCCTTCTTGCAGTTCACTTCCGGCAGCACCTCCGCGCCCAAGGGCGTGATGGTCACGCACGGAAATCTCATAGCGAACTCGAAGGCCATCCTGCACGACGGGCTGCAGTGGCGGCCCGGAGACGTGACCGTCTCCTGGCTGCCGCTCTACCACGACATGGGGCTCATCGGGATGGTGCTGTGCCCCATCGTGGTGCACATGCCGGCCGTGTACATCCCCACCATCTCGTTCATCAAGAACGCGACGCTGTGGATGGAGACGATGCACAAGCATAGGGGATCGCTGACCTTCGCGCCCAACTTCGCCTACGCGCTGGTGACCCGGCGCGCGCGGCGCGAGCAGATCGCCCGCTGGGACCTGTCCCGGATGCGGGTGCTGGGCTGCGGGGCCGAGCCCATCCACCCCGACACCATCCGCGCCTTCCTCGCCGCCTTCGAGCCGGCCGGGCTGCGGCCGACCGCGATCCTCCCTTCCTACGGGATGGCGGAAGCGACCCTGGCGATGTCCTTCATGCGCCTCGACGACGCGTTCAAGACCGACCGCATCGACCAGGAGCGCTACCACGCCGACCGGAAGGCGGCGCCCTCGGCGAACGGCGCCGCCACGATGGAGGTGGTCTGCTGCGGACGCGCGTTCCCCGGGCACGAGCTGTCCATCCAGAATGAGGACGGGCGCATCCTGCCCGACCGCAGCGTGGGCGAGATCTGCTTCCGGGGGCCGTCGGTGACCGCCGGCTACTGGAACGATGCCGACGCGACGCGGACATCCGGCCTGGGGCGCACGGGCGGCTGGCTGCGGACCGGCGACCTCGGGTACATGGTCGACGGCGAGGTGTACATTTCGGGGCGGCTCAAGGACATCCTGATCGTCAACGGGCGCAACTACTACCCTCAGCGCATCGAGTGGGCGGTGGAGGAGCTGCCCGGCGTTCGCCGCGGATCGACGGTGGTGTTCTCGCGACCCGGCAAGGCGTCGGAGGAGGTCGTGGTCGCGGTCGAGACGCGCGATCGAGAGCCCGAGAAGCTGCGCGGCGCCATCGTCGGCAAAGTGAGCGAGGACCTGCAGCTCGCCGTGGCCGACGTCGCCCTGGTGGCACCCGGGAGCATTCCCAAGACCAGCTCGGGCAAGCTGCAGCGCCGCAAGACCCGCGAGATGTACCTGCGGGGCACGCTGGGAAAAGAAGGCGGGCGCACGGCCGGCGCCATGGGCAACCGGCTGCTGGCGGCGAAGCACCTGGCCTACTCACTCGTCGGTCGCGCGCGCCACGAGGCGCGCGGGCTGATGCGCAAGCTGACCGGAGCGTAGCCCGACATGGCGCAGACCATCGACATCCTCGAGATGTTCAGGCAGGCCGCGCTCGAGGTGGACAACCGCAAGCTTCCCCAGCTCACGCGCGAGACCGTCATCGCGACGCTGGGGATGGACTCGGTGGCCGTCATGGAGCTGGTCAGCTACTTCGAGGAAAAGCTCGGCGTCCGCATCCCTGACGAGGACCTGGCCCGCATCCGCACCGTCGGCGACCTCCGCGACACCATCGCCCGCCTCCTCCCACCGGGCACCCAGGTCGCCGCCTAGGATCAGAGCCAGCCGCACTGGCGGTACCAGGCGACGGCCTTCGAGACGCCCTCGGCCCAGGAGGTGCGCGGGTGCCAGCCGAGGTCGCGGCGGGCGCCGGAGCCTTCGCAGACCCAGTGGCGCTGCTTCAGCTCGTTGACCTTGTCGAGGGTCAGCATCTGGGCGGTGCGGGTCACCTTGCCGTAGAGCTGCGAGGCGGCCGCCGCCATCTGCACGACCGGCATCGGGAGCCCGAGCCGGAAGAAGGCCCGCTTGCCCACCGCCTTCTCCACGTCCGCGAGGGCCTCGCGCCACACGTGGACTGACCCGTCGTCGACGAAGTAGGCGCGCCCGCTCGCCCCGTCCGACAGCGTGGCGCGGACGATGGCCGCCGCGCAATCTTCTCCGTAGATGACACTCAGTGTATTCCGGCCGTCCCCGAGCACCGGCAGGACCCCGTTCTTCACCGAGGTGAAGAAAGCGAGCGTCTCGCGGTCGCGCGGACCGTAGATGAGGGGGGGCCGGATGACGGTCACCGGCAGCCGGTCCTTCGCCCCCAGGACTGCCTGCTCGGCCGCCAGCTTGCTGCGACCGTAGTGGGTGACCGGGCGCGGGGAGGCATCGTCGGGCACCGGCTTGCCGTCGGGGCTGGGCCCCACCGCTGCCAGCGACGAGACGTACACGAACCGCCTGATCCCAGGCGCGTGCGCCTCGGCCGCCGCGAGCAGGTGCTTGGTGCCCTCCACGTTGACCTGGAAGAACTCCTCCGGCCGCCGCGCTTTCACCAGCCCGGCCACGTGCACCACCGCATCGACCCCCCGGACCGCGGAGTCCAAAGAGGGGCGATCCTCGATGGCGCCCGGCGCGAATTCAACATTGTGTAAACTTTTCAGTAACTTGGAGTCAGAGCGCGGGCGCACCAAGGCGCGGACCGTGTGGCCGAGCGCCGACAGCTGCTCCGCCACGTACGAGCCGACGAACCCCGACCCCCCCGTCAAGAGCACCCGCATCGGGCGCGGACTGTACCCGAGAAGCCGGAGCGGCGCTGGAGCATCACAAATGTGGCCTCGAGCACACTTCGCGGGTCCGGATCGAGGTATTCCGCGACCTTGACGTGAAGCGGCAAAAGCCGCTAAGGACGCGGCGGCCAGACCGGAGGCAGTGCTTTTTGGACATCGCGATCGTCGGACTGGGTTGCAGGTTCCCGCAGGCGCCTGACCCCCTGGCCTACTGGGATCTGATCCGGAGCGGGACAGTCGCCTTCCGCGACATCCCCTCCTCCCGCTGGAACCACGCCCGGGTCTTTCTCGACGACTCGCTGCGGACGCCCGACAAGGCCTACATCGGCCGCGGCGCGTACCTGGACGACGCCGAGGTCCGCGGGTTCGGCGCGCTCCACTTCGGCATGGCGCCACGCCGGGTGCAGGTGACCGACCCGCAGCACCGCCTCCTGCTCGACGTGGTGCGCTGCGCGCTGCAGGACGCCGGCTGGGAGCGCAAGGCCTTTCCTCGCCGCAGCGCCGGCGTGTTCGTAGGCGCTTCGGTCAGCGAGTACAAGGAGATGCACCTCAGCCGGCTGCGCGCGCTGCAGATGCTCGACGGGCAGTTCGGGCGCAAGCCCGATCCCGCGGCCGCGCGCGCTCTCGAGGCGCTGGTGCAGGACGTCACCCCGCTCCGCGCGTTCAGCATGCCGGGCAACCTGCTCAACATGAGCGCGGCGATCGTGGCGCAGCAGTTCGACCTCGGCGGCCCGGCGTTCTCGGTGGACGCGGCGTGCTCGTCCGCGCTGGTCGCGACGCACCAGGCGATCCTCAACTTGCGTGCCCGCCAGATCGACCTGGCGGTCGCCGGCGGCGTCTACCTCAACCTGGTGCCCGACAACCTGGTCAGCTTCTCGCGCATCGGCGCCATCTCCCGCAGCGGCGAGTGCCGGCCGTTCGACGTCAAGGCGGACGGGTTCGTGATGGGCGAAGGAGTCGGCGCGGTCATCCTCAAGCGGCGCGAGGACGCGGAGCGCGACGGCGACCGCATCTACGCGCTGATCCGGGGATCGGCGTGCAACAACGACGGCCGCAGCGAAGGCCCGATGACGCCCCGGCAGGGCGGCCAGATCGAGGCGCTCCGCCTGGCGTACCAGGACGCCGGCGTCCCGCCGCAGTCGGTGGGATACGTCGAGGCGCACGGGACGGCCACCACCGTGGGCGACGTGGTCGAGGTGGGCGCGCTGGCCGAGTTGTTCCGCGAGCAGGGCTGGACGCCCCAGGACCGGGCGCGCACCGCGCTCGGCTCCGTCAAGGCGAACATCGGCCACACCATGTCCGCGGCGGGGATCGCGGGGCTGATCAAGGCCTCGCTGGCCCTGCACCATCGCACCCTCCCGCCGCAGCCCTCCGTGACCGAGCAGAACCCGAAGCTGGGGCTCGGCGACGGTCCGTTCTATCTGCCGCGCTCCGCGACCCCCTGGGAGACGCGCGACGGCCATCCGCGCCGCGCGGCGGTCAGCTCGTTCGGATTCGGCGGGACCAACGCGCATGTGGTGCTGGAGGAGGCCCCGCGCCCGGAGCAGGCGCGCGCCCGGCGCCCGCGGCCGGCGCAGCGCCGCGCCGAGCTGTTCCTCGTCGCGGCTTCGCGGCCTGGGCTGGTCGCGCGACATGCGCGCGAGCTGGCAGGCGTGCTCGCGTCGCTGGAGCAGGAAGGGGCGACCGCGGCCGACGTCGCGCGCACGCTCGCCGCGCGCGCCCACGGCGCTGCGCGGCTGGCCGTCACGGCGGAGTCGTTCGCGCAGCTGCGTGAGCGTCTCGAGGCGGCCGCTCCCGCGCTCGAAGCGCGGGAGGCGGAGATGGCTCCGCCCGCGCCCGATGCCGAGGCCGAGGCGTACGGGCCCGTGCACATCGCGCCAGGCGTCGCGTTCGCCCAGGGGCCGTTCGCCCAGCGCGGGCTGGCGCTGCTCTTCCCGGGGCAGGGCGCCCAGAAGGTCGGGCTGCTGCGCGACGTGTACGAGCAGGTCCCTGCGTTCCGCGACGCCTTGGATCGCCTCGACGAGTCGCTCGGCGCGGAGTTGCACGCCGCCCTGGGAGGCACGCTCCGTTCGTACCTGTATCCGGCGAGCGGCGGCCCCGAGGCCGAGCGCAGGCTCACGCAGACCCAGGTCTGCCAGCCTGCCATGGCCGCCGTCGGGCTCGCCCTGCACGCCGTCCTCCGTGGGATGGGCGTGACACCCGACGTGGTGCTAGGGCACAGCCTGGGCGAGTTCGCGGCCGCGGCCGCCGCCGGAGTCCTGTCCGACGAGGACTGCCTTCGCCTGGTCGCGCGCCGCGGCCTGGCGATGATCGGCCTCAAGCTCGACGATCCGGGCGTCATGGCCAGCGCCGCCGCCGATCCGGGAGCGGTCCGCGAGGCGCTCCGCGGGATCGACGGCGCGGTGGTCGCCAACCTGAATCATCCCGGGCAGACGGTCGTCTCCGGGACCGCCGAGGCGATCGGCCGGGCGTCCGCGGCGCTGGAGGCGCGCGGCGTGAAGGTCACGCCGCTCGAGGTGTCGCACGCGTTCCACTCGCCGCTCATTTCGGGCGTGGCCGGTGCGGTGCGCGAGCTGGTGGCCGAAGTGCCGGTGCGCGCGCCCCAGATCCCGGTGATCAGCGGCATCACGGCCGCGCCGTACCCGAACGCCCCGGAAGACATCCGGCGCATCTGGGTCGAGCACGCCACGGCCCCGATCGATTTCGTCGAAGCGCTCCGGCGCGCCGCCGCCGAAGGCGGGCGCGTGTGGCTGAACGTCGGCTCCGGGACCACGCTCTCCGCCTTCGCCAAGGCCAGCCTTCCCCCCGAGCAGCGCATCGCGCAGCTCGGCCTGGCCGGACGCGACGATGACGGCCTCGCCGGATTCGCGCAGGCCATCGGCCTGCTGTGGACCGTAGGGATCCCGCTCGAACCCCTGGCGCTGTTCGACGGGCGCGCTGCGCAGCTCGTCACCCTTCCGCCGACGCCGATCGAGACCCAGCCGTACTGGGCCGTCGAGCGGCAACCCTCCTCCTCCGAGCCGCTGGCCCTCGCGGCGCCCGTCCCACTGCAGAATGGAGCCGACATGGACCCGCTGGTCGCGCTGTTCCGCGAGCAAATCGCTCTGCTGCAGACGCAGGCCAACGTGCTGCAGCAGCAAGCCAACGCCCTGGCGCAGCGGGGCGTGGCAGTCCCGGCGGAAGTGCGGAACGCCATCGCGGCGGCCGCGAGCCCGACCGCGACCCCGACCACGAACGGGACCACCACCCAGACCCAGGCCGCTTCCTTCGACCGCGAACCGCAGACCGACGCCTCCGACATCGCCCGCCGGATCCTCGGCTTCGTCTCCCGCATCAGCGCCTTCCCCGTCGAGGCGCTCAAGACCTCGCAGACGCTCGCCGGCGAGCTGGGTTTCGACTCGCTCATGACGGTCGAGCTGGACGGAGACATCCAGAAGGCGTGGCCCGGCATCGGCGGCCTGCCGCGCGCGCTGCTCGGCGCGGAGACCACGGTGCAGCACCTGATCGATCACGTCGCCTCGGCGCTCGCCGGCCCGCGCTCGGCTCCGGCCGAGCCGATGCTGTCCGCCGCGCTGGGCGCCCTGGCCGACGCAGGCCCGGAGCTGCTGCGCTTCGCGCCTTTCGCCGTGGAGGTCCCGCTCGCCAGCGCCGCGCCCGCCGAAGACCCGCTGCCTGAGCGCGTGCTGATCACCCGCGACCAACTGGGCGTGGCGGACGCCCTGTCCCGCCGGTTGACCCGGCTGGGGCACTCGGTCGTCGTCTCGGATCTCGCCGCCCCGGCCGCCGCGCCCGTGGCCGGGATCGGGGCGGTCATCCACCTCGCCGGCCTGGTGCCCGGCCCGGCGCTCGACGGAGCGGGCTCGTGGGACTCGCTCCTCTGGTCCCAGCGGCTGGCGCGCACCTATCCGGGTGCTTTCGTGGTGGCCACCGCGCAGGACGGGAAGCTCGGGACCGCGGCCGGCACCCTGCTCGGCGCCGCGCTGGCGGGCCACGCGAAGGCGCTCGCGCGCGAGCGGACCGACGAGCTGGTCAAGGCCGTCGATCTCGATCCCGCCGACGGGGCCGAAGCCATGGCCGAGGCCCTCGCCGCCGAGCTGCGATCCGGCAACGCCGCGCCGGAAGTGGGTCTGCGCGGCGGCCGCCGGTACGAACCGGACCTCGCGCCCGCGCAGGCTGGAGAGCCGCTCTCCTTCGGTCCGGACGACGTCCTCCTGGTGACCGGCGGCGCGCGCGGTGTCGGGGCCAAGCTCGCCACCGCGCTGGCCGGCTCGGGCTGCGCGCTCGCGCTGGTCGGGCGCAGGGCGCCCGATGCGGAGGTCGAGGCGACGCTCTCCTCCGTGCGCGCGGCCGGCGGCCGCGCCGTCTACGTGCAGTGGGACGTGACCGCTCCCGCCGGCACCGCGCTCGAGGCGGCGCGCGCCGAGCTGGGCGCCTTCACCGCGCTGGTGCACGCGGCCGGCGTGGCCGAGGACGGGCCCGCCACCGCGAAGGACGACGCCGCGTTCCTGCGGGTGCTCGGACCCAAGCTGGCGGGCCTCTCCAATGCGATCGCCGCGACCGTGCGCGATCCGCTGCGGGCGGCAGTGCTGGTCTCCTCGTGGGCGGGCCGCTTCGGGAACGCCGGACAGGTGGACTACTCCGCGGCGAACGCCGCGCTCTCGCGCGCCGCTCAGCTCCTCCCTTCGCTGCGGCCCGGCCTGCGCGCGCTGGCGCTGGAGTACCCGCCCTGGGACGGCACCGCGATGGTCGCGCACATCCCGGGGTTCGCCCGGGCAGCGCTCGCCGAGCAGGGCGTGCCGTTCATCGACGACCGCACCGGAGAGCAGGCGCTGCTCTCCGCGCTGCAGTCCGGCGCCTCCGGCCCGGTGCTCCTCGCGACGGTGCGGCCGGAGCGCCGCACCGCGCACCGCGTGCGGATGGCGGTCACGCGGAGCGACCACGTCTACCTCGAAGACCACCAGCTCGCCGGGCAGCCCGTCCTGCCTATCGCCTCTGCCCTGGACGCGGTGGCTGCGGCGGCGCTGGAAGCGACCGGCGGGGCCGGATTGCCCATCCTGGTCCGCGATTTCCAGCTCAAGCAGCCGGTACGGATCGCGAGCGCCGCGCAGCTCGCGGTGACTGTGCGCGGCGAGGCGCGGCCGCAGGCGGAGCTGGCGGTGAGCCTCGCCGCGTCCGCCGACGGCAAGCCCGCGCGCGTCCCCAGTTACGTCGGCTTCGCCACCGTTGGGGCCGACGTCGCTCCCGCGCTCGCCTCGGCGGCGCCGGCTCCGGCGCCCGCCGCTCCGGCGCAGTTGCCGCTCGCGCTCGACGAGTTCTACGACGGCTACACCTTCCACGGCCCGCGCATGCGCGCGATCGTGGAGATCGAGCAAGTCACGCCGGGCGGGATCGTCGGCTGGGTGAAGACCAGCCGCCCCGCCGACTGGATCCGCGAGCCGCGCCGGACGGCGTGGGCGATCGATCCGCTGGCGCTCGACGGCGCGTTCCAGCTGGCCGCCTACTGGGCCTGGACGCAGCTGCAGCGGGCCGGCTTCCCCATCGGGATCCAGGAGTACGTCCAGGTCGGGCCCCTCCCCGAGGGACCCCTGCGGGCGACGCTCACGCTGGAGCAGTCCGCGGGTGAAGCGGTGCGCGGCAGCATCGTGCTCCAGTCGCGCGACGGCCGCGTCGTCGCGGTAGCGCGCGGCGTGGAAGGCGAGTTCCGGCACCGCGACCCGCGGTTCCTCCGCGCCCGCGGACCGGGCGGCAAGCCGGCCTACGCAGCGACCTCGACCTCGGCGACGACCTCGACCCCCATCCCGACCCCGATCCCAGCGGCGCCCGCGGCGCTTTCCGCGACCCGCGGTTGGCCGGCGGCAGCCCGCGCGGTCGACGAGGCCAGCTATCGGATCGACCAGTTCCCGGAGGTGCAGGAGCTGGAGCAGCGCCTCGGCCTGGTGGCGGCCTTCGGGTTGAAGAACCCGTACTTCAACGTGCACGAGCGGGTCACCAACGACACCTCGGTGATCGGCGGCCGCACGATGATCAATTGGTCCAGCTACAATTACCTGGGCCTCTCCGGCGATCCCGAGGTGACGCGCGCGGCGCAGGAGGCGGTGGAGCGCTACGGGACGAGCGTGTCCGCCAGCCGCGTCGCGAGCGGCGAGAAGCCGCTGCACCGCGAGCTGGAGCAGGAGCTGGCGCGCTTCCTCGGCTGCGAGGACTCGATCGTGACCGTGTCCGGGCACGGCGTGTTCGTGACGGTCATCGGCCACCTGATGGGTCCGCAGGACCTCATCCTCCACGACTCTCTGGCGCACGACTGCATCCTGGGCGGCTCCAAGCTCTCGGGAGCCAAACGCCGCCCCTTCCCGCACAACGACTTCGAGGCGCTGGAGAAGCAGCTCGCGCAGCTGCGGCCGCACTACCGGCGCGTGCTGATCGCCATCGAGGGCGTCTACAGCATGGACGGCGACGTCGCCCCGCTGCCCCGTTTCGTCGAGCTGAAGAAGAAGTACAAGACGCTGCTGCTGGTCGACGAGGCGCACTCCATCGGCGTGGTGGGCGAGACCGGCCGCGGGGTGGGCGAGCACCACCGGATCGAGCGGACGGACGTCGATCTGTGGATGGGCACCATGTCCAAGTCGCTCGCCTCCTGCGGCGGGTACGTGGCCGGATCGAAGACCCTGGTGAACTTCCTCAAGTACACGGTGCCCGGGTTCGTCTACAGCGTGGGCATGTCGCCGGCCAATACGGCCGCGGCGCTCGAGGCGCTGCACCAGATCGAGGCGCACCCGGAGAAGGTGCAGCGGCTGCACGAGCGGAGCGCGCTGTTCCTCAAGGTGGCGCGCGAGCGGGGCATCGACACCGGGTTCGCCTC
>DASQBG010000174.1:0-6902 GCA_035635335.1 Myxococcales bacterium | reverse complement strand
GACCGTCACACCCGCGCCGCGCGGACGCACACGACCGGCGGCAGGCCGGCCGCCAGCGCCGTCCAGGAGTCGCCGTCGTCGCGCGAGGCGAAGAGCTTGCCGCTGCGCGTCCCGAAGTAGATGCCGGCGCGCTCCTCCTCGTCGGTGCCGAGCGCGTCGCGCAGCACGGTCTCGAACGCGTCGCGCTGCGGCAGCCCCTCTGTGAGCGGGTGCCAGGAGCCGCCGCCGTCGCGCGTCCGGTAGACGCGCAGCTTGCCTTCCGGCGTGCAGCGGAACCCGTCCGACTCGAGCGGCACGATGTACGCGGTCTCCGGGTCGTGCGGGTGCACCGCCATGCAGAAGCCGAAATCCGACGGCACTCCGCGCGCGATGTCCTGCCAGGAGTCGCCCGCGTCGTCGCTGCGGTACAGCCCCCAGTGATTTTGCAGATACAGGCGCTCCGGCCGCCCCGGGTGCCGCGCCACCTTGTGCACGCATTGCCCGAACTCCGGATGCTTGTCGGGCAGGAACTCGGCACGCACGCCCTTGTTGCGGACGGTCCAGGTCCGGCCGCCGTCGTCGGTGCGGTACACGCCGCCGGTCGAGATCGCCACCAGGATGCGGCCCCGCAGCTTGGGGTCCGGCACCACGGTGTGCAGGCAGAGCCCGCCGCCTCCGGGCTGCCACTGCTCGCGGTGCGGGTGCTGCCAGAGCCCTTCCACCAACTGGAACGACTTGCCCGCATCGCGCGACTCGAAGAGCGCGGCCGGCTCCACGCCGCAGTAGATCACGTCGGGCTCGTCCGCGCGCCCCGGGCAGATCTGCCAGATGCTGGCCAGCGCCTTGCCGCCCTTGGGGAACTGCACGGTGGGCACTTCGGGCGTGGTCCAGCTCGCGCCGAAGTCGTCGCTGTGGTTCAGCACCGATCCCCAGTGCATGCTGCTGGACGCGGCCCAGACCCGCTGCCTGCCCGCGCGGCCGTCGTAGGCCAGCGCATATACTGAATGTCCTGGAAAGTACGGGCCTCCCATCTCGAACCGGGCGCGGTCGGGCCCGGAGCGGAAGAGGAAGGCTCCCTTCATGGTCCCTACCAGGACGACGACGTCGCCTCGGCGCACCTGGATCTGCTGGGTCGTGGGCATAGCGTTAGCCTACCACTTCACAATGCGAGGTTGACTTGTGCGGGCCAGCTTCGCTCATGCCGCAACAGCCACCGTTTCATGTCGAGCCCGCCGCCGTAACCGCCCAGGGTCCCGTCCGAGGCGATCACCCGGTGACAAGGCAGAACCAGCGCGATCGGGTTCCTGCCGTTCGCGGCGCCCACGGCGCGCGTAGCGGTGGGCTGGCCGACGGCCCGCGCCAGCTCGGCGTAGGACCAGGTGGTGCCGGCGGCGATGGTGCGCAGCGCGGCCCAGACCCGCCGCTGGAATGCGGTGCCCTGCGGGTCCACGTCGAGCGTGTCGATCGCGCGCAAGTCCCCAGCGAAATATGCTTCGAGGGCGCCGGCGATCTCGGCCCGCGGCTTGCCCTCGCGCGCGGGAGCCGGGAGGTCCGGCATCCGGCCGCGCAGAGACAGGGCGCACAGACCGCGCGGGCCGGCGGCGAGGACGAGAGGGCCGATGGGCGAATCAACTCGCGACAGCTCGATCATGGGTCGGCTCCAGCGGGATGGACGTCGACGACCAGAGGTGCATGGCGGCGTACGCGCGCCACGGGCGCCACGCGGCCGATCGGCGCTCGAGCGCCGCCGAGGAAAGCTCGCGGGACGCCTTGCGCAGGACCAGGTCCCCCGAAGGGAATGCGTCTGCCTCGCCGAAGGCGCGCATGGCCAGGTAGTGCGCGGTCCAGGGGCCGACCCCCGGAAGCGAGCAGAGGCGGTCGATCAGGCCGTCCAGCGACTCGGGCCGCTCGCGGAGGACCTGCGCCGAGCGGGCGACGCACCGGATGCTCTCGGCGCGCGCCCGGGTGAGCCCGATGCGCTCCAGCGGCGCCGAAGCAAGCCGCTCGGGCGCGGGAAACAGGTGGGTCAGGCCGCTGCCGGCACCAGGGATGAGCGCGCCGAATTCGCCGACGAGGCGGCCGCCCAGCGTGGTGGCCGCGCGCACGCTGACCTGCTGCCCGAGGATGGCCCGGACGCAGGTCTCGAACGGATCCCAGGTCCCGGGGAGGCGCAGGCCGGGACGCGCGCGCACGGACGGTCCGAGCAGCGGATCGGCGCCGAGAGTCGCCCCGATCTCCAGCGGATCGGCGTCCAGGTCGAACATCCGGCGGACCCGTCCGGCGATCTCCAGCGCCTGGCCGGGATCGCGCCGCGAGAGCGTCAGCGTGAGCGAGAGAGCGTTGCCGCGATCCGGCCGCACCTCCATCCGACCGCTCTCGAACGTGCGCCGGTAAGCGCCGGCGTCGACCATCTCCACGCCGGGAATGGCGCGCGCGCCCAGGAACCCGACCAGCGCCGCCCAGTCGTAGGGCGGCCGGTATGCGAGACGAAGCGTGAGCGAGGGGCCGTCCGCCCCGCCCCGCCGGCGCAGCTCGCTCGGCGTCCGCTTGAACACGGCCTGCATCACCTCGTTGAACCGGCGCAGGCTGTGGAAGCCCGCCTCTTCCGCCACCTGGGGCATGGGCCATGCGGTCGCGTCGAGGAG
This sequence comes from Myxococcales bacterium, assembly GCA_035635335.1. GTDB lineage: Bacteria > Myxococcota > Myxococcia > Myxococcales > 40CM-4-68-19 > VBKO01. The sequence continues at coordinate 4,278 of DASQBG010000174.1, read as the reverse complement.
CGCCCTCGCGAAGTGGGCGCGGCGCGACCGGGCGACGAGCAGCGGAGAGGTCCCGAGATGCTCGGCGAACAGCCGGCGGAGCTGGCGGCCTCCGACTCCAAGGCGCCCCGCGAGCTCGTCGACCGAGCCCTCGTCGAGGACGCCTCGCTCGATCAGGCGGACGGCGCGCGAGACGGTGGCGGAAGGACCGTTCCACGCCGGCGTTCCCGGGGCCGCGTCCGGGCGGCAGCGGCGGCAAGGGCGGAAGCCGGCTTCCTCGGCGGCAGCGGCGCAGGCGAAGAACCGGACGTTCTTGCGGAGCGGCGTGCGGGCGGGGCAGATGGGGCGGCAATAGATGCCGGTGGTCTTCACCGCGGTGAAGAACCGCCCGTCGAAGCGAGCGTCGCGGCTCCTCGCCGCGCGGTAGCAGGTGTCCTCGTCGAGCAGCATCGCCAGACATCCTAGCGCCGGAGCGAGAGCGAGGCTCGCGGGATCCGGACATCGACAGCCCGTCGCAACTTTCGGGTAGTGTGCGCGCCCCATGAAAACTTGCACGGTCATTGCGCTGCTGCTCTGCGCGTTCGCTGCCCGCGCCGAAGACACTTTCCGGGAGCTCCGCTGGCGCTCCGTCGGCCCGTACCGAGGGGGGCGCACCAAGGCCGCCGCGGGGGTCCCGGGGAAGCCGGGCCTCTTCTATGTCGGAGCCGTCAACGGCGGCGTGTGGCGGACCGACGATTTCGGCCGCACCTGGACGCCCATCTTCGACGACCAGCCGACGGGCTCCATCGGCGCCATCGCCGTTGCCCCCTCGAACCCGGACGTGATCTACGTGGGCAGCGGCGAGGGCCTGCAGCGACCCGATCTCTCCACGGGCGACGGCATCTACAAGTCCACCGACGGCGGGAAGACCTGGCGGCACCTCGGCCTGCGCGACGCGCAGCAGGTGCCGCAGATCGCGGTGGATCCGCGCGATCCGGACCGGCTCTTCGTCGCCGTGCTCGGTCATCCCTACGGTGCCAGCGAGGAGCGCGGCGTGTTCCGCTCCCTCGACGGAGGAGCCACCTTCGAGAGGGTGCTCCATAGGGATGCCGACACGGGCGCCGCCGACGTGGTGCTCGATCCCTCCGATCCGCGGACCGTCTTCGCCGCCCTGTGGGAGTCCCGCCAGGGGCCATGGGAGAACGGCCACTTCGAAGGCCCGGGCAGCGGCCTCTACAAGTCGACCGACGGCGGCAGCACCTGGCGCCACATCACCCAGGGGCTGCCGGACTTCGAGCACGGTGGCCTGGGTCGCATCGGCATCGGCATTGCGCCGTCGATGCCCAGGCGCATGTTCGCGACCGTGGCGGCCAAGACCGGCGGCGGCCTGTACCGGTCGGACGACGCGGGCGAGAGCTGGTCGCGCAGCACCGACGACGACCGCGTGGCCGAGCGGGCGGACGACTTCGCCGAGGTGAAGGTGCATCCGAAGGACCCGGACGTCGTCTTCACCGCGAGCGTGGTGGCCTGGAAATCGACCGACGGCGGGAAGACGTTCAGCGCGCTCCGCGGCGCGCCGGGCGGAGACGACTACCACCGCATCTGGATCGACCCGGTGAATCCGGAAGTCATGCTCCTCGCCGCCGACCAGGGAGCGATCGTCACCGTGAACGGCGGCTCCACCTGGAGCTCCTGGTACAACCAGCCCACCGCGCAGATGTTCCACGTCACCGCCGACGCGTCGTTCCCGTACCGGCTCTGCGGCGGCCAGCAGGAGAGCGGCTCCGCGTGCGTCTCGAGTCGCGGCGGCGGCGGGGAGATCACCTTCCGCGAGTGGCATCCCGCGGGCTTCGAGGAGTACGGGTACGGCGCGCCCGACCCACTCGACCCCGACGTGGTGTACGGCGGGAAGGTGTCGCGCTACGACCGGCGCACGGGGCAGGCGCAGGACGTCTCGCCGGTCGCTTCTCCAAGGCCCGACTACCGCACCATCCGCACCCAGCCGCTGGTGTTCGCGCCCAGGGACCCACGCACCCTGTACTTCGCCTCCAATACGCTGTGGAAGACGCGCGACGGCGGCCGCCGCTGGACCCGCATCAGCCCCGATCTGACGCGCAAGACCTGGGAGGTGCCGGGAAACGTCGGCAAGTATCGCGGCACCCAGGAAGCGAAGCCCGTGCAGCGCGGTGTGATCTACGCCGTGGCGCCCTCACCGCTGGACGGCCAGACCCTCTGGGTGGGCTCCGACGACGGACTGATCCACCTGACGCGCAACGGCGGCAAGTCGTGGCGAGACGTGACGCCGCGCGAGCTCCGCCCGTGGGCCAAGGTATCCATCCTGGAGGCGGGACATTTCGACGCGCAGACGGCGTATGCCGCCATCAACACCCTGCGGCTCGACGACCTGCGACCGCACGTCTACCGCACGCACGACGGCGGCAAGTCGTGGCAGGAGATCACCCGCGGATTGCCGGACGGCGGGATCGTGAACGTGGTCCGCGAGGACCGCGCTCGCAAAGGGCTGCTCTACTGCGGGACCGAACAGGCCGTGTACGTGTCCTTCGACGACGGGGAGCGCTGGCAGCCGCTGCGGCTGAACATGCCCGCCACCTCGATCCGCGATCTGATCGTCAAGGACTCTGACCTGGCGGTGGCGACGCACGGACGCGGGTTCTGGATCCTCGACGACGTCACCCCGTTGCGGCAGTTCCTCGACTTCGCCACTGCCCCCGTGGCGCTGGTCCGCCCGGCGCGCGCGCTCCGTGTCCGGTTCGACACCAACAGCGACACGCCGCTCCCGCCGGACGAGCCTGCCGGGAAGAACCCTCCCGACGGAGCCGTCCTCGACTACTGGCTCGCGAAGCCTTCGGCCGGCCCGGTGGTGCTCGAGGTGCTGGACGGGGACGGCCGGGTCGTGCGCCGCTTCTCGAGCGCGGATCGCGCCGAGCCACCCCGCGACGAGGGCAACGTGCCGCACTGGTGGATCCGCCCGCAGCGCGTGCCGTCCACGGAGGCCGGGCTGCACAGGTTCGTCTGGGACCTGCACTGGCCCGCTGCGGCGGCCCTCGAGTTCTCGTACCCGATCGCCGCGGTCCCGCACGACACCCCGCGCGAGCCTCGAGGTCCCTGGGCGCTGCCCGGCGCGTACACGGTGCGGCTTACCGTGGACGGCGCCTCGTTCACGCAGCCGCTGCGGATCGAGATGGATCCGCGAGTGAAGACGCCGCCCGACGGCCTGCGGCAGCAGTTCGAGCTCTCCTTCCGCGTGGCGCAGGCCCTCCAGCAGGACTTCGATGCGCTGGCCGAGCTGCGCGCGCTGCGGGCGAACCTGGCCCGGAGCGCCAACACGCCCGGGGTGGCCGACCTGGACCGCCGACTCGCGGAGCTTCAAGGCGCCAAGGAAGAACGCCGCCCGTGGCTGCGGAAAGGGACGCCCGCCCTGCTCCCCTGGAACGCCCGGCTGACCGAGCTGCTCGATGCGCTACAGGCCGCCGACGTCGCGCCCACGCCGCAGCTCGCGGAGGCCGCCGAAAGGACCATCCGCGACGTCGCGCAGCTGGCCTCCAGCTGGGCGGCGCTGAAGCGCGAATCCGCCGCGCTGGTGCGCTGAGGCGCGACCTACTGACGCGGCGGGGTGCGCGCCTGCACGGGCGCGCTCCACGTCTCCGGGTGCTCGGCCTTCCAGCGCATCGCGCTGTAGATGCGCGTGCGGCCGCTCGGGTGATCGTAGAAGACGAATTCTTCGATGGGCCCCGGATCGAGCTTGCGGTACTCGCCGAGCTTGAGCGCGACCTGCGCGAACCCGTCCGGCTGCGCGGAGGCGTTGAGGCCGTACAGGTCCGCCTCGTACTCCTGCACCCGGACGAGCGAGTTGAGCACGGGCGTGAGCAGGAACAGGTACGAGCTGAGCAGCAGCGCCGCCAACGGCAGGCCCGCCACGTCGTCGATCCCGCGCAGCTGCCACCTCGGGGACTGCGCGCGCAGCCGCTCGAACAGGGTCGCGAGGAGCGCGAACCCCGCCACGATCACGATGCCGAACTGCAGCAGCGCCTTGTGGATGTGATTCAAGACGTAGTGGCCCATCTCGTGCCCCATCACCGCCTGGATCTCGGGGAGCGAGGCGCGGTTGAGCAGGTTGTCGTTGAGCGTGATCCGCTCCGTGCCGAAGAGCCCGCTCACGTTGGCGCTGATCCGCTTGGACTGCTTCGAGGCGTCCACCTCCCAGACGTCGTGGGCCCCGATTCCGCTCGCGCGGGCGAGCGAGAGGATCGGCGCGACCACGCGCTGGTCCGTGAGCCGCTTGGGGTCGTTGAAGATCGG
>DASQBG010000173.1:0-62395 GCA_035635335.1 Myxococcales bacterium | reverse complement strand
GTTTCACCGGCGGACGACCTGGGAATCTTGCGCCCGGGGAATGCGCTCCGGATCGAGCCGGTGCTGGTCGCGCGCCGGCGCCACCGTGATCACCACCGACTTCGACGCCGGGGTGTTGCTGGTGTGCGCGACTTGCCGCGCCGGCACCAGGACGTTGGCCTCGGGGAAGTAGGCGCAAGCGCAACCCCGGGGGATGTCGTAGGGGACCACCACGAAGCGCCGGGCGGTGCGCGTCTCGCCGCGGAAGTGGCTGGTCAGGTCGACCAGCTGCTCGTCGCGCAAGCCGAGGGCCGCGATGTCCTCGCGGTTCAGCAAGACGACGCGCCGCTCGCCCGACAACCCGCGGTAGCGATCCTCCAGGCCGTAGATGGTGGTGTTGTACTGGTCGTGGCTGCGCACGGTCATGAGGAGGAGGTGGCCCGGAGGCAGCTCGGCAGCCGGCAGCGGGTGCAGCGTGAAGCGCGCCTTCCCCGTCGGGGTGGTGAAGCGCCCTTCGCGCGGCCCGTTGGGCAGATAGAACCCGCCGGGCCGGCGGACGCGCTCGTTGTATCCCTCGGTGCCGGGCACCACGCGCGCGATCAGGTCGCGGATGCGGTCGTAGTGGTCGGCCAGCCATTCCCACTGCACGGTCGAGCGCGCGCCCAGCGTGGCCCGAGCCAGCCGCGCCACGATCTGCGGCTCGCTGAGGAGGTGCTCGCCGGCCGGCGGCAGCCGCCCGCGCGACGTCTGCACCACGCTCATCGAGTTCTCGGTGGTGACGAACTGCTCTCCTCCGGCCTGCAGGTCCCGCTCGGTGCGCCCGAGGCACGGCAGGATCAGCGCCGTGGTCCCGGCGACCAGGTGGCTGCGGTTGAGCTTGGTCGAGACGTGCGCGGTGAGCCGGGCCCGCCGCAGCGCGTCCGCCGCATACTCGGTGTCCGGGGTGGCCGAGAGGAAGTTGCCGCCCAGGGCGAAGAACACCTTGGCGCGACCGTCGTGCAGCGCGTGGATGGTCTCGACCGTGTCCAGGCCTTGGCGGCGAGGCGAGGCGATCCCGGTGGCGCGATCCAGCGCGTCGAGGAAGGATGCGTTGGGCTTCTCGCAGATCCCCATCGTGCGGTCGCCCTGCACGTTGCTGTGGCCGCGGACCGGGCACACGCCCGCGCCGGGCTTGCCGAACGAGCCGCGCAGCAGGAGGACGTTGACGACCTCGCGGACGTTGTCGACGCCGTTCTGGTGCTGGGTGAGCCCCATCGCCCAGCAGAAGACGATCCGGTCGGTCTCGGCGAACAGCCGCGCCGCCTCGCGGATCCGCTCTTCCGGCACGCCGCTGCCGCGCACCACGTCGGCCCAGGAGACCGCCTCCAGCTGCCCGGCGTAGGCGAGATAGCCTTCGGTCCGCTCCCGGACGAATGCCTGGTCCACCACCTTGCCCGGCCTCTTTCGCTCCTCCTCCAGGAGGGCCTTGCCGATGCCCTGCAGCAGCGCGACGTCCCCGTTGACGCGGACCTGCAGGAAGACGTCGGTCAGGGCCGTGCCCGGCCCGAGCAGGCGCAGGGGTTCCTGCGGGTGCTTGAAGCGGAGGAGCCCTGCCTCCGGCAGCGGATTGATCGCGACGATACGCGCGCCGTTCCGCTTGGCTTCCTGGAGCGCGCTCAGCATGCGGGGGTGGTTGGTGCCCGGGTTCTGCCCCGCGACGACTACCAGGCGGGCCTGGCGAAAGTCGTCCAGCGTGACGGTGCCCTTGCCGGTTCCGATGGTCTGCGAAAGGGCCGCGCCGCTCGACTCGTGGCACATGTTCGAGCAGTCCGGCAGGTTGTTGGTGCCGAGCTCGCGGGCGAAGAGCTGGTAGAGGAACGCGGCCTCGTTGCTGGTGCGGCCCGAGGTGTAGAACACCGCCTCGTCCGGCGAAGCGAGCGCGGCGAGGTGGCCGGCGACGAGCGAAAACGCGCCGTCCCAGGAGAGCGGCTGGTAATGCGTGGCGCCCGGCCGGAGGACCATGGGGTGCGTCAGGCGGCCCTGCTTGCCCAGCCAGTAGTCGCTGCGCTCGCTCAGCTCGGCGACGCCGTGGCGCGCGAAGAAGTCCGGACCCACCCGGCGCGGCGTCCCCTCCTCCGCGATCGCCTTCGCGCCGTTCTCGCAGAACTCGGCCACCGACCGCTCGCGGTCCGGCTCCGGCCAGGCGCAGCCCGGGCAGTCGTAGCCGTCGAACTGGTTGAGGGCCCGGAGCAGCCGGGCGCCGCGCAGGAGCCCCGCTTCGCCGAAGACGTGCCGCGCCGAGGCGACGATGGCGGGGATCCCGCCGGCCACCGAGCGCGGCGGGCGCCGATCGAGCACCCCGATCGATTCGGGGGCTTGGGCGCGCACCCGGCGCGGATCGGGCGGCCCGGGTACCCCCTGCTTCCCGGGTTCCTGCTGGACGGCCTCTCCGATGCTCTCCGCCATTGCATCCTGCCCGCCGGGTGCGCCGCGCCATCCTAGCAAGCGTTTGATCACAAAACGAAAGGCGGGTGGCGCTCAGGAGAAGTGCCGGACGATCGCCTCGCCGAACTCCGAGCACTTCAGCTCCTTCACCCCCTGCTGGCCCTCCTGCACCATCAGGCGGGCGAAGTCGTAGGTCACCGTCTTTGCCGCGATGGCTCCGTCCATGCCGCGGACGATCAGGTCCGCCGCTTCGTTCCAGCCCATGTGCCGCAGCATCATCTCGCCCGAGAGGATCACCGACCCGGGGTTCACCTTGTCCTGGTTCGCGTACTTGGGCGCCGTCCCATGAGTGGCCTCGAAGATGGCGTGACCGGAGAGGTAGTTGATGTTGCCGCCCGGCGCGATCCCGATGCCGCCCACCTGGGCGGCCAGCGCGTCCGAGAGGTAATCGCCGTTCAGATTGGGCGTGGCGATGACGTCGAACTCCTCGGGGCGCGTCAAGACTTGCTGGAGCGTGATGTCGGCGATCGCGTCCTTGATGATCGTGCCGGCGCCCGGCTTGCCCGCCGGGATCTTGCACCAGGGCCCGCCATCGACCTCCTCCGCGCCGAAGAAGTCCTTGGCGACCTGGTAGCCCCAGTCGCGGAAGGCGCCCTCGGTGAACTTCATGATGTTCCCCTTGTGCACCAGCGTGACGCTCTTGCGCTTGTTCTGGATGGCGTAGGAGATCGCGCTGTGGATGAGCCGCTCGCTGCCCAGATAGCTGATCGGCTTGAGCCCGACCCCGACCCGCACCCCCACCTCGCGCCGGGGCACGCCGATCGCCTCGAGCTGCTTCTGCCACTCCTGCGTGGCCTGGGCGGTGCCGAACCGGACCTTCTTGAACTCCTTCGGGAACTCCTTGGCGAAGAAGTCGAGTACCTTCTGCGAATCGGGCGTGCCCGCGGCGTACTCGATGCCCGCGTAGATGTCCTCCGTGTTCTCGCGGAAGATCACCATGTCGACCTTCTCCGGGTGCTTGACCGGGCTCGGCACTCCCTTGAACCAGCGCACCGGCCGCAGGCACACGAACAGGTCGAGCATCTGCCGCAGCGCCACGTTGAGGGAACGGATGCCGCCGCCCACGGGCGTGGTCAGCGGTCCCTTGATGCCCACCAGGTACTTGCGGAAGGCGTCCACCGTCTCGTCCGGAAGCCAGTTGTCGAACAGGTTCTTCGCCTTCTCGCCCGCGTAGACTTCCATCCAGCCGATCCGCCGCTTGCCGCCGTACGCCTTCTGCACCGCGGCGTCGAACACGCGCTGCGAGGCGCGCCAGATGTCCGGCCCCGTGCCGTCTCCTTCGATGAAGGGGAGGATGGGCTTCTCAGGCACCTGGAGCCGCCCGTTGCGCAAAGTGATCGGCTCACCGCCGGAGGGGATCTTCGGAGCAGCGCTCGCCATGGGTGGTCCTTTCAGAGAGATCCGTCGCGGGGCGTGGACGATAGCAGATCCCTTGGCGCGGGGCGGCCACTTGTCGCACGCGGCCGGTATGAGGACCTGCCCGCCGAAATGCCTGCTTCGATCCGGTCCACCAGGAGCGCTCCCGCCGAGCGGCGGCGAGCACTCGTCCCGGGTACGGGCGGTGGGCCCTGCGCATCGCGTCAATCGACATCCGTCGGCCCACGCCTCTTCCCTTGCCGCGCGCTGTGACTATGCTCACGCCGGCCCCTCCGCACGGGAGGTGAACGGATGCAGCCCGAGTTCCAGTGCCAGAAGTGCGAGGAGTCGTTCGGAGTGGACATCTCCGATCTGAGCAGCGATCCCACGCTGCGCTGCCCCAGCTGCGGCGCGCACGCGCCGGGCGAGCAGGTCGAGGCACTGGTCGGCGCGCTCGAGGACCTCTTCGCGGTAATCACGCCGCTGCGGCGCAAGTTCACCATGGCGGTGGAGATCAACAGCGAGGAGCTGCCTCCGCCCTACGATGAAGCGCCCGCGGTGGCGCGCAAGGCCGCGCTCCTCGACGAGGAGGAGAGCGAGGACGAGGACGAAGCCGAGGACGAGGAGTCCACGGAGCGGGACTTGGACTTCTAGTCCTGCCGGAGCAACGAAGGCTCCGTGCCTCGATCCACGAACTGCAACCTTGCGGCCCTCGACCTCTGCCTCTAGGCTCCCCTCATCCATGCGCAAGGCGAAGATCATCTGCACGATGGGACCGGCCTCCCGCGACGAGCCAACCCTTGGAAAGCTGGTCGCGGCCGGCATGGACTGCGCGCGGCTGAACTTCAGCCACGGCACCCACGAGGACCACGCCCGCACCATCGTCAACGTCCGCCGCGCGTCCGAGATCGCCGGCCGGCCGATCGCCATCCTGCTCGACCTGCAGGGGCCGAAGATCCGGGTGGGGAAGATCAAGGGCGGCAAGGTGAAGCTCGCCGAGGACAGCGAGGTCACCATCGTCACCGACGACGTGCTCGGGACCGAGGAGCGCTTCTCCTGCTCCTACGCGGGACTCCCCGAAGACGTCACCCCGGGCGACTCCATCCTGGTCAACGATGGCGCCATCCGCCTCGAGGTGATCAAGGCCGGCAAGAAGGAGGTGCGCTGCCGCGTGATCGTCGGCGGCGTCCTCTCCGACAACAAGGGCATCAACCTGCCGGGCACCCCGGTCAGCATCCCGGCGCTCACCGAGAAGGACCTCGTCGACCTGCAGTTCGGGCTCCAGCAGGGAGTCGACTACGTGGCGATGAGCTTCGTGCGCTCCGCCGACGACATCCGGCTCATCAAACGGTATGCGCCCACCATGCCGATCATCGCCAAGCTGGAGAAGCCCCAGGCGGTGGACCGCATCGACGAGATCTCCCAGATCGCGGACGGGGTGATGATCGCGCGCGGTGACCTCGGCGTGGAGATGCCTCTCGAGCGCGTGCCGCTCATCCAGAAGACCGGGATCGAGCGCACCAACTACCACGGCAAGATCGCCATCGTCGCCACCCAGATGCTGGAGAGCATGATCGTCTCGCCCCAGCCCACCCGCGCCGAGGTCAGCGACGTGGCGAACGCGATCCTCGACGGAGCCGACTCGGTGATGCTCAGCGCCGAGACCGCGACCGGCGCGAACCCGGTGGAGGCCGTGCGCACCATGGCGGCGATCATCGAGGAGGTGGAGCGGAGCGCGCGCTACCAGTCGCTCCCCGAGGCCATCCTCGACCGCGCAGAGAGCACCTTCGCCACCGCCGTGGCCAAGGCCTGCGCCGCCGCGGCCGGGCAGCTGGGCATCGGCACCGTGTGCGTCTACACGCGGACCGGGGAGACCGCGCGGCAGATCGGCGAGTACCGGCCCACCGCGCGCATCCTCGCCTTCACCGCCTCGCAGCAGTCCTATCAGCGCATGGCGCTGTACTGGGGGGTCACCGCGCGCCGGGTCCCCAAGCCGTTCGAGTCGACCGACGAGATGATCGCGAGCATCGCGCAGACGCTGGTCGGCGCGGGCGACGCGATGCGCGGCGAGGCGGTGATCATCGCCAGCGCGGTGCCGCCGAACCGGCCGACCTTCGGCGCTTCCATGATGCAGATACACCGGTTGTGACAGATCCCTTGAATTGACGGGTCTGCCCGCGCAGCACGCTCTCCGATCCGGCGCCTTTCGGCGCCTCCACAAGGGGGGAGCTCGCTCCCCCCTCGACCCCCCAAAAGATCACGGTCACTTCGGCTGGGGCGCGGTCACACCGTCCACGAGACGCATCGGCGGTGGGGAGCCGGGGGTGGGTCCGCAGCGACATTAGGAGCCCCAGTCTCGGGGGTTGGCGCTTCTCCGACACCAGGGGCGACGCTGGCGCTGCGGACCCACCCCCGGGCCCCGCCGCCGGTCAGGATCGCGTCCAGCAGGCCGAGCGCCGCAGATTGCGAGCCGTCACTTCGCTTGGTGGGCGACGACCTGGTCGCGGATCTTCTGGTAGGTCGCTTTGGGGATGACCTTCTTCTCCCACAGCTCGTCCTTGGCCTTGTACGGCCGGCCCGCGACGATCTTCTTCGCGTAGGCGTCGCCGATCCCGGGCAGCACCTTCAGCTGCTCCTCGCTCGCCGTGTTGATGTCGAGCTTCTCTGCCTTCTTGCTCGCGGCGGGGGCCGCCTTGGCCCACGAGACGGCGGGAGCGGTGAAGAGCAGTGCCACCGCGACGGCGATGGCCCTGAGCAGGATTCGCATGTGCACCTCCAGGACGTCGATCTACACCAGCGCTTGCAGGCCGCGAGACATCCGGTCGACGCCTGCGCGGATCTGCGCATCCGAGGTCGCGAACGAGAGGCGCAGGTAACCGGCCTGTCCGAATGCCGAGCCCGGGACCACCGCCACGCCGTGCTCCTCCAGCAGGAGCTGGGAGAGCTTCACGTCGTCGGGCACGCGCCCCAGGTAGGCCGAGACGTCGCAGAAGACGTAGAACGCCCCCTCGGGCCGGGCGCAGCGGACGCGCGGGATCGCCCGCACCAGCTCGACCATGAGATCTCGCCGCCGCTCGAACTGGGCGCGCATGGCCTCCAGCCCCTCCTGCGGCCCGCGCAGCGCGGCGACCGCGGCGTACTGGGTGAGCGAGTTCGGATTGGAGGTGCTCGAGTCCTGCACCTTGTTCATGGCCGAGATGATCTCCTGGGGCCCGCACGCCCAGCCCAGCCGAAGCCCGGTCATCGCGTAGGCTTTGGAGCAGCCGTTGATCAGCACGGTCCGATCCCGCAGCTGCGGCGCGACCTCCAGGATGTTGCAGGCGCGCACCCCGCCGTAGACGAGCCGGTGATAGATGTCGTCGGACAGGATCGTGATCCCCGGGTGCTTCTCCAGGACGCCCGCCATGCCTTGCATGGCCTCCTTGGACCAGACGGCGCCCGTCGGGTTGCTGGGGCTTCCCAGCATCACCACCTTGGTCCGCGGCGTGATCGCCCGCGCCAGCGCCGCCGGGTCCGGGTGCCAGCCGTCCTCGGGTCGCGTCACCAGATCGATCGGCGTGGCGCCCGCGAGCCGCACGATGTCGGGGTAGCTCACCCAGTACGGGTTCGGGATGATGGCCTCGTCCCCCTGGTCGAGCAGCGCCTGGCAGGCGTTGTAGAGCGCCTGCTTGGCGCCCGCGGTGCAGATGATCTGCGCGAGGGTGTAGCGCTGCCCGGCCTCGGCATTCATCCAGTCGCTGATCGCCTCCCGCAGCTCCGCGATGCCGGAGGAGGTGGTGTACTTGGTGTAGCCCTTCCGCAGCGCGTCCTCGACCGCCTGGGCGACGTGAGGGAAGACGGGGAAGTCGGGCTCGCCCACGCTGAGCGAGACGATGTCGCGGCCCTCCCGCTTGAGCTGGATGGCGCGCGCGCTGACCGCGAGCGAGGCGGACGGCTTGGCGGCCAGCACCCGGCGCGAGAAGGCGGTCACTTCTGCACCCCCTGCGGCGGACCGAACTTGCGGCGGAGGGCCTCGAGCACGTTCGGGGGCACCATCCCTGCCACGTCTCCTCCTAGCCGGGCCACGTCGCGCACGAAGCGGCTCGAGATGTAGAAGTAGTCCTCGCCGGTCATCATGAACAGCGTCTCGATCCCGCGGTCGAGCTTGCGGTTCATGTTCGCCATCTGGAACTCGTACTCGAAATCGCTCACCGCGCGGAGGCCGCGCAGGATGGTGTTGACGCCTTCCTGCTCGGCGAACTTCACCAACAGGCCGCTGAAAGTCTTGACCTGCACGCGCTTGTCGCCGCCCAGGGCCCCCTTGAGCAGCTCCACGCGCTCGCCGACGGTGAAGACGGCGTCCTTGGCGGGGTTCTTCAGGACCGCCACCGTCAGCCCGTCGAAGATCCTGAGCCCGCGCTGGATGATGCTCAGGTGCCCGTGCGTGGGCGGATCGAAAGATCCGGGATAGAGGGCGATGCGCACCCGAGCATCCTCGTTTGCGGACACGGTCTCCGTCAACGGCGGCGAGCGATCAGCACGGCCGTGTCGCCGTACCGCCTCTCGCCGGCCAGCTCGAATCCTTCGGGGGCGGCGGGGCCGGGCTCCCGGCGGTCCCGTTCCAGGACCACCCTGCCCTGCGGCGCGACGAGGCCCAGCCGCGCCAGGGCGTCCAGGGTCTCCTGCGCCGCCTGCAGCGCGTAGGGCGGATCGGAAAAGACCAGGTCGAAGGGAGCGGACAGCCGCGGCAGCGCCCGCGCCACGCCGTCGCGCACGAGCGTGCAGCGATCGGCGCAGCCGAGCTCGGCCACGTTGCGCTCGATGACCTGCGCCGCCTTCGCGTCCTGCTCGACGAGCGTGGCGTGGGCCGCTCCCCGCGAGAGCGCCTCCAGCGAGAGCGCCCCGGTGCCCGCGTAGAGGTCCAAGATCCGGAGTCCGTCGCAGCGCTGGCCGAGCAGGTCGAAGAGGCTCTGCCTCACCCGGTCGGCGGTGGGCCGCGTCGACTGGCCTGGCACCGAGCGCAGCGTCCGCCCCCGAAAGTCGCCGCCGACGACCCTCATTCCTTCTTCGCCAGGCTGGCGACGCGGTGCGCGAGGCGCGCCGCGGTCTTCGCTGCCCCGGCCCGCGCATACAGCTCGAGGGCCTCGAAGCAGCAGAGCGCCTCCAGCTTCTCCTGCTCGGGAGCGGGGAGCTCGCGCAGCAGCCGCTGGTGGCGCGCGGCGGCCTGCTCCAGCGTCGCGCCGCGCTCGTCCGCCCAGCCCTGCAACCTCTCGAGCAGCTCGCGCGGCGCCGCCCGCTCCAGGGCGCGCAGGAACGGCCCCGCGGCCACCAGCTGCCGGACACCGCGGCCGGCGAGCTGCTCGGTCGCCACCTCCGCGGTAGTGCTGATCGCAACCGGCGAGAGCTCCGCCGCCACGCCCGCGTCGGGGTCGGCGAGCCGCAGCGCGCTCGGCGGCGCCCCGCGCGACTTGAGCTGCCGCACCAGCTCGGCGGCCACCTCGCCCGATCCTCCCAGCGGCACGATCTCCAAGCCCAGCTCCAGCTGGCAGACGTGCGAGGCGACCAGGGCCGCGTCGCGCGCGGCGGGGGCGCTCTCCGGAGTGGTGGTCATCGCCACCCCGGTGAACCCGGCGTCGATCTCGCGCTGGATGCGCTCGCCTTCGGGCACCGCGCTGCCCGCGCGAGGCGGCTCCTTGAGCAACGCGAAGGGGCCGTGGAAGCGCAGCTCGTCCACCGACTTCAGCGCCGACTCGACGAACGCCGCGTCGTCGCGGGCCTCCTCCGGCCCCACCTCGTCCGCGGCGCCGCTGGGCCGCGACAGGAGCAGCGGCGCTCCTGCGTCGCGGGCCGCCCGGGCGAATCCCGCGCTCGCCGCCGGGGCGGGCGCGAGCAGGGCGACCAGGAGCAACCCCTCTTCTTCCGCCGCGGCCAGCAGATCGCGCGCGCTGAGCAACAGCAAGGAACGGCCGGACAGCCGGGAGACGGCGGTGGCGGGCCTTCGGGTCCAGGCGCCCTCCATCAATGCACCACGTCGTCGTGCTGATAGCTCTCGCTCTCGAACTGGATGGTGGTGTGCTCGATGCGGAACTTGTCGCGCAGCACCTGCCGGGCGTCGGTGAGGATCTCGTCGTGGCTGCGGCATTGCGGGCCCTCGCAGGTGACCACGATGTGGCAGGAGAGCGCGACGAGGCCGCTGGTGATGGTCCAGACGTGCAGATCGTGCACCGCGTCCACGCCGGGGACCGCGCTCAGCGCCTGGTTCACCTCCGAGAAATCGAGGTGGGCGGGCACCCCTTCGAGGAGCACGTCGACCGCCTCGCGGCACAGCCGGACCGCGCTCCACACGATGGTGGCGGCGATGACGAAGGAGATGATCGGATCGGCCTCCAGCCTCCCCGTCCAGGCGATGATCGCGGCGGAGGCGAGCACGCCCACCGAGTTGAGCAGGTCCCCGGCGAGGTGCAGGAACGTCGAGCGCAGGTTCATGCTCGAGTTGCGGGCGTGGGTGAGCCACATACCGGCGGCGTTCAGCGCGATGCCGACCAGCGCCAGGAGCGCCACCACGCGGACGTTCACCGGATGGGGGTGGAGCAGCCGCTGCCAGGCCTCGAGGACGATCCCCACCGCGATGGCGATCAGCACCGCTCCGTTCAGGAGCGCGGCGAGGATTTCCAGCCGGTAGTACCCGTAGGTGCGCCGGGCGTCCGCGGGCCGACCGCCGATGCGCAGCGCGATCAAGGACAGCGCGATCGCGCCCGCGTCCGCCAGCATGTGTCCGGCGTCCGATAGCAGTGCGAGCGAGTGGGCGATCCAACCACCCACGCCTTCGATCGCGGTGGCGAGGAGCGCGAGGAACAAGGTGACCGCGAGCCTCTTGGCTTCCCCCTCGCGCAGCGGCCCCGGAGCGATCGTCCCATGGTGGTGGTGCGTCACGGGCGGGATGATCCGGATTCGAGCACGGTCCCGCAAGTCAGACGTGTTCTGCGCTACCTTAAGGAGCATGTCCGAAGAGCTCGCGCCCGAGGCCGACGAGGGCCACGCCCAGGGGAAGGACGGGACGCGCATCCATTGGTCCAAGACCGGCGAGGGTGGCCCGGCACTGGTCTGCTGCGACGGGATCGGCTGCGACGGGTTCGCCTGGAAATACCTGGTGCGCGACTTCGCCCCCCGGCACCGCGTCGTCCGCTGGCACTATCGCGGGCACGGCCGCAGCGGCCTCCCCGCCGACCGGACCCGGGTCCAATTCGACGATCTCTGCGACGACCTCTCCGCGGTGCTGGACGCGACCGGGACGCGCGACGCGGTGCTGCTCGGCCATTCGATGGGCGTGCAGGTCGCGCTCGAGTACCACCGCCGGCACCCTGAGCGCGTGCTGGGCATGGTGCTGATCTGCGGCAGCCACGGTCTCCCCCTGGACACGTTCCACGACTCCAAGATGCTGAAGACCGTCTTTCCCTCGCTGCTGGGCGCCGCCGAGAAGTGGCCCGAGGCGACCGACTTCCTCTGGCGCCTGGTGGTGGGCGGCGAATGGGCGTACCAGCTCGCCACCCATCTCGAGGTGAACGGCAAGGTGGTGCGGCGCGAGGACTTCGCGCCCTACTTCACCCATCTCTCCGGCATGGACCCCCGGTTGTTCCTCGGCATGCTGAAGCACGCCAGCGAGCACAGCGCCTTCGATCACCTTTCCCAGGTGGACGTCCCGGCGCTCATCGTCGCCGGCACCCACGACACCTTCACTCCCTACTGGCTCTCCGAGGAGATGCACGACCGCATCCCGGGCGCGGAGATGCTCACCGTCCCGGGCGGGACGCACATCGCGCCGCTCGAGCAGCCCGAGTTGCTCACGCTGCGCCTGGAGAAGTGGCTCACCGGGATCCAGCCGACTCGCCTGCGCGCCGCAGCGTCCTGATGCGCAAGGCCTGGCTCTGCGCGTTCCTCTGGGCCCCCGCCGCGCTCGCCTCCGATCCCCGCTACCAGTGGCTCACCCTCGACACCCCCCACTTCGAGATCCATTTCCACCAGGGCGAATACCGCTTCGCCGCAAAGGTGGCACGGATCGCGGAGGAGGCGCACGCCCGACTGTCGCCGCTGCTCGATCACCAGCCTTCGGAGCGAACGCAGATCGTCCTGACCGACGACACCGACTCGGCCAACGGGAGCGCGACCCCGCTGTTCTACGACCTGGTGCACGGGTTCGCCGCCACGCCGGACCCCCGCTCGAGCATCAGCGACTTCGACGACTGGGTCGCGGAGCTGATCAACCACGAGTACACGCACATCCTCCACCTCGACACCGTGCTCGGCGTCCCCGCCGCCGCGAACAATATCTTCGGGAAGATCTGGATCCCCAACGGCGGCCAGCCGCCCTGGGTGATCGAGGGGATGGCCGTCATGGCCGAGAGCGAGATCAGCGCGTCGGGGCGCGTGCGCGCGTCCACCGAGGAGATGACCGCGCGCGCGGAGGCGTTGTCGGGGCGGTTCCCGCGCATCGACCAGCTTTCCAGCCTCCCTCTCGACTGGCCTCGCGCCAGCAACTGGTACACGCTGGGCGGCCGCTTCCTGACCTGGATCGGCGACGAGTACGGGCTGGGAGCGCTGCGCGACCTGTCGCACGATTTCGGCGGGCGCGCGATCCCGCTCGCGCTCAACGTCTCTTCCGAGCGCGTGCTGGGAAAGAGCTACCTGGACTTGTACGACGAGTTCCGCGCCGGCGAGGAGAGGAAGGCCTCCGCGCTGCGGGAGTCGGTGCGCGCCTCGGGAGAGACCCAGGTCGAGCCGCTCACCAGCCTCGGCGAGCTGACGCACTCGCCCCGGTTCAGCGCGGACTCCGCCACCCTGTACTACTTCAACGCGGGCGCCGACCGCCTCCCGGAGCTGCGCGCCTTGCGCCCCGGCCCTTGCTGCCGCATCGGCGCGGACCCTCCCGAGTCGACGCGCGCGGAAGATCGGCACCTGGGAGACAGCTACGGGGAGGGCACCCTCGCGCTCGATCCGCGCGGCCGGATCGTCTACGCGCGCACCCAGATCTACCAGGAGTTCGCGGACGTGCAGGACCTGTACGCGCTCGACCCCGCGACCGGCGCCACGGAACGCCTCACGCGCGGCCTGCGCGCCAGCGAGCCGGACGTCGCCCGCGACGGCGCGCTGGTGTTCTCCTGGCGGCGCCCGGGCGGCGGCACCGCCATCGGGCTGCTGGAGCCGGGCTCGACCTCGCCGCGCACCCTGTTCGAGGACTCGCAGGGCGGGCCGGTCGCGTCGCCGCGCTTCAGCCCTTCGGGCAGGCAGGTCGCCTTCCTGCACCACCGGGGCGGCGCCTGGGGCGTGCGGCTCATCGCGCGCGAGGGCGGCGCGCCCGCCGACGTGACGAAGGACCGCGCGTTCGACCGCGACCCGGCCTGGTCGCCGGATGGAAGATATCTGCTGTTCTCCAGCGATCGCACCGGCGTCTTCGACGTCTACGCCTTCCGCCTGGAGGACCACACGCTGTGGCGGGTGACCAACGTGGTGCTCGGCGCCTTCGAGCCGGAGGTGTCTCCCGACGGCGCCCAGCTCGCGCTGGTCACCTACGGACCGGGCGGATACGACCTGTCGCGCATGCCGTTCGACCCGGCCAGCTTCGTCGCCGCGGACGGCGCCTTGGCCGAGGCGGTGCGGCGCCCGCCGCCTTCGCCGCTCCCGCCGGAGGAGATCTACCCGGTGCGCCCGTACGAGCCGTGGCCCACGCTGCGGCCGCACTGGTGGTTCCCGTACGCCGCGACGGATGCCCTCGGCACCACCTTCGGCGTGATCACCTCCGGGTACGACGCCGCCGAGAGGCACGACTACCAGGCCGCCGCGTGGTGGGCGATCGACTCCAGGCAGCCCGGCTGGGACGTGGTCTACACCAACCACACGCTCTATCCGGACCTCTCCGTGTCCGCGCTCCGCGACGTGGAGACCGCCTCCGGCGCAGGCCGGGGATACACGGAGAGGATCGTGCAGGGAACGATCTCCGCCTCCTTCCCGTTCTCGCAGATCGAGCGGAGCCACCGCGTCGGAGTCAAGTACGAGCTGACGCAGCTGACGATGAACACGGCGGCGGTGAACGGCGACAACCCTCCCGACGGCCTCGTCGCCGCTGCGTCGCTCTCCTACGTCTACTCGGACGCGCGCAGGTTCGTGCGCAGCATCTCGCCCGAGCAGGGGCAAAGGTTCGCGCTCACCGCGCGCCTCTCGGCGAAGCCGCTCGGCTCGGACTTCACCTTCGGCCAGCTCTCCGCTTCCTACGCCCGGTTTTTCCCGCTGCCCTGGCGCAAGGACGGGGCGCCCCTGCACCACGTCTTCGCCGCCCGGCTGGCGGGCGGAGTGGCGAAGGGAGATTTCTCGCAGCGTCACCTGTTCGGGCTCGGTGGGTTCGACGCGGGCGATCCGGTGCGCAGCATCCTGAACCCGGTCAGCGCTCCGGTGCGGATCCTGCGCGGGTTCGTCGGCGGCGCGTTCTCGGGCGAGGCCTACGTCCTCGGCACCTTCGAATACCGACTCCCGCTCCTGGACATCGAGACCGGCGCCTGGACGCTACCGATCTACCTCCGCCGCCTGCACGCTTCGATCTTCAGCGACGTGGGCGATGCCTGGATGCCCTTCGACGACGGCCGGTTCCGCGCCGCGAGCCACCCCTTCCGGCTGCACGCTGGCGCCGGCGCCGAGCTGCGCGCCGAGGTGGTGCTGGGATACGTCCTGCCCACCGACGTGCGCGTCGGGTGCGCGCACGGCCTGGAGAACAGCAGCGTGTCGATCCTCGACTGCTACGCCGCCCTGGGGGGTGTCTTCTAGCCTCGGGCGTCCGGATCCGTTCCGGCTACACGCGGCGACACCTCCTCACCCCGAGGGACGCCCGGAAATGCTCGCGGCCCGCCGGTGCCTTGCTACTGTGGGCGGCGACCATGCCAGGCCGGTTGGAACGAGCACTGGAGGCCGGATTGCGCATCCGGCCCGGCGAGCAGCGCCGCACGGCGATCATGGCCGGGTACGCGGCCAGCGCGATCGGCGCAGTGGTGGTCGGGCACTCGGTGCGCGACGCCCTGTACCTCACGCACGGCACCGCGCGTGGACTGTCCTGGCTGTACGTCCTCTCCTCGGCCGCCATCGTGGCCGTCTCCTACGGCTACGTTCGGGTCGCCGACAAGGTGCCGCGCGGCGCGCTCAACGCGATGTCGGCGGCGAGCTGCGCGGCGATCTGCGCTTCCTTCTGGGCGCTCATCCACGCGGACGTCGGCGGCTGGGTCTACCCGGCGCTCTACGTGTTCGTCGAGGCGATGGGATCCCTGGTCGTGATCCAGTTCTGGACCATGGCCAGCGACGTCTTCCACGCGAGGGAGGCGAAACGGCTCTTCGGCCTGATCGGCGCCGGCGGCACGCTGGCGAACGTCGTCTTCGGCCTGCTCGTCTCGGGGTACGCGCGGCGCATCGGCGCACCGAACCTCCTCTGGCTGATGGTCGTGCAGCTCGCTTCCTGCGCGCTCCTGGCCCGCGCCGGGGCCCGGCTCATCTCCACCGCTCCGCTCATCGCCGGCCGGCGCGCGCGCCGCACCGTCCCCGTCCTGTCGCGCGCCGGGCTCGCCTTCCTGGGGAACCGGCATCTGATCCTCGTCGCCGGGGTGGCCGCGGTGAGCGCCGCCGCGGTGACGGTGGTGGACTTCCAGTTCAAGCTGGCGGCCGCCTCCGTGCTGCGGCAGAACGAGCTGGCCGGCTACTTCGGCCGCTTCTACGGGATCTGCGGGGGCATCGCGCTCGCCGTGCAGATCTGGATCACCGGGCGACTGCTCGAACGGTACGGGATCCTCGCCTCGCTGCTGCCGCTCCCCGCCGGGCTCGCCCTCGGATCCGGGTTCTCGGCCGCCATGCCGAACCCCGGGCTGTTCGTCGCCAGCCTCGCCAAGGGTTCCGACACGATCTTCCGCTACACCATCAACGACGCCTCGATGCAGCTGCTGTACGTGCCCGTGCAGCCGTCGGTCCGGGGTCGGGCGAAGGCGTTCATCGACGGCATCCTGAAGCCCACCGCCATCGCCCTCACCGGCGTGGTCCTCCTCTTCTACAAGCAGTCGTTCGGCAAGGGCCGTCCGCTCACCCTGGCGGTCCTTCTCCTGGTCGCGCTCTGGATCCTGCTGCTCCTGCGCGCCCGCCGGGAGTACGTGCGCGGGCTGGTCGAATCGCTCGAGCGCCGCCACCTCGACCTGCACGCGGCCCCGCTCGCCGCCACCAGCGAGGCCACCGTGCGCACGCTGCGCGCCGCGCTCAAGGGCGACGCGCCCACCGCCCTGCACGCCATCGCGCTGCTGCAGCACGTGCCCGGGGTGGACTTCTCCGCCGAGCTACGCGAGCTCCTGGCCCACGCCGACCCGCGCATCCGGGCGGGCGCCCTGGAGCGGCTCGGGGAGGCCCGCGCCCTTGCGGCACACGAACAGATGCGCGCGCTCCTGTCCGACCCCGACCACCAGGTCCGAGCCGCCGCGCTCGCCGCCGTGTGCGCCATCGAGCAGGAGCAGGCGATCCCCACGGTGCTCCCCTTCCTCCAGGCGCCCGAGGTCGCGGTCGTGCGCGCGGCGGCGGCCGCCGCCCTCATCCAGCACGCGGGCCTGGACGGCGTGCTCGCCGCCGCCGAGCCGCTGGGCGCGCTGCTCTGCGCGGCGGATCAGAGCGACCGCGCCGCCGCCGCGGAGGCGCTGGGAAACATCGGGGTGCGCGGCTTCTACCGGCCGCTGATCGCGTTCCTGCGCGACCGCGACCCACTGGTCCGCCGCCGGGCCATCGCTGCCGCCGGAAAGCTGCGGAACGTGGAGCTGGTCCCTCCGCTGATCGAGCAGCTGAAGGATCGGCGCACCGTGCTCGAGGCGGCCTCCGCCCTGACCGCGTTCGGACCGGAGCTCGTGCCGGCGATGCGCGAGGTTCTCACCGACGAGGCCGCGGACCCGGCCTGCCGGCGCGGCGTGGCCCTGGTCCTCCAGCGCCTCGGCACCGAGGAGGCGGTGCAAGCGCTGGTCCTGGCGCTCGCGGCCGGATCCGCCCCCGTGCGCAAGGCGGCGGCGCGCAGCCTGTCCCGCATCACCCGCCGCCGGCAGGGGGTGCCCATGGACGTGCACCGGGTCCAGGCGGCGATCCACGCCGAGCTCTCCGGCGCCCGCCTCGCGCTCGCCGGGCTCAAGCGGCTCGACCTTCCCTCGCTCTCGCCGGGCCAGGTGCCCCGCACCGTGGCCGATCTGCTGGCCTCGGCGCTGCTCGAGGAGCGCGACCACCGCGTGCTCCAGGCGCTGCTGCTGCTCGAGGTGCTCCTGCCGCGCGTACGCCTCGACCTGGTGGGGGAGCACCTGCGCAGCGAGTCGGGTGCGTCGCGGGGCAACGCCATCGAGGTGCTCGACAACGCCCTGCCCGATCCGTGGAAGCGGTTGGTGCTCGCCGCCCTCGACGAGGGGAAGCGGCGCGCGGACGCGGTGCAACCCGACGCGCGCGCCAAGCAGCAGCTCCTGGCGGCGCTCGCGACCGGCGAGTCGGGCGCCTGGGTGGCAGCCTGCGTCGTGCGCTGGTCGCAGGAGGCCCGCGGGGTCGATCGTCGCGCGCTCGCTCCGGCGCTGCGCACGGCGATCCGGGCCGCCCAGCCGGCGGTGCGCGAGGCCGCGGCTTGCGCGCTGTTCGGGTCCCTGCCGCGCGACGAAGCGCGCCGCCTGCTCGCTGGCCTTTTGCAGGACCGGGCCGCCTCGGTCCGCCGGACCGCTGCCGGCCTGCTCAAGGCACGGAAAGCCACCGCATGATCACCACCGTCGAGAAGGTGCTGTTCCTCAAGTCGGTGGACCTGTTCCGCGGCCTGGCCGGCGAGGAGCTGGCGACCATCGCGGAGATCGCCGAGGCGCAAGCCTTGGCCGCCGGCGAGCCGGTCCTCGCCGAGGGCGAGCCCGGAGACGCGCTGTACCTGGTGGTGGAGGGCGCGCTGAAGGTGCACAGGGGCGAAAAGCAGCTCGCGCAGCTCGGCATCCGCGACGTGTTCGGCGAGATGGCGATGCTCGACCCCGAGCCGCGCAGCGCCTCGGTGACGGTGGTGAAGGACACCGTGCTGCTCAAGATCGGCCGGGACGATTTCCGCGACATCCTGCAAGAGCGGCCGGAGATCGGCATCGGGCTCATCCAGGTGCTCTCGCGGCGGCTGCGCGCGGCCGGCCGCCGGGGGTAGGAGGCGGGCGGGCAGGAAGACCGCTCCCACGACGTCCGCCGCTTGGAGCGCAGCGCCCCGAGCGGTCTCCCGCCCGTCCGTTGCGCGGGAGCGCGGCCGTACGCAGCGTTTACCGCGGAGGTACCGCATGCTCCGCGCACTTTTCTTGTGCCTGGTGTCCGCGGCGGCCCTGCCGCTCACCGAATGGAAGCTGCACCACCCGGACGCCGCGCAGGCGCTCGCCCAGTGGGCGCGAAAGGACCCGGCCGCCGCCCGCAAGCTGTTCGCTTGGGACGGCCTCCGACCCGAGCAGACGAAGGCGCTGGTCGACTGGGCGATCCGCAATCCCAACGAGGACGTGGTCGCCTTCCACACCAAGCACCAGGACTGGCCGGAGTTCGAGGACCTGCTCGACAAGCACCGGAAAGCGCTCAACGACTTCGCCGCCTGGGCACGCCAGCACGGCGACGCGGCCAAGGACCTGATGCAGCATCCGCGAGCGCTGGAAGCGCTCGGCAAGGAGCTTCTCCCCGCGAAATCGCGGCAGGCGCGGTCGGGCTGAAGCCCACCACCCGAGCCTCAGCGGGCCAGCGCTCCGTCGATCGCGGCCCGCACCGAGGCGACCGCATCCGCCGCACAGCACCCGGCGATCGCGCGGACTTCGCCGTTGCGGCCGACCACCACCAGGGCGGGCAGCTCCGGCTTCGCTCCCAGCCAGCGCCGGGCGGCGACTTGCGACCGGTCGTTCACGACCAGGATCGCGCCGCCCTCCCCGTCCAGGAGGGACGCGGGTAGCGGGTCATCCCCGCCCAGGTCGACCACGACCGCGCGCAACCCGCGCGAGCGGTATTCGCTAGCGAGCTGCCGCACGAGCCGCAGCTCGTCCGCGCAACCCGCGCACCAGGAAGCGAAGAACGCGATCAGCACCGCGGGCGCCGGCTCGGCGGCGCCCGGACCGACGATCGCCGACAGGTCGAAAGTCCGCGCGCCGCCGTCCGGCGGGTTCTCGAGCTCGCCTACGAGCGGCGGCGCGAGCTCCCCGGCCTGGACCGGCCGGGCAGATCCGGCGTCGGGCCTCTTCTCCGGCGGACCCAGGAAGCGAGGCTGCACGGCAAGGAGCGTGCACAGGAGCAGGGTCATGGCGCAAGCCTGCGCAGGGCAGCGGGAAGTTCGGACAGATCGACGTCGTGCTCGGTGCCCGTCTTCAGCTCCTTCAGCTTCCCGCGGCCGGACTTCAGCTCCACCTCGCCCAGCACCAGGGCGAACCGCGCCCCCAGCGCGTCGGCCCGCTTCATCTGGTTTCCCGGGTTGCTTCGGCGGAACGAGACCTCGGCCGGGAGCCCTGCCTTGCGCAGCTCGAGCGCGAGCGCGTCGGCGCGGGCCTCCTCCTCGGGACCGAGCGGCGCGAAGAAGACCAGCGGCCGAACCGCCAGCTCCCGGCCGGCCTGCGCGACCAGGAGCGCCAGCCGCTCCACGCCGGCGGCGAACCCGATGCCGGGCACCTCGCCTCCGCCCAGCTCTCGCACCAGGCCGTCGTAGCGGCCGCCTCCGGCCACGGTGCTCTGCGAGCCCAGCCCGCTGGTCGCGATCGCCTCGTAGGTAGTGCGCGTGTAGTAGTCCAGCCCGCGCACCAGCTTCGGATCGACCACGTGCGCGACTCCGAGCCGGCCCAAGGCGGCCCGCAGCCCGTCGAAGTGCTCGCGGCACGCGGCGCAGAGGAACTGCTCCATCCTCGGCGCGCCGGCCGCGACCTCCTGGCACTGCGGATTCTTGCAGTCGAGCACGCGGATGGGGTTCGTCTCCACGCGCTTGCGGCAGTCCTCGCACAGCTCGGCCGAATGCGCCCGCAAGTATTCCTGCAGGGCCGTCCGGTACGCCGGGCGGCATTGCGCATCGCCCAGCGTGTTGACGTGCATCTCGAACGGGACGCCCAGTGCGCGCAGCCAGCGGTCGAGCATCTCGATCTGCTCGGCATCGATGCGCGGCCCCGGCGAGCCCAGCGCCTCCACGCCGATCTGGGTGAACTGCCGGTACCGCCCGCGCTGCTGCCGCTCGTGCCGGAACATCGGGCCCGCGTACCACCATTTCGTCTCCGGCTCCTGCTGCTGCACGGCGTGCTCGACGTACGCGCGCACCAGCGAGGCGGTCCCCTCGGGCCGCATGGAGACCTGGGTGCCGTCCCGGTCCTCGAAGGTGTACATCTCCTTGGCCACGATGTCGGTCGCGTCGCCGATGCCGCGGGCGAACAGCGCGGTGCGCTCGAGGACCGGGGTGCGGGCTTCGCGATAGCCGTAGAGCGGGAACAGGTCGCGCGCCGCCTGCTCGATGAGCTGCAGGTGCCCGGCGCGGATCCAGGGATCGTCCTTCTTGAGATACGTGTCGCCGGGCAGGACGTCGCGCGTGCCCTTCACCGGCGAAATCTTTTGACCCATCACTCGAGCCTTTCGCCCAGCTTGATGGAGCGCCCGGGGACGATGTCCGCCGCGATCTTCACGCCCGGACCGAACACCACCACGACCGTGGAGCCCATCTCGAAGATGGCCAGCTCGCCCCCCTTCTCGATCGGAATGGGCTTCTCGTACTCCTTGCGCTGCACCGCGCGCGTCCGCCGGGCGTTGGTCACCACGTCGTCGTAGACCGCGCGGATACGCCCTACGTTCATCGCGCCGACGGCCACCACCGCGCACGGCCCGCGCGGCGTATCGAGGAAAGTCGTGAGCCGCTCGTTGACGCAGAAGAGGCGCTCCACGTTGCGCACGCCGACCGCGTTCACCGGCCACAGCGTCCCCGGGACATTGATGTACCCCGTGATCGAGCCGCCCAGCGGGGCGTGGATGCGGTGGTAATTGTACGGCGCGAGGTAGATGGTGACGAAGCTGCCCCCGCCGAATCGTCGCGCGTCCTCCTCGGCCCGCGGTCCGCCGAACAGCTCGGCCAGGGTGTAGTGCTTGCCCTTCGCCTGCAGCAGCTGGCCCTCGACGATGTCGCCGACCTCACCCACCGTCCCGTCGACGGGCGAGACCGGCACCCGCTCACCGGGCGCGATCGTCCGCGCGCCCGGCCTGAGCCGCCGGGTGAAGAACTCGGTGAAGGTGGGGTACTCCTCGATCGCGCGCTCGGCTTCCCCGGCGTCAACGCCGTACTTGCGCGCGAAGGTCCGGATCACCGCCCGCATCACCGGCCGCGGCGCGGGGATCCTGCAGGCGGCGCCCACGGCGCGCGAAAGGGTGTTGCGCGGCAGCAGCTTGAGGAAGCGATAGGCCAGCTCCGCCATCGGGCGGAGTTCCCTAACAGACCCTCCCGCGCTGCGCCAGTCAGGAGCCGCCGTCCGCGGCGCCGGCGCGCGCCGTGGCGGTCGCCGCCTCGGCGGGCGGGAGCGGACCGCCGGGCACCACCAGGTACTCCTGCACGCCGGCGGGCGCGGCCGCGCGCGCTGCTCCTCCACCTCGCCCAGCGACTCCACCGTCCGGAGCGCCCGCAGGAGGAGGCGGCGGATGCGGGACCTGGGAGTCCGGGATGCGGCGGTAGATCTTGCCCTCCGAGACCATCACCGCCTGCCCGACGAAGCCCGGGAGCTTGTCCCTGCAGACCGGGTTCGAAGCCAGGCGGTAGAGCGTACCGGTGCGGTTGGTGACGCCCTCGTGGAACGGCTCGCCCGCCACCAGGCACCCGCCACTGTCCTTGTTGATCTGGGCGACCGGAGCGGCGGGCCCGTACGGATCTTGCGCCGGGCCGGCGTCGGGCTCCTCCAGCACGCGGCTCGGATCGACATTGCTCGGCCTCGCCACCACCTCGGCGGCCGCCTTGCGCAGCTTTTCCCGCTCGACCTGCACCTTGGCCAGCTCCTCGCGGCCATGCTCGATGGCGTGGAGCAGCGCCTGGGCGGAGGGGGCGTCGACCGAACGCTTGTTCACGTTCTGCAGCAGCGAGACGACCTGGTCCATCCTGGCGTCGCCGTACGCCTCGTCCAGCTCCGTGACGTACAGCTGCTGGTAGAGATCGCGGGCCTTGGCGAAGTTCGGGTCCGCCGGCCCCGAGTATCGGGCGCAGGCCACCCCGAGCGCGAGCGCGCACGCGGCGAGCCGGGCGAACGACAGGACATTCCTCGCTGCAGTGACGTCCACGCCGGGCCGACCCTAGCACGCGATCCGACCGGCGCCAGGATTTGGCCTGCACGCGGAGGTCGGACGGCGGCACACCGTCACCCACCGTGGGACAGAGGCCGGTCTGGAGACGCGAAGGCGGAGGGCCCGGACCGCGCCGGGCGCCGTACAATGGCCGCATGTGCCGTCTGTTCGGCTGCCGGACCGCCGCGCCGGGGGGCGTCGCCCACGAGCTGCTGCACGGGGCGAACGCGCTGCGCGTCCAGAGCCGCGAGCACCCGGACGGATGGGGCCTGGGGTGGTACGTGGGGCGCGCGCCACAGGTGACGCGCAGCCTCACCGCCGCCCACGGCGACGACGACTTCGAGGAGGTCTCCTCGTTCGTGACCGCCTCCACCATCCTGGCGCACATCCGCAAGGCCAGCGTGGGGCGGGTCGCCCTGGAGAACACGCACCCCTTCCAGTGGGGCCCCTGGCTGTTCGCGCACAACGGCACGATCCCGGAGTGGGAGAAGTGCCGCGCCGCCGTGGAGTCCGAGATCGATCCCACGCTGCGCGACGAGCTGCAGGGCGAGACCGACAGCGAGCGCTGCTTCCTGGTCTTCCTCACGCGCCTCTCCCGCCGCTGCGATCCGACCGCGGCGGGATTCGAGGACGCCGCGGCCGCGCTGGCCGAGACGGTCCAGATCGTCGTGCGCACCTGCGGCCCCGAAGCGGCGACCACCTTCCTGGCGACCGACGGGCGCACGATGCTCGCCTGCCGGCGGGGCCGGACGCTGTACGTCTCCGCCGCCGAGCCCCAGCGCGACGGGCGCCTCGCCTGGTTTGCCGTGGCGAGCGAGGACCCGCGCCTGCACGAGCCCGTGCCGCCCGGCCGCAGCCCCTGGCGCGAGGTGGGCGCGGGCGCCATCGTCGGCGTGGACGCGGATCTACGGCTCTGCCGCGCCGCCTTGTAGCAGCTGGCCGAGCAGCTCGCGGGCGCGCACGCCGTGCGGCGTGAGCGTGGCTCGGCGCGCGTCGGGGCCGGCGGGCTCGAGCAGGATCTCCAGCCGCTCCCGCGGGAGCGCGGGGCCCGCGCGATCGGCCCATTCGCACAACGTGGCGGCGGGCTCGGCGAGCAGGTCCTCGAAACCGAGCGCGAACAGGTCGGCCGGTCCGGCAAGCCGGTAGAGATCGAGGTGCTGCAGGGCCACCCGGCCGCCGCGGTAGAGGTTCACCAGCGCGAAGGTCGGCGAGCTGGGCGGGTCGGTGACGCCTGCGCCCTCGGCCGCGCCGCGCACCAGCAGCGTCTTTCCCGCCCCGAGCTCCCCGAGGAGCGCGATGAAGTCGCCTGCCCGGAGCAGGAGCCCGAGCCGCCGGCCCAGCTCGCGCGTCTGCTCCGGCGAGCGCAGGATCATCTTCGCCAGCGCCGGAACAGTCTCGGCAGGCCCGTCCGCGAGATGTCGCTCGCGACCAACCCCGCCTGGCCGGTGCGCCTTGCCGCCAGGTCTCCCGCGCGGGCGTGCAGCAAAACGGCCAGCCGGGCCCGCTCGCCGGTGCCGCCCGCGCCCGACCTGCGCGCGAGCGCCGCCGCCGCGATCCCGGTGAGCACGTCGCCTGCCCCCGCCGTCGCCATCCCCGGGTTCCCGTACGCGCAGATCGCGGTGGTGCCCTCGGGATCCGCCACCACCGTCCTGGCGCCCTTCAGAACGATGCAGGCCCCGAAGCGCTGGGCCGCGCGGGCCGCGGCGCCGACCCGGTCCGACTCGATCCGCTCCACTTCCTCCCCGGTGAGGCGCGCGAACTCGCCCGGGTGCGGCGTCAGCACCGGACGCACCGGCGCGCGACGCAGCGATTCCGCGATCCGGTCGCGGTTCTCCGAGAGCGCGTTGAGGGCGTCGGCGTCGAGGACGCTCGCGCAGCCCGGCTCCAGCGCGCCCAGCAGCTCGGCGATGACCGTGAAGGTGTCGGGCCCCCGCGCGATTCCCGGGCCGATGGCGAAGGCCGTCTTCCCCCTGACCGCGTCGCGGAGGGCGGGCAGGTCCGAGGTCCCCAGGGGACCCGCGCCTGCCAGCGGGAAGCCCATCGCTTCCGGCACGCCGGGCAGCGCCGCCTGCAGCACCTCGGGGCGCGCGGCCAGCGTCACCAGCCCGGCGCCGGCGCGCAGGGCTGCCTCGATCAAGAGCGCCGCAGCGCCGGATTTCCCCACCGATCCCGCCACCGCCAGCACGTGCCCGAAGTCGTTCTTGTGCGCGGTCGGCTCTCGGGGAGTGAAGAGCGCGCGGCCCCAGCGCTCGTCGAGCAGCTCGCAGGCGGGCGCCTCGAGCCGCTCCTCCAGGTCGCGCGGGATGCCGATGGACGCGACCGCGATCCGGCCGGCCGAGGCGGCGCCCGGGTGGAGCCACAGCCCCCGCTTGGGTGCGTGGAGCGTGACCGTCACGTCGGCGCGAGCGAGGTGGATCGGGTAGACGGCCCCGGTGTCCGAGTCGACGCCCGAAGGAATGTCCACCGCCACTACGCGGGCCCCGCCGGTCCGCGCGTCGTTCATCGCGGCGATGGCGGCCGCCTCGGCTCCCGCGGGAGCCCGCGAGAGCCCGCTCCCGAAGACCGCATCGACCACCACCTCGGCGTGGCGGGCCTGCGCGACCACCGGTCCGAGCCAGGCCTGCGCCGCGGCGAGCGCGTCGCCTCGCAACTTCTCCCGCGCCGTCGCGACCACCGCGACCGCTTGCGCGCCCAGCTCCTCGCGGAGCAGGCGGGCGGCGACGAAGCCGTCGCCCCCGTTGTTCCCCGGCCCGCAGTAGACGGCGACCGTGCGTGGGCGCAGCGCGAGCACTTCGCGCGCGACGGCGGCGCCCGCGCTCTCCATCAGGACCCGCGCCGGCAGCCCCTGCTCGGCCGCCAGCCGATCCAGCTCGCGCTGCTCGGCGGCCGTGAGCAGCCTCATGCGCGCCCCGGCCGGGCGATCAGCTCCTTCATGTCGCGCACGGCGCGCTCCAATCCGACCAGGACGGCCCGGCAGACGATAGCGTAGCCGATGTTCAGCTCGGTGATCTCCTCGATGCGTGCCACGGCCATCACGTTCCAGTAGTCCAGCCCGTGCCCCGCGGCCACCCGCATCCCCAGCTTGGCGGCGGCCTTGGCGGCGTCGAGCAGGCGGGACAGCTCGCGCTTGCGCTCCTCCGCGCCGCGCGCCTCGCAGTAGCGGCCGGTGTGCAGCTCGACCGCCTGCGCGTCGGCCCGGTGGCTGGCCTTGATCTGCTCCAGGTCCGGGTCGATGAACAGCGACACCTCGATGCCTCCGTCCCGCAGAGCCCGGGTGATCCTGCGCACCTCCTCGCGCTGGCCGATGGCATCCAGCCCGCCCTCGGTGGTCAGCTCCTCGCGCCGCTCCGGGACCAACGTGCACGTGTCCGGCCGCTCGTGCAGCGCCAGATCGAGCATGGGCTGAACGGCCGCCATCTCGAGATTGAGCGTCCCGTTCACCGTCTGCCGCAGGAGCGAGAGATCGCGGTCGTTCACGTGCCGGCGGTCCTCCCGCAGGTGGAGCGTGATCTGGTCGGCGCCGCCCAGCTCGGCGACAGCGGCGGCCGCCACCGGATCGGGGTACCTCCCGCGCCTGGCCTGCCGGAGCGTGGCGACGTGATCGATGTTGACGCCGAGCCGCATCGTTCCCTCCGCTGCCGACTTCAGTCTACCGCGGCGGGCGACGGTGCGCTTCCCCGGCGCTTGCCGGTCCTCCGCCGGGCGCGCACTGTCAGCGCGGCGCAGATCGCGCCTGGAGGACAGGCCATGAAGGACTTCCACTGCAGGGACGCCGGGATGAGCTGCGACTTCGTGGCGCGCGGCGATTCGAACCAGGAGATCCTCGACCAGGTCGGCAAGCACGCCCAGTCCGAGCACCACATGCAGGTGGGCCCCGAGATGTCCCGCAAGGTCGAGGGGCTCATCCACGACGAGTCGAGCGACGCCCACCGCCAGTCGACCGAGCGCCGCTGATGGCAGGGTGGTCGGCCCGGCGGCCAGGTCCGGCCGATGCTTGACTGAGTCAAGTACTTGATGGACCCTGTCCAGCATCCGCGGGAAGGGGTGCGCCCTGGCCGGAACGTCGCTCGAGCAGCGCGCCGACGCCGTTCGGCGCTTCAATCGCTTCTACACGCAGAGGATCGGGGTCCTGCAAGAGAGGCTGCTGCAGGGGCCCTTCTCCCTCACCGAGGTGCGCGTGCTCTATGAGCTCGCGCATCGCGAGGGGCCCGCTGCCTCGGACCTGTCGAGGGACCTCGGGTTGGACGCCGCCTATCTCAGCCGCATGCTGCGCGCTTTCCAGCGCCGCGGCCTGGTGAAGAAGCGCCGGTCGGCGCTCGATGGCCGCAGCTCCTTGCTCTCGCTCACCCAGGCCGGCAGCAAGGCCCTCGCTCCGCTCGAGGAACGCGCGCGGCAGGAGATCGCCGCGCTCCTCCGGAACCTGTCGGCCGGGCAGCAGCGCCGCGTCCTCGACTCGATGAAGGCGATCGAGGGGCTGCTCGGCGCCGGCGTGGCGCGCGGTCCCCTCTTCCTCCTGCGGCCCCATCGGCCGGGGGACATCGGCTGGGTGGTCGAGCGCCACGGCGACCTCTACGCCTCCGAGTACGGATGGGACGAGCGCTTCGAGGCGCTGGTGGCGCGGATCGCCGGCCAGTTCCTGGAGCGCCACGACCCCCAGCGCGAGCGGTGCTGGATCGCAGAGCGGGAGGGCGAGCGAATCGGATCCGTCTTCCTCGTCCGGGGGACGAGGCGCGTCGCGAAGCTGCGGCTGCTCCTGGTCGAGCCGTCGGCGCGCGGCATGGGCGTGGGCGGACGGCTAGTCGAGGAATGCATCCGCTTCGCGCGCCTTTCCGGCTATCGCAAGCTGACGCTGTGGACGCAGAGCGTGCTCACCGCGGCCCGCCGGATCTACCAGAGCGCCGGGTTCCGACTCGTGGGCGAGAAGCGGCACCGCAGCTTCGGCCACGATCTGGTCGGGGAGACCTGGGACCTGGAGCTGTGATCAGGCTCCGATCGCCTTCTTCAGCTCGGCCGCGATCCCGCCCGCGTAGCCCTCGATGAGCTTCTTCTCGGGCCCCTCCACCAGCACGCGCACTTTCGGCTCGGTGCCGCTGTAGCGGACCAGCACGCGGCCTTCCTTGCCGAGCTTCTTCTCCACGTCGCGGACGGCGCGCATCACCGCCGGCAGGGAGCCCAGCTCCGGCTTCTCGCGCACCGCGAGGTTCAGCTGCGCCTGCGGGTAGACGTCCATCATCCTGGCCAGTTCGGACATGGGCTTGCCGCTCTGGACCATCACGCTGAGCAGCGCGAGCGCCGCCACCGTCCCGTCCCCGGTGGTGGCGTGCTCGAGGAAGATCAAGTGACCGCTCTGCTCGCCGCCGAAGGAATACCCGTTCTTGCGCATCTCCTCGACCACGTAGCGGTCCCCGACTCGCGTGCGCACCACCCGCCCGCCCGCCTTGCCGATGCACTGGTCGAGCCCGAGGTTGCTCATCACGGTGGCCACCACGGTCTTCTTGGGCAGCGCCTTGCGCCGGAGGAGATCGAGGCCGCAGACGGCCATCACGGCGTCGCCGTCGACCACCTTGCCCTTCTCGTCTGCGACGATCAGGCGGTCCGCGTCGCCGTCGAGCGCGATGCCAAGGTTCGCGCCGGTCTTCACCACCGCCTTGCACATCGCCTCGGGGTGCAGCGCGCCGAAGCCCTTGTTGATGTTCTTGCCATCCGGCTCGGCGCCGATGGTGATCACCTTCGCGCCCAATTCTTGAAGGACCGAGGGCGCGACGCGGTACGCGGCGCCGTGGCCGCAGTCCACCACGATGGTCAGGCCCTCGAGCGTGAGGTCCTTGGGGAAGGTGCTTTTCGCGAACACCACGTACCGGCCGCCGGCGTCCTCGATGCGGAACGCCTTGCCGATGCTGGTCGCGGTGGGCCGCAGGTGATGCAGCTCGTCGTTGGCGATCAGCTCCTCGATCTTCATCTCGGTCTCGTCGGGGAGCTTGAAGCCGTCGCGGTTGAAGAACTTGATGCCGTTGTCCTGGTACGGGTTGTGGCTGGCGGAGATGACCGCGCCGGCGTCGGCGCGCATGGAGACGGTCAGCTGCGAGATGGCCGGCGTGGGCAACGGCCCGCAGATGAGCACGTCGACTCCCATGCTGCAGATCCCCGAGGCGAGCGCCGTCTCCAGCATGTAGCCGGAGAGGCGCGTGTCCTTGCCGATGACGACGCGGTGCCGGTGCGTCCCGTTCCTGATCAGGTAGGCCACGGCGCGCCCCAGCTGGAGCATCATCTCGCCCGTCATCGGATGGGCGTTGGCCACGCCACGGATGCCGTCGGTGCCGAACAGTCGGCGGGCGGGCTCGGACGGCTTGTCGGTCAATCGCAAGGCCATGGGGCTCCGGTCGGGTGGCTGCAATGTAGGTGTGCGGGCGTTCGCGGAGCAACTTGCAAGGCGCAACTCGGGTGTCAACTGGACGACGAACGCACCGCGTCCACCACGGACAGCGCCTCCCGGGTGGCCGCGACGTCGTGGACACGGACGACGGAGGCGCCGTGCAGGGCCGCCACCGACGCGGCCGCAATCGAAGCGGTGAGCCGTTCCGCGGCGGGCTTCCCGCTCAACTTGCCCAGGAACGATTTGCGCGATGCGCCGACCAGGAGCGGCCTTCCCAGCTGCGTCAGCTCGCGCAGCCTCCGCAGCAGGAGCAGGTTGTGTTCGGCGATCTTCGCGAATCCGAGCCCGGGATCGAGCGCGATGCGGTCCTCGCGAACGCCCGCCTCGAGGCCGCGCCGCAGCGCCTCCAGCAGCTCGTCGTGGACCTCCCCGAGCAGATCGCGGTACGTGGCGCGCTGCTGCATGTCCTGCGGCGTGCCGCGCGTGTGCATCAGGCACAGCGCCGCGCCGCTCCGCGCCACCACCGGCCCCAGCCCGGGATCGCGCAGCAGGCCCGAGACGTCGTTCACCACTTCGGCGCCGGCGTCGATCGCCGCGCGCGCCACCTCCGCCTTGGTGGTGTCGATGGACACCGGGATGCCGGCGCGGCGGACCAGCTCGCGGACCACGGGCAGCGTCCGGCGCAGCTCCTCCTCCGCGGAGACGGGCTGCGAGCCGGGCCGGGTCGACTCTCCTCCCACGTCGAGCAGATCGGCGCCCTCCGCGGCGAGGCGAAGGCCGTGCTCGACCGCCGCGTCGGCGGCGGCATACCGGCCCCCGTCCGAGAAGGAGTCCGGGGTGACGTTCAGGACCGCCATGACCAGGGTCCGTCCCTCGGGGAAGCGCGAGCGCGGCAGGCTCCACGGCGGCCGCGCCTCGACGTGTCCGGCGCGCCGGGCGAGCTCGGCCGCCAGCGCTCGCGCGCCGCCGTCCTCCAGCGCGTCGGCCAGGCTGCTCGCCGCCGACCAGAGCTGGGACAGGCTGCCCAGGGCGAGCGCGCCCCTCTCACCCCGCAGCACCGGCACGCCGGACTGCCGCAGCCCCTCGTGCAACAGCGCCGGCTGCGCCGGCAGCAGCGCCACCCACCCGCGCAGGTTCGGGTCCCCGTGCGAGCGCCCGGCCGCCGCACAGGCAGCCCGCGAGTCCGATTCGTCCTGCAGCTCCAGCACGCGCAGCACGCCCCCAGTGTACTGCGCGAACCTCGCGGGCGGGCCCTGACCCGCTGCCAGGACGCCGCGCCATGATGGTGGCGCGCCCGACACGGCGACCGCTAGTTCCACGTGAAACACCGCGGGCCCGTCCGGTTAACCATGCAAAAAACAAAAGGGCCGGCGCCGCAAGGCACCGGCCCTACCGAAAACTATCGAAATCTGCGGCCGGAACCTACCCCGTTCCGTTCCGCGCCGGGGAGAGCGTAGCACCGCCGGATACGGCGGCGACTAGGCCTTACCCGTCTCTACCTTGGGAACCGGGGCAGCGAGCCCGCCCAGCGCGTCGAGGATCTTGGACTTCTCCTTCACCTCGGGACGCTTGGCCTCGGGCGGCCTCACCGGGACGACGGCGGGCCGCGCCTTCAGCGGCTGCCCGGACACGATGGCCTCCACGTCCGCGCCGTCGAGCGTCTCCCACTCCAGCAGCGCTTCCGCGATGCGGTCCAGCACGGCCTTGTTCTCCACCAACAGGCCCTTCGCGCGCTGGAATTGGGTGGTGACGATCTGGCGCACCTCGTCGTCGATGTCGATGGCGGTCTTCTCGGAGAAGTTGCGGGCGCGGTGCCCGAACTCGCGGCCGAGGAAGACCTCCTGCTGGTCCTCGCCGAACGCGAGCGGCCCGAGCTTCTCGCTCATGCCCCACTCGCACACCATGCTGCGCGCGAACGCCGTGGCGTGATCGATGTCGCTCTTCGCGCCGCTGGTGATCTCGTTGAACTGGAGCTCCTCGGCGATGCGCCCGCCCATCGCCATGGCGATGCGGTCGAGCACCGCCTGGCGGTTCCAGTTCAGGCGGTCCTCCTTGGGGAGCATCTGGGTGAGCCCCAGGGCCGGACCGCGCGGAATGATCGTCACTTTGTGCACCGGGTCGCACTGCGGCACCAGCCGCGCGACCAGCGCGTGTCCCGCCTCGTGCCAGGCGGTGATCTTCTTGTCCTTCTCGCTGATGATCATGCTCCGCCGCTCGGAGCCCATCATCACCTTGTCCTTGGCGAACTCGAAGTCGCCGTTGTCCAGGCGCTCCTTGTTCCTGCGCGCGGCGAGGAGCGCCGCCTCATTGACCAGATTTTCCAGGTCCGCGCCGGAGAAGCCCGGCGTCCCGCGCGCGATGGAGTCGAGGTCGACCTCCGGGGAGAGCGGCGTCTTCTTGGTGTGGACCTTGAGGATGCCCTCGCGGCCCTTCACGTCGGGGCGCGGCACCACGATGCGCCGATCGAACCGGCCCGGCCTGAGCAGCGCCGGATCGAGGACGTCGGGCCGGTTGGTGGCCGCGATGAGGATCACCCCTTCGTTGGACTCGAAGCCGTCCATCTCGACCAGCAGCTGGTTGAGCGTCTGCTCGCGCTCGTCGTGCCCGCCGCCCAGGCCCGCGCCCCGGTGGCGGCCGACGGCGTCGATCTCGTCGATGAAGATGATGCAGGGCGCGTGCTTCTTGCCCTGCTCGAACAGGTCGCGCACGCGGCTGGCGCCCACGCCGACGAACATCTCGACGAAGTCCGAGCCCGAGATGCTGAAGAAGGGAACCCCCGCCTCGCCGGCGATGGCGCGCGCGAGCAGCGTCTTGCCGGTCCCCGGAGAGCCCATCAAGAGGACGCCCTTGGGGATGCGGCCGCCGAGCTTGGTGAACTTCTTCGGGTCCTTGAGGAACTGGATGATCTCCTCCAGCTCGTCCTTGGCCTCGTCGATCCCGGCCACGTCGGCGAAGGTGACCTTGTTGTGGTTCTCGCTGAGGAGCTTGGCCTTCGACTTGCCGAAGCTCATCGCCTTGCCGCCGCCGGCCTGCAGCTGGCGCATGAGGAAGATGAAGAGGACGCAGATGATGCCCAGCGGCATCCACGAGACGAGGAACTGCGCCCAGAGGGACTGCGAGTCCTCCTTCTCGAACGAGAGGCTCACGCCCTTCTGGCGCATCTTGTCGAGCAGCTGGGTATCGAGCGGCGAGACGGTGCGGAAGTCCTGCCGGTTCTTCAGCTTGCCCTGCAGCGTGTTCCCCTTGACCGTCACCTCGGCGACCTCGCCGCGGTCGACGGCCGCGTAGAACTCGCTCGCCCGCATCTCGGTCGGCTCGGCGCCGCGCTGGCGCGAGAAGATCGAGTAGAAGGAGAAGAACAGGAGGATGAGGACCGCCCAGAGAAAGAACGTCTTGTACGACTGTCTCACCTAAGGCTCCTCCGTGTGGCCTGTCGGGACGGGATGGTAGCAAAAGCGGGGACGCTTCGCCGCTTGCCGAGGAACGCCTAGCGCAAGGCATCCATTTCCGGTCCGAATTCGAACCTCACCGCGTCGCCGGCCGGCGCCGCGCAAGCGGGGCCCGCCGGCAGTCCCTCCACCCAGAAGACGCGGCCAGCCGCGTCGGCCAGGAGGGGGATGCGGTCCCGGCGGGAGGCGGGGATGCCCGCGGCCTGCCAGACGTCGCCCAGCTTCTTCTCAGGCCCTCCGGCGACCCGGAAACGGTCGCCGGGGAGGCGGTGGCGCAAGGTCCAGGGAAAGGGGGCCAGGAGGAGGTCGGCGCATTGCGCACCCGAACCTACATGCAGCGCGCGGCCTGCCCACCCGTACACGCCCGGACCGGGGACCTGCACGTCCGCAGGGACCGGGCGCGGTGGACCGTTCGCCTCGAACCGCAGCACGCCGCGCTCGATCACCGCGCGACCGCCGGGCAGATCGAGCCGCCCCTCCCTGCGCTCGAGGAGGAACCCCGCCAGCCGCTCGAGGTGGAGCCGCTCGGGCCGCGCGGCGCCTTGGGCCGCGACCAGCAGCGCGCGCCGGAGCAGCGCCGGGTGCACCCCGGCGAGCCGGGCGGCGGAAAAGCCGTCCGTCGTGGCAGCCGCCGCCAGGGCCGTCTTCGCCTGCCCATCGAGCAATGCGTCCTCCTCGGCCGCGACGCGGGCCGCTCCGGCGAGGGCCTCCTCGAGGCGGGGATTCAGCGCCGCGGCGAGCCGCGGCATCAGCTCGCGCAGGCGCGCCCGCGCGCGCCGCGGATCGACGTTGTGCGCATCCTGGACGGTGGGAAGGCCGCTGGCGCGGCAATACGCCTCGGTCGCTTCCCGCGGCACCTCGAGCAGCGGCCGCACCAGCAGGATGGCCTCGGTCAAGGGGCGGCTGCGTCGCACGCCGGCCACCGCTCCCGCGCCGCCGCCGCGCGCGAGGCGCAGCAGCACGGTCTCCGCCTGGTCGCGCCGCGTGTGCGCGGTGGCAACCCGATCGGCGCCGGCTGCCGCGCCGAGCTGCGCGAGCGCCGCGTAGCGCGCCTGTCGCGCCGCGCCCTCCAGCCCGAGCGGCCGCACGTCGAACGCTTCGAGCCGGCGCAAGTGGAAGGCAACGCCCAGCTGCCGGGCGATCTCGCGAACGTGCTCCGCGTCCCGAGCGGATTCGGGGCGGAGCCCGTGATCCACGTGGCCGACCGCGACCCGGATTGCGAGCGCTGGTGCGCAGCGCGCGAGCGCAGCAGCGAGCGCGACCGAATCGGGCCCGCCCGAACAGGCGACGAGCACCGACGCGCCGCGTGGCAGGAGATCGGCGGCGGCCAGCGCCGCCAACTCGACGGGATCGCCGGACATCTCGACGATTCTACCGGACGCTGACGCACGGGCACGTGCGGAGCCGTCGAGGCCGGGCGCCCACTCGGCCGCCCGCAGCGTGCCCGTCCGCCTGGCACGGGGTACCGGATGCGGCGCCCACGAGCGCCGGTTATGCTTGGATTTCGGGGGTTTGTCATCCGTCCTGCCCTTGCGCCGCGGGTGTTTCAAACCCAACTTCTCGGCGAGAGGGCACCGGATCGGCGGCGGGGAACAACGGGCGCGGACAACAGGTTCTGGACGGTGACCGGCCAAGCGGCCGCACGGTTCGAAAGGCAGTGGGCTTGGGGGTCCCCCCCTCCCCCTCCGAGCCCATCGGGGCTGGCCAGGCGAGAGCCTGGTCAGCCTTTTTCCTGTCCAAATCTTGCCCGAAGGTCAGTTCTTGACCAGGTCCTTCTGCTGACGGTCTGTCAGCGGTTTGACCGATCCCTCAGCGCGAGAACACGACGCTCAGAAACGTGGTGCGGCGCCCGCGCAGGATGGCCAGGCAGCATCGCAGATAGGTGCCAGCGCCGAACTCGCGCACGATGGTCGCGCTGTGCATCAGCACGTCCCTCGTCGTGATGAGTCCGCTGATCGACATGGCCACCTCTCATCGGTTCTTCCGTGCGAACGGCGTGCCACGCAAACGGTGCGCGGCCGAGCACTGCAGTCGACAGGGGGAAGGCGCGAGGACCGCGGGGACCGGCGCAAGCGTGCGAGAGGACGAGTGGGGTCGCGCTAGACTTCGCCGCACCTTTCGGCAGGTCCGCCCAGGTACGCAGGAAGGATTTACAGGGGCGTGCCCGCCCGCTACGAGTAGGACCTACAAGGCGGATCCTTGACCCCGCTGTCGTCCAAGTCTAGACAGGGTGATGGCACGTGGGCACACGCCGCATCAAGCGGCGGCGCTGGCATCCGGAGGGTGTTGATGGCGGGCACTGACAAGCGAAAGCAAAGCCTCTACTTCCCGGAGGACATGCTGCGGGAGATCCAAGAGGAGGCGAACCGGCAGGACCGTTCGCTCTCGTGGATCGTGCAGCAGGCGTGGAAGATCGCGCGCAACGAGATCATGCGCTTCCCCTCGGTGAACGACGTCATCGGCACCGAGAGCCGTGCACCGGGCGAGGAGCGCGAATAGATGTCGGCCAACGACGCGCGCAAGCAGAGCCTCTACTTCCCCGAGGACATGCTCAACGAGATCCAGCAGCAGGCCCAGCGGCTGGATCGCTCGCTGAGCTGGGTCGTGCAACAGGCCTGGAAGATCTCCAAGTCCGAGCTGCGCAAGATCCCGTCGCCGAACGACATGCTCGACGACGATCCCGCGGCGCAGCGCGGCTGATCCAGCGCAGGCCCGCGTGCACTCCGACGGGTCCGGGACGCCCTCAGGCTTCCCTGGACCCGTTTCATTTGCACGGCGAGGGCCCGAGCGCCGTCCCATCCGGGGCACTGCTGCCAGCGCCGGTCGGCATGCGCGTCCCTCCTAGAAGGACGCAGCCGCGCTGACCAGGATCCGGCGGCCGATGGGGCTCCCGAACGGGTGCTCGCGGTGGTCGTCGCCGAGCAAGTTGTACACCGTCACCCCGCCCTCGAGCCGATCGCGGATGAAGCGGTACCCGACGCGCGCGTTGATCAGCGTGTACGCGGGCAGCGCGTAAGGCGCGAGGACCACGCCGGCGGCAGCGCCGGGGTCGAAGGACTTCTCGAACCAGGTCACGGTCGAGACGTAGTGCGCGTCGACCCCCAGGTCGAAGTTCGCGCGCGTGCGCCAGGTGGCCGTCAGATTCAGCTTGTGCTGGGCGGTGTTGCTCACCGTCGCGGAGGACTGGTTCGCCACGCTGTGGTCGCTCGTGCAGCTCGTCGTGCAGTCGGCCAGCTTCTCGAAGGAGTAATTGACGCCCAGGTCGATGCCGTCGCCCGGCTGGTAGCGGACTCCCAGCTCCGCGCCGATGCCGACGAAGAGGTTGGGCTCGTTCTGGAATCCGGTGAACCCGAGCACCGTCTGACCACCCGCCGAGGTGCCCGGAGGCGCCGGCTGCAGCGCGCCATCGGTGATGAGGTTGCGCACCCGCTCGACGTACACCACCGCCTCGGGCGTGAGCTGGTCGCCGATGCGTCCCTTGTACCCGAGCTCGGCCTGCAACATCTCCTCGGGCTTGAGGTTCAGGTCGCCCTGGAAGCGGATGCCCGCGCCGGGCACCACCGGCGCGAACAGGTTCGCGTAGCTCTCCAGGAAGGTGGGCGCGCGGAACGCGGTCCCGGCGGCGAACCGGAGGAACTGGTCGCGCGCGACCTCGAAGAGCACCGTTCCCCGGGGCGAGTGGACCAGGCCGCCGGGGGTGATGTGCCGGTCGGCGAGCAGCGGATGCCGATCGACGCGGTACATGAGGGTCACGGTCACGCGCCTGGACGGCTCCCATTCGTCCTGCAGGAACCCGCTGAATTGCTCCTGGGTGTAACGCGTCCCGCCGTCGGCCCTCGCGGCGAGGAAGCCCCAGTCGACGGTCGAGTAGCGGAACCCCGCGCCGAAATTGAAGCGGTGGCGCCCGAGCAGCTGGAACTGCACGCCGGTGCGTGCCGAGGCGTCGATCACGTCCGCGCGGACGCTCGCGAGGATGGAGGGGAGGCCGCTGGGCCAGTACTCCGGGCCAGACCGCATCCGCAGCGCGTTCCAGTACACCTTGACGTCGGTCTCGCCGTAGCTGGCCTCTGCGCGGGCGAATCCGCCCTGCCCCTCGTTGCCGAAGGTGCGCAAGGCCCCGAGCGGGAAGACCTCCATCGCGTTCATGTTGTCGAACCCGAACCCGGTGCGGACCGAAAGGCCGCTCGACTGGTAGTCGGCGGCGATCTCGGCGCGCTGGATCTCGCGGCTGCGGTTCGGCTGCGAGAACTGCGAGCTGAACCCGGCCGGGGCTTCGCTGCTCCACTTGTCGGCATGGTCGTAGGCGAGGCTGGTGCGGTAGGTGAGCCTGCCGTTGCGTCCGCCCGCCGAGAGCGCCCCGTGCACGCTCCCGAAGTTCCCGGTCTGGAGGAAGGCGCGCCCGCCGTTCACCTCGTCACCGGTCCTGGTGATGATGTTCACCACGCCCGCGTACGCATTCGCTCCGTAGAGCGCCGATCCCGGGCCGCGGATCACCTCGATGCGCGCGATGTCCTGCACCGAGACGTCGAGCAGGGGCCACAGCGTGGCCCCGAGAAAGTCCTGGTAGACGCTGCGGCCGTCGACCAGGACCAGCACCTTGTTCGCGAGCCTCCGGTTGAAGCCGCGCATCGAGACGTTCGTGTCGGAAGGGTTCATCTCGGCGACGTCCACCCCGGGGACCCGGCGGAGGATCTCGGGAACGGTGGCCGCGCCGGTGAGACGGATCTCGTCGGCAGTGATCACCGTCAAGGACGCGGGCGCCTTCGCCTCGGAGCTGGCGTGCACTCCGGCGGTCACCACCTGCTCCTCGAAGATGTCCTCGTCGGTGCGGCCGCCCTCCAGCGCCGAGGCGATTTCCCGCGCGGTCGCCCGCGTCCGCGCGGTCACCTCGGTCGCCTCGAACATGCCTTCCTCTTCCTTCCTGACGGCCGCCGGAGCCGCGGCGGATCCCGGGCGCTGCGCTGCGCCCTTGGAGGCGGCCAGCGCCGGCGGAGCCTTGTTCCGCTCGATCAGCTCCTGCAGCGCGGCCAGGAGCTGCGCGGTGTCGACGGAGGGCTGGGTCGCCACCGGCTGGCCGACGGGTGGCCGCGCGCCGATGGCGCCCGCCAGGCGCGCCATGACTGCCTCGACCTGCGGGCGGTCGTCGGGATCCGTCGCCACGTAACGGTGGAAGTAGTCGAGCGCCTCCGGGATCCTGCCCAGGTCCACGTAGGCGCGCGCGATGTTGTAGAGGAGGTCGGGGTGCGGCTTGATCGCGTACGCCTGCTTCAGCTCTGCAATCCCGCGCTCCACCTGCCCCGCGGCGAGCAGCGCCATCCCGTCGCGGAAGTGCCGCTTGGCCTCGCTGCGCGCGTCCGCGCTGGCGGCGGGCGCGGCGAGCAGCGCCACCAGCAGCGCGCACACCGCCAGGCGCGGTGAGCCGTTCGGGATCGGGAGCTGCAATCCGTGCCTCTCCTGCGTCATGGCTCGTCCTCAGTACGGGTCGTCCTTGTAGCCGACCGACCGCCGGACGGTCGGACGCTGCGGCTCCGCCTTGGGGGGTTCCTTCTTCAGCGTGGCGGAAATGGCGAGGCGATCGCCGGAGAGCGACCTGCGCACCACCGGGAACGGCTTGTAGCCTTCGAGCTTGAGGACCAGTTCCAGCGGTTTGCCGGCGCTCACCGGCAGGTCCATCGGCGTGCGGCCCAGGGCGCGCCCATCGGCGTCGTTCACTTCCGCGCCGGAGGGCGCACTGGTGAGCGCCACCAGCGTGACGCCGGCGCTGGCGGGCTGGTAGGCGGGGCCAGGGGGAGCGGAGGGCCGGGAGGCGATCACCACGGGGGCGGCGTGCTCCACCGTGACGACCGGCTGCTGGCGCTTCTGCCGCCCTGTCGCCATCCAGGGGGTCAGCGCGGCGGCAACGGCGACCGCCACCCCGGTCGCGATCCAGATGGAGCGGATCGACGAAGGAGGGTCTCCCAGTCCGGTGAAGCGCAGGCCGAGAGCTGAATCCTCGACCGCGTCCTGCGGCGGTGGGGGTGGCCGCACGGCGCGCGAGCCGTCCTGCGGAGTCGTCTGGATCGCGGGCAGCGCCTCGCCGGGCGTGCTCGGCGAAACCTGCGGCGCGGACGGCGTCCGAAGCGCCACGGGACGCAGCGCCTCGGGCGTGGCCGGGGGAGGAGCCGAGGACGGTGCGGTGCTCCCGGTGAGCTGCTGGCGCGCGACCTTGAGCGCAGCCAGCAGCTCGTCCATCGACTGAAACCGCTCGGAGCGCTCCTTCGCCATGCAGCGCAGCAGGATTGCCTCGAGCCGAGGGTCGATCTGCAGCTCCGGCCGCAGCTCGCGCGGAGGCACCGGCGCCTCGTGCAGGTGCTTCAGGATGATGTCCACCGGGTTCGGCGCCGTGAACGGAACCTTGCCGGTGAGCATGTGGTAGAGCAGGACGCCCAACGAGTAGATGTCGCAGCGTTGGTCGGGGCCTTGGTTGCGCGCCTGCTCGGGCGCGATGTAGTGCGGCGACCCCATGAAGGTGCCGGCGTTGGTGATGTCGCTGTCCGGGTTGTCGCCGTGGAAGAACTTCACCAGACCGAAGTCGAGCACCTTGACGAAGTCGTGGTCGTCCTGCTGGCGCAGCAGGATGACGTTGGCCGGCTTCAGGTCGCGGTGGATGATCCCCAGCGCATGGGCCTCGCGCAGCGAGCGGCAGATCTGCTGCGCGACGTGGATCACGCGCTCCTGCGCAAGGGGCCCGTCCTGCTGCATCGCCTGCGAGAGCGTGCGCCCGTCGAGGTACTCCATGGCGATGAAGAAGATGCCGTCCTCGGTGCGCCCGTAGTCGTACAGGGTGATGGTGTTGGGGTGGGTCAGCCTGGCGGTGACCGACGCCTCGAGGAAGAAGCGCTTGTAAAAATGAGGATCGCGGTCGTGCCCGGCGCCGAGGATCTTGAGCGCCACCACCCGATCGAGCGGCGACTGCAGCGCCTTGTAGACGCGGCCCATGCCGCCCTGGCCGATGGCCTCGACGATGCGGTAGCGGTCGTTGACGGTGCGCCCGATGAGCGGGTCGGCCTCGGCGGCTGGCGAAGGTTGAGGGGCCGACGTCGCGGGCATGCGGGTCGGTTCACGCTAGACCACCATTCTACAGAGGGTCAAACATCCGGATTATCGATCGCGGCGCAGCATATGTAGCCAAATAGTGGTAATTTGCGGAGCAGGTATGTCGATGCGCGACAAGGTCGAGGAGCTGCGCCGCCGCAGGGCGGAAGCGCTGCGGATGGGCGGCGAGGAGCGGCTGCGGCGCCAGCGCGAGCGGGGCAAGCTGGACGCGCGCGCCCGGCTGGAGCTGTTGCTGGATCCGGGCAGCTTGGTGGAGATCGGCCTTCTGGCCACCCACCTCGGCCAGCTGCCCGAGGAAGCGCAGCGGCCCGCCCCCGCCGACGGAGTGGTGTGCGGGACGGGCTTCATCGACGGCCGGCCCTGCTGCGTTGCCTCCTACGACTTCACCGTACACGGTGGGAGCATCGGGCCGGTCGGCGAGCGGAAGGTCGCGCGCCTGCGCGAGCTGGCGTTGCGGGAGCGCATCCCGATGATCTGGCTGGTCGACTCGGCCGGCGCGCGACTGTCGGCGGACGCGGACGAAGCGGCGATCGTCAGCTCGTTCGCGGACACGGGCTACCTGTTCCGCGAGCAGGTGGTGCTCTCGGGAGTGGTGCCGCAAGTCGCGGCGATGGTGGGACCCGGCGCCGCGGGAACGGCGTACATCCCCGGCCTGGCCGACTTCGTGCCGATGGTGAGGGGCACCTCGTCGATGGCGATCGGCGGGCCCTACCTGGTCAAGAGCGTGGTGGGCGAGGACGTCACGGAAGAGCAGCTGGGCGGGAGCAAGGTGCACACCGAGATCTCGGGCTGCGGCGACCTCGAGGTCGAGGACGACGCCGCTTGCCTCGCCGCCGTGCGCGAGTACCTGTCGTACTTTCCGCTCCGCTGCGGGGAGAAACCGCCGCACCGCCCGGGCTCCGATCCGGTGGACCGCCG
The DNA here is from genome assembly GCA_035635335.1 of Myxococcales bacterium. Lineage (GTDB taxonomy): Bacteria > Myxococcota > Myxococcia > Myxococcales > 40CM-4-68-19 > VBKO01. Next base: position 22,453 of record DASQBG010000173.1, on the reverse strand, counting down.
CGACGAGGCCCTCCTCGACGCCGTTCCGGACAATCCGCGCCAGGCGTACGACGTCCGGAAGGTGATCGCCTCGGTGGTGGACGACGGCAAGCTCTTCGAGCTGAAGCCGCGCTGGGCGCGCAACCTCGTGACCACGCTGGCGCGCATCGACGGCCGCAGCGTGGGCGTGGTGGCGAACAACCCCATGCACCTGGGCGGCGTCCTGGACGTGAACGCGGCCGACAAGGCGGCGCGGTTCGTGAACCTGTGCGACGCGTTCGAGATCCCCCTGGTGTTCCTGCAGGACGTCCCGGGATTCATGGTCGGGACGAAGGTCGAGAAGGAAGGGATCATCCGCCACGGCGCGAAGATGCTCCACGCGGTCGCCTCGGCAACGGTCCCGAAGCTGACCGTGGTGCTCCGCAAGGGATACGGCGCGGGTTACTACGTGATGAACGGACGGGCCTACGAGCCCGACGCGCTGCTGGCCTGGCCCGGCGCGGAGATCAGCGTGATGGGCGCGGAGGGAATGGTGGCGATCGCGGCGAACAAGTTGCTCGCGCAAGCCGAGGATCCCGAGGCGCTGAAGAAGGAGCTGGCCGACCGGATCCGGCCGAAGATCGACATCTACCGCGTCGCCGCGCAGGGCTACGTGGACGACGTGATCGATCCCCGCGACACCCGCCCCCTCCTCGCCCACTACTTGCGCATCACGGAAGGCAAACGAGTCGAACGCCCTTCCCGCAAACGCGAAATCCCCCCGGTGTAAGGACCAAAAACCTTTTCACGCAGAGTTCGCAGAGACCGCAGAGGTTTTTTGTGGTTCTCCCTCCGCGCACTCTGCGGGCTCTGCGTGAAACCTGTTTTACCGCGAGGCGGTGGGGAGGGTTTCGGGGAAGCTGAGATGGGAGAGGGTGAAGGCGTATTCGTCGGCGGTCTTCTCGATGGTGGCCTTCACCAGATCGGCGCCGCCGTGGCCGGAGTGCTTTTCGATGCGGAGCAGGACGGGGCCGCCTGAGGAGGAGTGCTGCAGGGCGGCAGCGAACTTCCGCGCATGCATCGGGTCGACCCGGTCGTCCGCGTCCGCCGAGAGCACCAGGGTGGCCGGGTACTTCACCCCTTCGCGCAATTGCTGCAGCGGGGAGTAGGCCGCGAGGTACTTGAACTGACCCTGGTCATCCGCGGTGCCGTACTCGGGGATCCACGTCTTCCCCGATCCGTAGAGGTGGTAGCGGAGCATGTCGATCAGCGGCACGTGGCAAAGCACCACGGCGAACAGGTCCGGCCGCTGGGTCTCCGCCGCCCCGACCAGCAGCCCGCCGTTCGACCCGCCGCGGATGGCCAGCTGCGACGGACGGGTGAAGCCTTGCTTGACCAGCTCCTCGGCGGCGGCGACGAAGTCGTCGAACACGTGCTGCTTGTTCTGCAGCATCCCCGCGCGGTGCCAGTCCTCGCCGTACTCGCTGCCGCCGCGCAGGATCGCCTCGGCGTACACGCCGCCCCGCTCCAGCCAGGGATAGATGGTCCCCTTGAAGGCCGGCGTGATCGCCACGTTGAAGCCGCCGTAGGCGTACAGCAGCGCCGGCGCCTTGCCGTCCCGCGCGGCGCCCTTGCGGTGCACCACGAAGAGAGGCACTCGCGTCCCGTCCTTGCTGGTGGCGAAGATCTGCTCGGTCTCGTAGAGGGAAGGATCGACGGGCAGCTTCACGCGCGAGTAGAGCCCGGCGCCGCCCCGCGCGACCGAGGTGCGGAAGATCTCCGGCGGGTGCGTATACGACTTGAACTCGAAGTACGCCTCGTCGTCGTCCTCGCGCCCGACCAGGTTGCTGGCCGTGCCCACGTCGGGCAGCGGCAGCTCGCGCAACAGCTTGCCGTCGAGGTCGTGCACCTCGAGGTGCGTCACCGCGTCCTTCAGGTACACCAGCGCCAGCTTGCCGCCCACCAGCCGCGTGCTGTCGAGGGTGGCGTCCTTGCGCTCCGGCACGATCTCCTTCCACGCCTCGCGCGCGGGACGCTCCGGATCCACCGCGAAGATGCGCGAGTGCGGCGCTCCCTCGTTGGTCGAGACGTAGAAGCGGCCGCGGAACACGTCCACCTCGTACAGCGCATCGTTGCCGGCGGCGAGGGGCGTCCACGGGGCATCGGCCTTGCGCGCATCGCGGAAGTAGGCGTCGTTGCGCCCCCAGCCGTGGGCGACCGTGCGCAAAAGCCAGCGCCCGTCCTTCGACAGCTGCACGCTCTGGAAGGTGGTCGGGTCACCCAGCTTGTCGACGACGACGCGATCCTTGCGGGGATCCTCGCCGACGCGGTGGAATTTGATCGTCTGCCAGCCCGGGCGCTCGGCGACGGGGATGCTCAGGTCCACCGGGAGCCAGGTGTAATAGAAGCCGTCGCCCTTCGGCGTCCATGACGCGGCGGCGTACTTCGCTCCCTCGATGACGTCGATCTCGGAGCGCTTCCCGCTCGCCACGTCGAGCAGGTAGAGGACCGCTTCGTCGGAGTTGTTGTGCCGCACCGTGTACGCGACGGTCTTGCCGTCCCACGACGGCCACCAGCCTCCCAGCGCGTCGCTGCCGTCCTGGGTCCAGCCGTTCGGATCGAGGAGGACCCGCTCGCGCCCCCCGCGGCCCTCCTTGACGAAGACGACCGCCTTCTCCTTGGTCGCGAACTGACGGGCGTAGAAATAGCGGTTGCCCCGGTGCCTCGGCGCGCCCAGGACGTCCACGTAGAGCAGCTCGGAGAGCCGGCGAGCGATGGCGTCCCGACCCGGCAAACCGCGCAGATGTGCCCGGGCGAAACCGTCCTGCGCGCGCATCCAGGCCTGCACTTCGGGAGAGCTCTCGTCCTCGAGCCAACGGTACGGATCGGGGACGCGCACGCCGTGGACCGCCTCGGCGGCGTCGGCGCGGCGAGTGGGCGGGTACTGCAAGCGCGGCGGGCCCGAGACCGGCTGCACCGGCGCGACCACCGGCGCGGCCAGGGGTGCGGCGACCTCGCGCGACGGGGACGCGGGCCCGGGGTGGGGTGGCTGGCGGGAGGCGACCGGCCGCTCGGAGGCGCAGCCGAGAACGAACGTGACCAGGACGAGCAGGCGCATGGCGGCGCAGTCTCTCAGGCCCGGGGCCGCAGTCGCAACAGCTCGCGCGCCTGCGCGGGCGTCGCAACCGCGCGGCCCGCGGCGCGCGCCAGCTCTGCCAGCCGCGCCACCAGCTCGTAGGAGCCTTTGGCCAGCACTCCCTTGGCCAGGTAGACGTTGTCCTCCAGCCCGCACCGTGCGTGTCCGCCCAGGCGCAAGGACAGGTCCGCCAGCGGAAGCTGGTGCCGGCCGATGCCGGCCACGCTGAAGCTGGACCCCTGCGGCAGCTTGCCGAGGAGGAACCGGAGATTCTCCTCCGAGGCGCCCAATCCGCCGCGGACCCCGAGCACGAAGTCGAAGTGGGCGGGCAGCTCGATCACGCCCTCCTTGGCGAGCGCGAGGCAGCTCTCGACGTGCCCCGCGTCGTAGCACTCCAGCTCCGGGACGATGCCCCGCTCGCGCATGCGCCGGGCGAACTCGCGCACCATCGGGAACGGGTTCGAGAACACGTCGTCGCCGAAGTTGAGCGAGCCCGCGTTCAGCGTGGCCATCTCCGGGTTGCACTCGAGCGGCTGCGCGCGCTCCTCGGCGCTCATGCCCACCGCGCCTCCGGTGGTGGTCTGGACGATCACGTCGCAGCGGGCGCGGATGGCCCGGATCGCCTTCTCGAACAGCGCCCGGTCCTGGGTGGGCGTCCCGTCGTCCTTGCGCACGTGGAGGTGGATCACCGAGGCGCCCGCCGCGGCGCAGCGCGCGGCCTCGGCGGCGAGCTCTTCGGCGGTGATCGGCAGGTATGGCGTCTGCTCGCGGGTGGTCTCCGCGCCGCAGATCGCCGCGGTCAGGATGGCGGGCGGGACCGGCATGCGCCGGATCCTACCCGCCCGCCGGAGGTCTGCTCAATGGGTGAGCGAAGCGCCTTCCTTCACTTCCTTCACCGTGCGACCGACCTCGCCCTCCTCGTGCCGCTCGGCCAGGTCGCCCAGGCTGATCACCCCGACGGGCTTGCCTTGCGGATCGCACACCAGCACCCGGGAGATCTTCCGCTCCTTCATCAGCTCGGCCGCCTTCTGCATGTCCTCGTCCGGCCGGACGCTGACCACGTCCTTGGTCATCACCTGCTCGACCTTGGTGTCGTTCACGGCGCCGCCCTTGGCGATCAGGCGCACGACGATGTCCCGGTCGGTAATGGTGCCGATCGCCTTCCCCGACGGATCGACGACGGGCAGGAAGCCGATGTCCTCCTCGGCCATCTTGCGGGCGACCTCCTGGATGCCGGCGTCCGCCCGGACGGTGATCACGTTCCCTTTGACCAATTCTTGCACGCGCATGGCTGCCTCCCGTGGCTTGAAGTCCGCGGGAAGATGCGCACGCGTCTCGCGCGCGTCAGCGGCGAGGTGCCCGCTGCCTGGCGGCGGGAGTGACGCAGGTGCCGACGGCCCGGCACACCACGACCGGCTGCTCGAGCACCTCCGCCGCCGAGTCGGACACGTCGGGACGCGGCGAGATCACCTTGCGCGCCTCGAACCGCATCTTCCGGCTGGTCTTGCCGGTGGAGACGATCTCGCCTTCCACCTCGATGAAGTCGCCCGCGTGCAGCGGGGCGAGGAACTCGACCGACTCGTAGGCGCGGAATAGCCCCTCGTCGCCGTCCAGACGGACCAGGAGCTCGGTCGCCACGTCGCCGAACAGGCCGAGCACGCGCGCGCCGTCGACCAGCCCGCCGCCGTAATGCGCGTCGTGCGCGGAGAGGCGCAGCCGGAGCATCGTCTTGAGTCCCACCCCGCTCATGGCTTGGTCGCCCCCTGGATGGTCGCGTCCGGCGTGCCGTGCGCCGTCGGCTGCGGCGGCGGCGCCCGCCCCTGTCGCTCGAGTAGACGATAATAGATGTAATTAGCGACGTCGCTGGGCTTGGTCCCCGGGCCGAATCCCGCGTCGAATCCCAGCTCCAGCGCCGTCTTGTGGTCGACGCGCGGACCGCCGAAGATCCAGATGGTCTTCTCGAAGATCTTCGCCTCCCGGGCGGCCTCGACCAGCGCCCGCGCATCCTCCTTGTGCGCGTCGCGCTGGGTGACGACCTTGGAGACCAGCACCGCGTCGGCCTGCACCTCCTGGGCCTTGTGCACCAGCGCGCGGGGCTCCACTTGCGACCCCAGGTTGATGGCGCGGAACATGCGGTAGCGCTCCAGGCCGTAGTCGCCGGCATAGCCCTTCATGTTCATGATGGCGTCGATCCCGGTGGTGTGCGAGTCGGTGCCGATGCAGGCGCCGACCACCACGATCTTGCGGCCGAAGTCCCGCTCGATGACGTCGTTCAGCTCGTCGAACGGGTGCTTGCGATGCTCGACGACGGGCACCTCGATCGAGCCGTAGTCGAGCTGCATGTGGGTCCGGCCGTACACGACGAAGAAGCTGTAGTCATCGCCCGCCTTGTCCATGGAGGCGACCAGCACGTGGGAGAGGCCGAGCTTCTTCGCCACCTGGGCGGCCGCCTCCTTCGCCTTCTCCGAGACAGGCACCGGCAGCACGAAGGAGAGCTGGATGACCCCGTCCTCCTTGCGATCGCCATACGGCCGGATGAGCTGCTTCTCGCTCACGCCCGGCCCTCCCCCTTGGTAGGGGCCCCAATCGGAGCGCCTTGCGGCGTTCGATCGGACTCCAAGATCTCCAGGAAGGGGTTGAAGTAGTCGGGGGCGCGCTCGAATACCCCGTCGAGGCCCTTTCCCCCGGTTTCACTCCGCGCGGTATCCCCGAAGCGCGCCTTGCCGATGGCCGCCATCATGCCGTCCTTGGCCACCTCCTCCAGCAGCGCGACCGCCTTGTCGAACACCTCGCGCTGCCGCCGCGCGACGATGCCGTCGGGCTTGAAGGCGATCTCGTCGCCCAGGTGGCGCGCGGCCCGGTACACGTAGGCGGCGGACTTGAGGGCGACGTAGCGATCCATCAGGAAGGGATTGTGCATCGCCTCGGTCATCATTCCGAGGAGCTGGATGCCTTGCCGGGTGGTGATCGCCACCAGGTCGGCCATCACGTCGTAGGCGTGGCTGAAGAAGATGTCCCCCTCCTTGTGCTTGGTGGGGGGCATGTACTTGATCGGGCTGCGCGGGAAGAGCTCGCGCACCATCATCGCCATGGCGAACTCGCGCAGGAGCGTGTCTTCGCGGGCGGGATCGATCTCGAAGGAATGCCCGAATCCGATCAGCTCGTCGGGCATGCCGGCGAGGTGGGCGAAGGTCTCGTTGACGAGCTGCGAGGCGATCACCGTGTGCGCCGCCTCGTCGGCGTCGGCGGTGGTGATGTAGTTGTCCTCCCCGGTGTTGATGATGATCTCCGCGAAGGCGCAGATCCGGCGGGAGAAGTACTGGTCGCAGAAGGTCCTCTGCATGTTGATGTCGCGGAAGAGGATCCCGTACATCGCGTCGTTGAGCAGCATGTCGAGCCGCTCCGCGGCCGCCATGTAGGCGATCTCCGGCATGCACAGGCCGCTCGAATAGTTGGTGAGGTGGACGTAGCGACCCAGCTTGCGCGAGACCTCGTCCAGGGCCTCGCGCATGATGCGGAAGTTCTCCTGCGTCGCGTATGTGCCGCCGTACCCCTCGGTGGTGGCGCCGTGCGGGACGTAATCGAGCAGCGACTGGGCGGTGCTGCGGATCACCGCGATCACGTCCGCTCCCTGCTGCGCCGCCGCCCGCGCCTGCTCCACGTCGTCGTGGATGTTGCCCGTGGCCACGATCACGTACTTCCAGGGGGCGCCGGGAAAGCTGCCTAGCTGAAGACTGCGCTTCAGCTCCTTGCGCTTCTCGACCTTCTCGCGCAATTCGCGGGCGGCCGCCCGGGCATCGGCGCGCAGGGTCTCACGCAGCTCGGCGTCCTCGGCCGGCGTGAGGGGCGGCAGCTTCTCCGGGTGCGCGGCGACGCGCTCGACCGCCTGCAGCGGGTCCCGGCCGGGGCTGGCCCTGAGCGCGCGACCCAACCAATAGGCCGCGCCTTTGTGCAGCACCTTCGCGTCGCGGAGCTTGTCCACCAGCAGATTCGCGAGCGGCGCTCCGCGCGCGCCCGCGCCGCCGATGCCGAGGAGCCGCAGCACCGTGCGCTCGATGGCCACCGTGCTGTGCCGGTCGATGAAGGCCTGCACGCCGCGCGCCGCCTGCTGCGCCAGCTCGCGCGCGCGCACCACCTTCCCCGGCTCGACGAAGAGCTGCCCCAGATCTCCTCCGCGAAGACGCAGGACTAGAGTACATCCGTTGAGGTCCGCGCCATGAAAAACCTGGCGCCGCCGAACAGGGCGGCGACTACTCTACCCTCTTGGCGGGGGCAACACACGGTTCTGGCCGCGGCGCGGGGCTCAGGGGACGCTGACGGTGCCGCTCGCGAAGGTGATCAGGTCGGCTGCCACCGGGGCGCTCGAGATGGGCGGCACGTTGGCGGTGGAGATCTGCGTGAACGAGTTGCTGCGCGGCGTGGTGCGCACCACCTGGCTCGGCGGCAGCGCGGCGCCGTTCTTCAGCCTCGCGTACATCAAATCGAGGCCCTGGATGACGTACGGGTGGAGCGGAACGTAGCGGGTCGAGAGGGAGGGGAACGAGAGGAAGGTGTCGAAATGCTGCGCGTTCTCCACCTCGTAGTAGACGGTCGGGCTGCCTTCCCCGTCCGCCACCTTGTTCGCCCCGAGGTACGCGCGAGAGGCGTGGTTCACCGGCACCAGGGCGTCCGCGCGACCCTGCACCAGGATGGTCGGGATCCCGCGGAGCCTGGCGGTCCGCAAAACCTCATTGCTGCCCACCTTGACCGCGTTCGAGCGGTCCAGCGCTGCGCCGGTGAGCGGCGCGCCCGCGGCATCGGTCCCGGTCGAAAGGCTGCGCAGGCAGAGGACGCCGTCGGTGTTGTAGTCGACCCCGGCCTGGCCCTGGGAGACCTGGTCGCGCGTCGGGCCATTCTGCGCATTGTCGTTGATGAGCTGGATGGTCGACATGGGTGGGACGCCGGTCCCGATGGCGAAGATCTGCGCGAGCGAGCTCTGGTTCGCCGCCGTGGCCGAGACGGCCTGCGGCGTGTTGGTGCCGTCCACCATCGCGAAGCTATATCCGCACAGGTCGTCCGCAACGCTCGCCCGCGCGTAAGCGTTCGCATACGTGACCGCGATCGCGGGGGTCGCGTACGAGGAGAAATGCGAGAGGTGCAGCAGGTTCGACTGCGCCTCCCAGCCGTACTGGTTGAGCCTGGAGAGCGCCTCGTCGCCTTGCGCCGCGGTGGTGGTGGCGGTGAGCAGGCCCTTGGCCTTGAGCGAGGTGCAGCGAGCGGCTGCCGCGGTGGCGTCGAAGGGCGGCCCCAACGCGACTGGGAGCAACCCCGAATACGCCGCCGCGTGGGTCGCGCAGGCCTGGTACAGGTCGGCGTAGGTGACGTAGTCGAAGAGCGACTTGCCCGACGCCGCGACCGCGACCCCGCCCCGGTGGATCGTCGCGGTCGGGGCGACCTGCACCTGGGGCTCGCCCGCCACCACTCCGCTGATCAGCCCTTGGGTGTCTTGCTCGGCCGCCGCCAGGGCAGCGCCGCCCCCGTTCGAGACGCTGGCGGCGATCACGATGGTCCGCCCCGGATGGATGGTCCGCATCGTGCCGCTCGAGGTGTGCTCGCCGAACTTCTCGTTGAGGACATAGAAAGCGAACTCGACGGCGTGCAGGGTGTACCTGCCCCAGTCCTTCTCCGGGTTCTGCCGCGAGTGCGCGTGCTTCACGGCGAAGCGGTTGGGGCGCCGGACGTCGAACGAGGCACGGTCGGTGTCGCTCAGGCTCGCGGTGAAGGTCGACGCGCCGCCGGCGGTGACCGCGTCGGCGCGGGTCCCGTCGATCCGGTTGACGGTGTTGCCGGCCAGGTCGTGCACGCCCATCCCGCTGCCCTTGTCGGTGTACGCGACCGCGCAGCCGTGCTTGAGCCCCCACTCGCCCGCCGTGGCGATCGCCCCGTAGACGCCCCGCGACCCGGACGAGGTGCCGGTGACGATGCACGGGCTCTTCGGATCGAAGCTGGCCGGGACCTGCACCATCATGGTGGCGTTCACCTGCCCGGTGCCTCCGTCGTCGAAGGCGAGCGTCTCGTCGCCGGCGATCTTCCCTTCGTCCAGCGTGTCGTTACCCTGGACGTCGATGTTGGGGCCGTACAGCACGCCGTAGCCGCCGGCCGTCGTCGTGTCGACCAGCGCGCGATAGTTCTGGTAGATGGCCAGCCTGCGCAGCTCACCCGCGGTCGGGGCGGCCGCATTGACGAATCCAGGCGCCGGGGCGAAGAAGGCGAGCCCGGATCTGCCCAGTCCACCCGTCAGCAGGTCGTCGCTGTTCCCGTCGTAGGGCGTGGTGACGATGGCAGAGGTCACGAACGACGGCCGCGTGTTCAGGTCGTTGTTGGACCGGCACCCGGCGATGGCCAGGACGAGCAGCGTCGGTGACAGCTTTCTCACGGACAACCCCCGGACGATCCTCATCGGTATGGAAACGGCCGCAAGGAGGTCGATGTGGGTCGCTGGCACACGTGCGCCTTGCGGTACACTGCGGCATTCGCACCTTGGCCGCCATCGCGGTTGCCTGCCTCCTGGCCGCCGCGCTCGGCGCGGGCGCCGTCTGGCATTTCACGCATCGTGAGCCGCCGCTGCCCGATGCGCCGGCGCTGGTGGTGAAGGTGCGCGAGGTGGCGCGCCTGCAGGCGCTGGACGTCTCCCTCTACAAGAAGGTCGTGTTCGCGCCCGACCCGCGCGACACCGGGTCGGTGTGGAGCGATCTGGTCCAGTGGGCGAGCTGGACGCTGCGGCCGCCGCGCGGGAAGGCCATCGTCTTCGCGGAAGCGCACCTGGCCGTCGACCTGGCCAAGCTCGACGCGTCCTCGCTGCGGGTCAGCGGGCGCCGCGTCGAGGTGGTGCTGCCGCCCGTGCAGGTGCAGGTCGAGCTGAAGCCCGCCGAGACGGAGGTCATCGGCTCGAACCTCGACTCGAAGGAGACGGCCCAGCTCTTCGAGCTGGCGCGCACCGCGTTCGGCAGGGAGGTCGAAGGCGACGAGAAGCTCAAGGCGCGCGCGCGAGTCTCTGCGGAGCAGTCGCTGCGCGCGCTCTTCGTGGGACTCGGGTTCGCCGAGGTCGCGTTCGTCAAGGAGCTGCCTCCGCTCGCAGCTCGCGGCTGAAACGCGGCCGTCCGGTTCACCCGCTCGATTCGAGCCGCGCCAGTTGCTCCGGGGTGTCGGCGTCGAGGAAAGGATGCTCGTCGGACCAGTCCACGAAGGCCGTGCGGACCGCGTCCAGGAGACGCTTCGGACCGACCGCCGAACGCGCCAGCAGCTGGGTGGCGGCGCGCAGACACGGCTCGCGGCGATACACGGCGCAGAGAGGCTGCCGCGCCCCCGCGTGCACCGGCACGGCGGCGTCGTGCCCGGCGAGCGCGGCGAAGAGCGCATCGAGCAGCGCGCCGTCTGCGGCGAAGGGCATGTCGGCCGCGCAGCAGAAAACCACCTCCGAGGATGTCGAGGCGAGTCCCGCCTCGAGCCCGCTCAGCGGCGTGTACAACTCCGACCGGTCGAGCACGACCCGCGCGCCCAGGGGCGCGTAGGGGCCGGCGCTCTTGGCGACCACCAGCACCTCTCCGAACTCCGCCCGCAGCCCACGCAGCACCGCGGTCAGGAGTGGCGCGCCGCGGAAGGTCGCCAGCGCCTTGTCCGATCCGAAGCGCGCGCTGCGGCCTCCGGCGAGCGCGATCGCCGACGCGCTCCTCATCCCACGCGCGCCGCGAAGACGCGCTGCAGCGCGGGAGTCGAGCGCACCAGCTCCAGCGCCAGCTCGGCGTGGCCGCGCGCGTACCCGTTCCCGATGGTGAGGCGGACGTCCTTGCCGACCCCTTCCGCCCCCAGCGCCGCAGCGGTGAAGCTCGTCGCCATGCTGAAGAAGAGGACCTCCCCACCGTCTCGCGCCGCCAGGATGCTCGCCATCTCGGTGCCCGGAAGGTTCGCGCAGTTCACCACCAGGTCGTACAGGCCGGCCTCGCGCGCGCGGGCGTACACCTCCAGCGGCTGCGTGGCGTCGACGGCGATCGCCGCGTCGGCGAGGCCTTCGTGCACCAGCCTCCGGGGCGCGTCCGGCCGGTAGTCGAGCGCGGTCACGTGCGCGCCGTTCCTGCGCGCCTGGGCGCAGGCGAGCGAGCCGCTCTTTCCGGCGCCGAGCACCAGCACGCGTTCCCCGGGACGCGCCAGGCGCGCCACCCAGGCCGGAGCGCCGCAGACGTCGAGCACCGCCAGGGCCAAGGCCTCGGGGAGATCCTCCGGGAGGCGCGCCCAGAGCCCGGTGGCGAAGAGGATGGCGCGGCCGCGCACGTCGAGCCGCTCGGCCCGGGGGTGCACGCGTGCGATGTCTTGAAGAACCAGCGGAGTCAAGGTGAGGGAGACCAGCGTGGCGATGCGGTCGCCCGGCTTCAGCTCGGAGGCCGCCGGGTGCTCGGGTCCGACCTCGGCGACCCGGCCGATGAGCATGCCGCCCGAGCCGGTCACCGGGTTGTGCATCTTGCCGCGCTCGCGGACGATCTCGGCCACCCGGCTGGAGATGCGCTGCGCGTCGCCCCCGGCTTCCTGCGCGAGCTGGCGGAAGCTCGCGGCATCGACATTGAGGCGCTCCACCTCGATGGACAGCTCGTCGGGCCCCAGCGGAAGGTGCGGATCGAGCACCTCCGCCTGCTGCGGCAGCGCGCCCTTGGGACGCACCACCCGGCGGAGCCCGTACGGGTCACCCATCGTGGTCCCCCTGGGGCGTGCGCGGGGGCAGCGGACGCTGGGGCGCCTGCGGATTGAGCTGCGGCGTGGCGGGCGGACCGACCTGGGCAGGCGCCCGGGGCGGCGGCGCCCGGGGCGGGCGGCGCTCGAGGAAGGTCTGCAAGAGGTCGATGGGCACCGGGAAGATCGTGGTGCTGGCCTTCTCCGCGCTGATCTCGACCAGCGTCTGGAGATACCGCAGCTGCAGAGCCGCCGGATGCGCGTCGATGACGTCGGCGGCCATGCCCAGCTTCTCGGCGGCCTGGTACTCGCCCTCGGCCGCGATGACCTTGGCGCGCCGCTCGCGCTCTGCCTCGGCCTGCCGCGCCATCGCCCGCTGCATCTCCGGCGGCAGGTCGATGGCCTTCACCTCCACCGCGGTGACCTTGATGCCCCACGGCTCGGTGTGCAGGTCGAGCACGATCTGCAGCTCCTTGTTGATCTTCTCGCGCTGCGCGAGCAGGTCGTCCAGCTCCAGCTTGCCGAGCGTCGAGCGTAGCGTGGTCTGCGCGAGCTGCGAGGTCGCGTAGAGGAAGTTCTCCACCTGGATGATGGCGCGCTGCGCGTCGATGACGCGGAAGTAGATCACCGCGCTCACCTTGAGGCTCACGTTGTCCCGGGTGATCACGTCCTGGGGCGGCACGTCGCGGGTGACGGTGCGCAGGTCGACCTTCACCATGCGGTCCACGCCCGGGACGATCCAGTTGAGACCGGCGCGCTTCACCTCGGCGAAGCGGCCCAGGCGGAAGATGACGCCCGACTCGTACTCCTGGATGACGCGCAACCCCGAGATGAGCCACAACCCGACGGGGACGAGGAAGAACCACAGGGGGCTCACGTTGCCTCCTTCAGCTGACGTTCGATCGGCGTCACTTCGACGGTGAGCCCGCGGACGCCCACCACGCGGACGCGGGCACCCTCCGGGATGGGCACCGGCGCGCGCGCCGACCACAGCTCGCCGTGCACCAGCACGCGCCCTCCTCCGGGACCGACCGCCTCGCGCACCTCGCCCTCCTCGCCGAGCAGGCCCGGCGCGCCGGACTGGAGCGGCTGGCTCGCGCTGCTGGTGAGCTTCCATACCAGGGTGGCGCTGATCAGGCCCAGCGCCGCTCCCACCGGGATCACCACGCCCCAGCCGAGGCCGAAGTCCGGGTCGGCCCAGAAGCCCCGGCCGGTGTGCCCGATGAGGAACAGCAACCCGATCACGATGCAGACCGTGCCGGCGCCGATGAACCAGCCGTGGCCGCCCACGTACATCTCGGCCACCAGCAGCCCGACACCCAGGATGCACAGCGCCAGGGCGCCGACGTTGACCGGCAGCATCTGGAAGGCGACGCCGGCGATGAGCAGGCAAATGGCGCCCACCACGCCGGGGACGATGGTGCCCGGATGAAACAGCTCGAGCATGATACCGATCACGCCCAAGAGACCGATGAGCACGGCGATCTGCGGATCGGCCAGCGCGTGCACCACGCGGTCGCGCACCGTCCATTCGACCGTGCGCAGCTCCGCGCCGGAGGTGCGCAGCCGGCGGGTTTCGCCGCCGAGGTGCACCTCGCGGCCGTCGATCTTCCGCAAGAGCTCCGGGACGTCCTCGGCGACCAGGTCGACGACCTTCTCGCGCAGGGCCTCGGAGGCAGTGATCGAGACGCTCTCGCGAACGGCCTTCTCCGCCCAGTCCACGTTGCGCGAGCGGCGCTCGGCGATGCCGTGGATGAAGGCGGCGGTGTCGTTCTCGATCTTCTTGGTCATCGCATCGAGCTCGGGGCTCTTCTCGGCCCCGCCTTTCCCGACGATGTCGACCGGGTGCGCCGCTCCGATGTTGCTGGACGGCGCCATGGCGGCCACGTGGGCGGCGAGGGTGATGAACACTCCCGCCGAGCCCGCCCGCGCGCCGGGCGGCCCGACCCACACCACCACCGGCACTTTGGCGGACAGCTCCGCCTGGACGATGTCGCGCGTCGCAGCGAGCAGCCCACCCGGCGTGTCGATGCGGATCAGGAGCGCTTCGGCGCCCTGCGCCTCCGCGTCACGCATGGCGTCGATCAGGTACCGCGCCGAGCCGGGGTCCACCGAGCCGGTCAGCTCGGCGTAGGCGACGAAGGAGGCGGCGGCGAGCGCGGCGATCATCGGCGCTCCAGTCCCAGTTTCTTCATCACCGACTGCAGGTCTTCCCAGACCTTCACCTTCTCCTGCGGGCTGCGAAGCAGGTAGGCCGGGTGGAAGGTGGGCATCACCGGGATCCCCTCGTACTCGCGCCACTGGCCGCGCAGGCGGCTGATCGGGGTCTGCTCGCGCAGCAGCGCCTGCGCGGCGAACTTGCCCAGCGTGACGATCGCTTCCGGCTTGACCGAGGCGAGCTGCCCTTTGAGGAAAGGCTCGCAGGCGGCCAACTCCTCGGGCTCCGGATTGCGGTTGTTCGGCGGCCTGCACTTGACCGTGTTGCAGATGTAGACGTCCTGCCGCCGCAGGCCCATCGCCTCGATCATCTTGGTGAGCAGCTGGCCTGCCTTCCCCACGAACGGCTCGCCCTTCAGGTCCTCGTCCTCGCCGGGCGCCTCGCCGACGAACATGAGCCGCGCCTTCGGATCGCCGACCCCGAAGACGATGTTGTGGCGGCCCTTGTGCAGCTTGCACAGCGTGCACTCGCCCATCCGGGCGCGCACCTCGTCGAGCGATACGATCGGCAGCTTTGGCATGGAGGTCGAAGTCGCGGTGGAGGTCGAAGTCGCGGTCGAGGTCGGAATCGGAGTCGGCGGGAGCGCGATGATGACCGGTCCGCCCTCCTCGGCCCAGCTCAGATACGCGCGCAGCTCCGCGACGGCGGCCGCCAGCTCTCCCTGCACGTCGGTCTCCACCCCTCGACTATAGCGGAACGCAGGGGCGAGGGCCTTTCAGCGCAGCCGGGCGCGAACGCGGTCCCAGATGGCATGCGCCACGGCCAGCTTGCTGCCCGACAGCTCGGCGCGGCCCCCGTCGCGATCCAGCACCACCACCCGGTTCGTCTCCGAAGCGAACCCCGCGCCCTGCGCGGAGACGTCGTTGGCCACGATCAGGTCGAGGTTCTTCCGCTGCAGCTTCTCGCGGGCGTGCTCCTCGACCCGCTCCGTCTCGGCCGCGAACCCGACCAGCACGGGCGGCCTCGCCTCGCCGGCGTAGCGTGCGCCGAGGCCGGCGAGGATGTCCGGCGTGCGGACCAGAAGCAGGGTCTCCTCGCCGTCCTTCTTCTTCATCTTCTGAAGCGCGGCCTGCGCGGGCCGCTGGTCGCTCACCGCGGCGGCCATCACCACGGCACGGGCTCCGTCCAGCGACCGGTCGAGCGCCTGCTGCAGCTCTTGCGCGCTCACGATGCGCACGCAGCGCACGCCCGAAGGAGGCGGCACCTCGGTCGGACCGGCGATGAGCGTCACCTCCGCCCCGCGGTCGCGCGCCGCCTCCGCCAGCGCGAAGCCCATCCTGCCGCTCGAAGGGTTGCTCAGGAATCGCACCGGGTCGAGCGCTTCCCGCGTCGGCCCGGCAGTGACCAGGACGGGCACGCCCGCCAGATCGCGCGGGACCAGGGCGGCGGCGGCCGCGAGAGCGATCTCGCCCGGCTCGGACATGCGCCCCGGCCCGGTATGCGAGCGCTCGGCCATCTCTCCGACCGCGGGCCCCACCAGGCGCGCGCCGCGCTGCCGCAGCACGCGCACGTTCTCAGCCGTCGCGGGACTCGCCCACATGCGCTCGTTCATGGCCGGCGCGAGGAGCCAGCGCGACGGGTCGATCGCCAGCAGCGTCGCCGTGACCACTTCGTCCGCGGCGCCGGCCCGGAGCCGTGCCAGCAGATCGGCCGTCGCCGGTGCCACCACCGCCAGCTCGGCCCAGTCCGCCAGCGCGATGTGCCCGGCAGCCAGCTCTTGTTGCGCGTCGAAGAGGTCGGTCGACGGCGGGGTCCCGGTGAGCGCCTGGAAGGTGAGCGGGGTCACGAAGCGCTGCGCCGCCGGCGTGAGCGCGACGCGCAGCTCGGCGCCGGCCTTGCCGCACAGCCGCGCCACCTCACACGACTTGTACGCCGCGATCCCGCCGCCCACGCAGAGCAGCACGCGGCGCCCTCGAAGCGCCTCCACGCGCCGCATGATGCTCCCGAAGCGGCCCGGCCGGAAGTTCTGGTAGGTTGCGCTGCCGTGCCCCAGCGCAAGCCCGCTTCTCCCGGCCTGCTCGCCGCGCAAGCCGCCCGCCGCGTGGCGGTCGCCGCGCTCTATTGGGGGCCGGTGATCTTCCTGCTGGCCACCGCCGCTCTGGTGGTGGGGCTCTGGAAAGGCGTGAACCTGGGCGGCCTCATGTACCTCGCCGTGGTGCTGCTCGCCGTCTTCGGCGTCGCCTCGGGGTGGACGCTGCAGCGGCGGATGGGCGAGATCTCCCATGCGCTCGAGCGCGCGCAGCGCACCAGCACGGTCGGCCTGCTCACCGCGGGCTTCGCCCACGAGATGAAGAACGCGCTGACCGTGATCCTCGGCTTCACCGAGCTTTCGCGCACCCTGGGCGAGAAGGCGGGCACCGACGCGAAGGTGATGCGCCACCTGCGCGAGGTGGAGAACGAGACGCGCCGCACCGTCGCCCAGCTGCAGAGCTTCCTGAGCTACTCGAGCGGCGAGCGCGGGGCGCGCATTCCGCGCGACGTGAACGAGCTGGTCCGCGACGCCCTCTCGATGGTGCGGCCGATGGCCCGGATGAAGGAGCTGCAGCTGCAGGAGGTCTCGGGCGAGCCGCCGCGGGTGGTGTGCGATCCGTTCGCCGTGCGGCAGCTCTTGCTCAACCTGCTCCTCAACGCGCTCGACTTCGCGCGCACGCGCATCCAGGTGACCACTCGCGCGGTGGACGGCCAAGCCGAAGTGGTCGTGGCCGACGACGGTCCCGGCGTGCCGCCGCAGGACCGCGAGCGCATCTTCCGGCGGTTCGTCACCACCCGCCCCGGCGGCAACGGGCTGGGCCTGTCGACCTCGCGCGAGATCGCGCAAGCGCACGGCGGCGCCCTCTCGCTCCTCGAGACGGATTCGGGAGCGACGTTCGCGGTGCGCCTGCCCGCCGCCCGCTGAAGGATTTCCGCTCGGCTGTTCGCTGCAGGCCAATGCCGCCCGGCCGCCCTCGCGCAATCGCCCCGATCCGCGTAGGCAGCGCTCCGGTGGAAACCCTCGCCGAGCGCAGGCGCGCCGTGCAGGTCGGCCTGGTCCTTCTCGCCTGCGCGGCCGGGCTCGCTGCGCTGTGGCTCGCGCGCGAGGTGGTGCTGCTCGGATTCCTGGGCGTGCTCATCGGCGTCGTGTTCTCGTTCCCGGTCGGCTGGCTCTCGAGCGTGATGCCGCGCGGCCTCGCGGTGCTTCTCGTGCTCATCGCGCTGGTCGGGGCGACCGCCGGCCTGGTCGCGCTGGCGGCCCCGGTGCTGCAGCGCGAGGTGGAGCAGCTGCGCGAGCGCGCGCCGCGCGCGATCGAGAAGGCGCAGGGCTGGGTGCGCCGTGTGCAGTCGTCGACCGGCGCCGGGGCCTCGCGGGAGAAGGGCGAGGCCGTGGAGAAGGCGCCCGAGGTCGCGGCGAAGGTCGGCGAGAAGGCGGTGCCCGCGCTGTTCGCGGTGGTCTCCGGAGTCACCGCAGTGATCCTCGTGATCGTGCTGGGAGCCTTCCTCGTCTACCAGCCCGACGTCTACCGGAAAGGCGTGCGGCTCCTGATCCCCGTCAAGCACGAAGGGGTGTTCGACGAGGCGTGGCGGCGCACCGGCGAAGGGTTGCGCAAGTGGGTCGGCGGGATCGTGATCTCGATGACGCTGATGGGGCTCTTCACCGCCCTCGGCCTCGCGGTGGTCGGGATGGAGGAGTGGCTCCTCCTGGGCGTGCTGACCTTCCTCGGCACCTTCGTCCCGTACGTCGGCGCGATCGCCAGCTCCGTCCCGGGGCTCCTCGCCGGGCTGGCGCAATCGCCGCGGCACTTCGTGCTCGCCGGGGCGGTGTACCTCGGCGTCCACCTCGTCGAGGGGTACCTCGTCCAGCCGGTCGTCATGCGGCGCGCGGTCGAGGTCCGGCCGGCGCTGCTGCTGTTCGGTCAGGGGGTGTTCGGCGCCGTCTTCGGGCTGCTGGGGACCGTGGTCGCGACGCCGATGCTGGTGTGCGCCCAGGTCCTGACCGAGTACCTCTGGGTCGAGCGCCGGCTGGGGAAGGAGCTGGGGCAGGCGAAGCGCAGCGGCGCGTAGCCGGGGTCCGCGACATCTTTTTCGCGAGGGTCAGACGCTGCTTGCGAGTAGACTTCCCGGCCGGATGCGCCGCCTCGCCGCCCTGCTCGCCTGCGCCGCCGCCTGCACGGGCGATCCGTCCGCCCCTCACCTGGCCCGGGGCAACGTGCTGGTCAACAACGGCAAGCGCGAGGAGGCCGCCGCCGAGTACCGCGAGGCGGCGCGCCTCGCGCCCAAGAGTCCCCTGCCGGCGGAGCGCCTCGGCGACGTGCTGTACGACCTGGGGCGCAAGGACGAGGCGCTCGCCGCCTACCGCGACGCCGCGGCGCGCGATCCCGGGGCGTTCACCGCGCGCATCGGCGCCGCGCGCGTGCTCACCGCCCAGGGCAAGCTGTCGGATGCGCGCGAGGAGCTGACGATCGCTTTGCGAGGGCAGCCGACGAACCTCTACCTCCTGCTGTCCCGCGGCAACCTGTACCAGCGCTCCGGAGATTCCAAGGCCGCGCTCGGCGATTACGAGGCTGCGGTGCACCTCGAGTCCCGCAACGTGCCCGCGTTGTTCCAATATGGCGCCGCCCTGCTCGAGGACGGGCAAGTGGACGAGGCGGGCCGCACGTTCGATCGGCTGGTGGAGGTCGCGCCGGACGCGCCGGAGGGATGGTTCGGACGCGCTCTGTGGTCTGCGCGCCGCGGAGACCGTGGTCGTGCGGCGGAGGGGCTCGCCGCGGCGAACCAGCGGGTGGAAGCCGCCGCGCGGCGCCGGCTCGCCGAACAGGGGATGAAGGGCGAGGCGCTCGACCGCGCCACGGCGGAGACGACCCGGCGATCGCGCGAGCAGATGGAGGCGGAGCCTGCCTTCGCGCCATTCGCGGTCGACCCGGGGTTCCGCCGGGCCGCGGGGTTCGCTTCCCGAGCCATTGACGCCACGCGTTGATCACCCGCCGGCATCCCCCCACCCCGCGCCTTGCCCGCGGAGCCCCGACGGACGGCGCTCGAGCGCCATCGAGCGAAGGCAACCCGTTGAAATAGCGATGTGTTCGGATGTGGCTCACCCACTCCGCACACCCCTGATTGACCGCATTGAGACGGCGCGCGGTCGCAGGCTTGCCTCGGTCGGCTCATCCGGTACGATGAGAAGGTGAGCGAGCCTGGGCAGCCGCGCGAACCGGGTCAACCGGCGTCGTCCGGCGCCGCCGCGCCCACGTCTCCGGCTCCCGACCAGGCCGCTGGCCCGAGCGGAACGCTCCACGACGCCCGGCCGCCCGTCCAGGCGGGGCTAGGCGGGCAGCCGCGAGAGCCGAGTGCCGTCACGCCCGGTTTGCACGCCCCGCCGGCCGCCTCCGGGCCGGCCCCCGTCACGCCGACCTCACCACCGGGTACCGGTCAGCCCGCCCGACCTGCCTCTCCGGCACCGCCTCGACCGCCCTCAGGCGCCGGGCCCACGCCACCGCCGCCCGCCGGCGCCCGGCCGGGCGCGCCGCCTTCGCCGAGCGGACCGCGACCCGCCCCGTCGAGCGCTCCGCCACCGACTCCCGCGACGGCGCGACCACCGGCCTCCGGGACCCCGGGGCAGGCCGGTCCGTCGCGTCCTCCAGGTGCACGGCCGGTTCCGCCGCCTCCCCTGCCTCCAGGTGCGCCGCGTCCGGCAGGCGCCCGGCCGGCGCCGCCGCCGCCGCGACCTCCCTCCGCTCCCGGACCGCGCCCCGCCCCGCCAGGGATCGCCGGATCCCCTCCGCGCTCCGCCCCCGTCCCCACGCCTGCGCCGCCGCAAGGCCGCCCGGCGCCCGCGCGCGCTGGTGCAGCACCGTTGCCGTCAGGACCGCCACAGGTCGGGACAGGGGCCGCGCCATCGATTCCACGGCCCTCGGCGCCCTCTGGCCATGCCGTTCCAGCGCAGCGGCCGTTTCGCCCCGCACAGGCGGCGAGCGGCGCCCAGGTTGCCGCGGCCCCGCCTCCGGCCCACCACCCACCGTCGGTCGGAGCTCGCGCTCTTGCGCAGGCGCCGCGGCTTCCGGACGCCGGCGCGGCAGAGACCGCGCCGCCTCCGGTGGCCCAGGTGGGCGCGGGGCCCACGACTCCGATCTCGTCCCAGACGCCGCGCATCGCGGCGGCACCGTCCCCGCGGCCTGCGCCTGCCGGAGCCGCAGCGCCCGGGCTGGTCCGCACTCCCGCGCCGCCTCTGCCGGTCGCGCCGGCAACGAGCGCGCGCCCACCCGTTGCTTCCCCGCCGCCACTCTCCACCCCGGCACCGCCGAGGTCCGCCGCCGGGAATGCCGCACCCGCGGGGGCGCCGGCGATGCGGTCGCCCGGCGCCGGGCCGGCTGGCCCCGCGCCGCGCGCGGGTACGCCGACGGTCATTGCGGCGGCGGCGGCAGTCTCCCCAGCCCAGGGGCCCGTTGCTGTCAGCGGGCGGGCCGCTCCCGGTGGACCGGCTCCGGCCGCGGGGCCCGCTCCGGCTTCTCCCAGCGGCACGACGCCGGCCTTCGGCGGCCCGCCGGCAGTCCCGCCCCCGGGGATACCGACGCCGACGGTCTCGCCGCGCGGCCCGGCCGCAAGCGGCGTGCACCTTAGCCCGGCGGTCCCGGGACCGGGAGGGCGCCCTGTCCCTCCGACCCCAGGCGGCATCCCCATGATGACGCCCGTTACCGCGGCTTCCGGGACGGCCGTCCGCCCGACCCCGGGCGTGGCGGCGGCCGGGCCCCGGACCGCTCCGGCGCGCCCCGAGCCGGCCCGCGCGCCCGCGGCGTCCTCCGAACCCGCCCGCGCCCGCCCGGCCGGGCCGCCCGAGCCCAAGCGTCCCTCGGTACTCGCCCGGGGCCTCTCGGCCGCTGCGGGTGCGCTGGTCCGAGGCAGCTCGACGCTCTTCGGCCAGGTCAGGACGCGCGGAGCGACCGCCGTCGGCGATTTCCGGGCCCGGCCCGAGCACTCTCGCTGGCGCGCCTATGCTCTGGGCTGCTATGGGCTGATCGTGGCAGCGACGCTGACCGGGCAGCTCTACTCGTCCAACCCGCTGGGCGTGTACGTGAAGGTGCAGCATGTCGAGCTGCCGGTGTCCACGCTCATCTTCGTGCGCAACGACTCGAGCTTTGCCTGGAAGCACGCCCGCATCGTCGTGAACGGGATCTATTCGCACTCGCGGGACGAGATCGCGGCCGGCGAGAGCCTGCCGCTCGACCTGGACAAGGCGTTCGCGGTGAAAGACGGTTCGGGGAAGATCCTGCGCCGGCCTCCCAAGAACCTGCTGCTGCAGTCGCTGGCGCTCGACTGCGACCGCGGCCGTTACGAGACGGAGCTGAAGTGATGAATCGCGGCCTCCCCAGCAAGGTGCTGGTCGTGGACGACGATCCCGAGATCGTCACCTTCCTCTCTACCCTGCTCGAGTTGGAGGGCATCGAGTCCAGCGTCGCCACCAGCGCCGCCGCGGCGCTCGAGCAGCTGCAGCAGGGTCGGCCCGACCTGGTGCTGCTGGACATCGCCATGCCGGACCGCGACGGCATCGATCTCTGCAAGGAGCTGAAGAGCGACCCGCGCACCGCCGAGGTGCCCGTCTTCGTCGTCTCCGCCCGCCCCGGCAAGGACGTGGTCGAACGCGCCTTTGCCGCCGGCGCCGAGGAGTTCATCCGCAAACCCTTCGAAAACGCCGAGCTGATCTCCCGAATCCGCATCCGCCTCTCCGCCCCGTAGGACTAAAAGCGTTTCACGCAGAGCTCGCAGAGGGCGCAGAGGGAATCGGTTTCTGTTGCGCTTCCGGAAACCGGTGCACGATTCGGCGGATGCCTTCGCGCATGAGTGGCACATTGAAATTCATGAGCAGCCCGAGATGGCAGCCAGACAACTTCAAGTACGAGAGCAGCTGCTTCTCGTGAACGCGCTCCAAGCGTTCAACAGACTTGATCTCGATGATGAGCTGACCATCGACGATCAAATCCAGCCGCAATCCGAGGTCGACGAGAACCGACTTGTAACGGACGGGTAGCGCCTTCTGGCGTTCGACGACCAACCCACGCTCATAAAGCTCGTGGGACAGACAGGCCTCGTAGACCGATTCGAGGAGCCCGGGGCCAAGCTCACGGTGGACCTCGATAGCCGCACCGATGACCATTTCCGACAGCTGATTGAGAATCATTCCTCTGCGCCCTCTGCGAGCTCTGCGTGAGACGCTTTTAGTCCATCGGTCTGACGGTGAAAGGCGAGAAGGCGGCGAGGCCGAGGGGCC
This sequence comes from Myxococcales bacterium, assembly GCA_035635335.1. GTDB lineage: Bacteria > Myxococcota > Myxococcia > Myxococcales > 40CM-4-68-19 > VBKO01. Next base: position 208 of record DASQBG010000173.1, on the reverse strand, counting down.
TGCCGCCTTCGCGGGAGTGCTGGAAGAGAGGACCTAGCGCTTTTCCGGTTCGTCCTTCTTCTTTTCTTTCTTCTGCTTGGCGGGCTTTTCGGGCTTGTCGGAAGAGGAGGCCTCGGACTTGGCGGGCTTCTTGGCCTTCTTCTCCGGTTCGGCCGGCTTGTCCTCGGCCTTCGACTTCTCCACCAGCTCGAGGATGGCCATCGGCGCG